>CAZGIX010000354.1:0-3552 GCA_964525785.1 uncultured Anaerolineaceae bacterium
CTACTACTCACTACTCTCCATTCTCTACTCTCGCCCTCCCAGATTCGCAATTCCCGATTCCCAAATCTTCCTTCGCGCACCTTCGTGTGCCTTCGGCATTCGATTCCTTTGTGCGCTTTGTGTTTCAATGTTTTCACACAGGTTGAGTAAATCAAAGAGTGGGGCCGCGGGAAACTGGCCCCACTCCCTTATTTTGCCCTGCGTATACTGCTAGGCCCGAGCCTCCAGCGCCAGGCCCATGGCTGCCAGCATCTCCTCGTTGCTGGCGAACTTGAACTCCTCCAGCCCTTGGCGCTCGGCTTCGGCTTGCTCCACGGCCTCCAGGCGCAGGATGTCGTCCTTGAGGATCACGGGCTTGCCCAGGCTCTGCAGGCGCAGCCGGAGCGCCTCGCCTGCCCCGGCGGTGGCCCCGGGTGGCAGGGTCTCCAGGTACTCCAGTACACATTTTGCCGCCCGCTCGCCGTCCTTGCGGGCGACGCCCACCAGCCCGGTGCTGGCCTCGCGCGACCAGCCCGCCAGGAAGACCCCCTCCAGCGGTTGCCCGGCTTGCGGGTCGAAGGCCTCGTAAGATGTCTCTTCCACCGGGAACCTCGGCTCGGGATTCTTGACGAACTGGTTCCACTTCACCGGCAGGCCGAAGCTCTCGTCCACCTTGTCGCCGATGGCGAAGATGACGGTATCGATTTGGATCGTGCGCTTGACGCCGGTGCCGACGGCCTTGGTGTCGCCGTCCGTGCGCACCAGGCGGTTCTCCTCGATCTCCAGCCTGCACACCTTGCCGCTCTCGTCGCCCAGGATGCGCACCGGCGAGTAGAGGAAGTTCAAGGTGATGCGCGTCTGGGAGACCGGCTCCAGGGCCTTGGGCAGCGCCGAGTGAATGAAATCCCGGGCTGCGTTCACGTCCTGACCGATCGACTCCATTACGGGGGCCACGCGCTTCAGCTCTTCGTCGAGCGCCGCCAGGTCCACGTTGGCGATCACGTACTCCATTTCTTTTTTGTCGAATTTGATCTCTGCCGGGCCGCGCCGCCCTATCCCCATCACCTCGTCGACCTTCACCTGGCGCGCCAGCCAGCGGGCGATGTCCAGCATCACGTTGCCCACCCCGACCAGGGCCACCCGTTTGCCAATGTAGTAGTCCTTCAGGCTGTTGGGAGGCAGCCGGTTGTAGTGGTAGACGATATCCTTGGCGTGGTACACCCCCCGGGGGATATCCTCGCCCGGCAGCCCGAGCCACTTGGTGCCCTGCGCCCCAGCCGTCACCAGGATGGCCTTGAAGCCGGCAGCCCGGATGTCAGCCAGGCGCAGGTCGGCGTTCTCACCCACCATGATATTGCCGTAGTAGTCCAGGTTGGGCAGCTGCAAGATCTGGCGGAACTGCTTGCGCAGGCCTTCTTTCATTTTGTGTTTGGTCGGGTAGATGCCGTACTCAGCCAGCCCTCCCGGCTTGATGTCACGGTTGAGAATTGCTACCCGCGCTCCGGCGGAAGCCAGCTCGCGTGCGGCGAACAGTCCCGCCGGGCCGGCTCCGATGACGATGACTTCGTATTGGGTTTGAACCTCAGTGCTCAATGTGGCCTTCCTCCATTCATTGATTGGCGAATCGAATGTCCAGGCTCGGTGTGCACATGCCTCCCTGAAATTATTATATAGGGATGGGGTAGATTTCACAAGTACTTTCTGGCATGCGCGAGATCGGATTTTGCTCCTGTTTTCGTGTACCTAAAATCCCCTGTCTGTGCTATATTCAAAGGCGTTCGGGCCCAATGCGTGTACTTTTTCGGCAACAACCACTATAGGACACGGATGCCGCAGGCACACGGATAAATCAAACAAGACATTTGTGTATTACCCTGAAAAAAACGAAAAAAATCCGTGTAGATCTGCGAAAATCCGTGTACAAATGTCTGGCCTGGCGATGACATTATTGTAAGGATCGAACATGGATGGAAAGGGTATAAAGGAGGGTGACGCAAGCACTGGCAGCTGCCCATCCTGAACCGATTGCCGGTCACTTTGGATGGTCTTCAAGGGCTGCCAGCCGGTAAAAAACGGCATTTTATCCATGTTGTTATGGCAGGAGTAGAGCATATGGAACTATCATCCGAAGGAGCTGCGCCGTCCGAAATGGGCGTCGAGAGCAACCCTGAGCCGCCGGCGCGCCGCAGCTCGCTCCAACCCGAAGCCAGGCGCTGGATCTGGCAGGGCAAGATCGGCCCGGCCTTCTGGACAGTCGCCAGCCTGTTCTCGCTGGCGGTCAACATCATCTTGATCGCCGCCCTGATCCTGATCGGGCGCGAGCTATTCAGCCTCAAGAGCCTGGTCTCCACCCAGCTGGTGGGCGGGCTGTACAAGAACTTCATCCGCATGGACGAGGCTCATATCGTCACCACCATCCAGGTGCAGGACACCATTCAAGTGAAAGACCAGATGCCGGTGGTGTTCAACCTGCCGCTCAGCCAGGATACCCAGGTGGTGCTGACCCGGAATGCGCCGGTGAAGAACGCTACCATCTACCTGAACGGGGCGGCGGTGCCGCTGGATATCGTGCTCAAAAAAGGCACGGCCCTGGACATCCACCTGGATATGACCATCCCGGTCAGCCAGACCATCCCGGTCGAGCTGACCGTGCCCGTGGAGCTGACCGTCCCGGTGGATATCCCCCTGAACCAGACCGAGCTGCACGAGCCCTTCCTGGGGCTGCGGGACGTGGTGGCGCCATACAACCAGCTGCTGGCGCCCCTGCCGGATTCGTGGCAGGAGACATCGGTGTGCGGCTCGGGGGCAGGCTGGCTGTGCCGCTGGCTGTTCGGGGAAACCCAGTAGCGGAACAAGTCTTTAGTACTATGGGAATTTCCGTTTTTGACGGTAAACTTGTTTAGAAGGAATTGTCGATGGATCATGACCCCATAACCAATCCACCCGTAACGCGCACGCGCCTTTCCAATGGCTTGCTGGTGCTGCTCAAAGAGATCCACTATGCCCCCATCATCAGCCACTGGGTGTGGTACCGCGTGGGCTCGCGCAACGAGATCGCCGGAACCACCGGCATCTCACATTGGGTGGAGCACATGCTCTTCAAGGGCTCGCCGCAATTCCCAGCCAGCGTGCTGGATAAAGCAATCTCCAGGGATGGCGGATTCTGGAACGCCTTCACCTACCTGGACTGGACGACGTTCTTCGAGACCATGCCCGCCGACAAGATCGACCTGGCCCTGCGCCTGGAATCGGACCGCATGGCCAACTGCCTGTTCGACCCGGCTGAAGTCAGCTCCGAGCGCACGGTGATCATCACCGAGCGGCAGGGCAACGAGAACGAGCCGCTGTTCCGCCTGGGCGAAGAGTTGCAGGGGGCAGCCTTCCGGGTGCATTCCTACCACCACGAGATCATCGGCGACCTGGCGGACCTGCAGAGCATGCAGCGCGACGACCTGTACCGCCACTACCGCAGCTACTACATACCCGGCAACGCCGTGCTGGCAGTGGCGGGTGATTTCGATACGGAGACGATGCTGAAGCGCATCCGCGAGCTGTTCGAGCCCATCCCGGCCT
>CAZGIX010000355.1:0-3524 GCA_964525785.1 uncultured Anaerolineaceae bacterium
AGTCAGCACCCGGTCAACCGCCTGCCATTCGTGGTACTGGTATTCGCTCACGGCTAGTGCTGCTTCATCGCGTCACTGATCGCTTCCAGGAGTCCGTTGCCGAAAGGGGTGATCCGGAAGATTGATAGCTCACGGAATTCCGCACCAAGCGTCTTGTGCGGCTCGTATTCTGTTTTCAGAATTCCAAAATCAACCAGTGGATCGATCACTGTGCGCTCGACGATGCTGCGCAGGATGCGGCGGGCGTTGTCCTGATCTTGGATTGGCCAGACCATTCTGGAATCTTCTATCATCCGGTCGGCAAATCGTTCAAAGGAGGCTGGTTCCCCCAACGATAGTCGCAGCAGATGTTTGAGTGCAAGCCGTGAAAATCCGGGCGGCATATAGCCATCCTCGAAATCAAATGGAGAAGCAATCGCCCAATTGGTTTGCGTCCACCAGGTCGCCAACAAGAGCCACACCTGCAAGGGGGAAGGCGCAGCCAGGAAGGGTTCTCCGAGCGGAGTCAACTTCCAGCGCCGGCCCAGGCCGCCCGTGACAAGGCCACCGACGGATACCAGTACGTGCCGGACGTACAGCGGCCAGACTTCGGTTTCACTGCGAACGCGATAAACGTGATCTCCTATGACATCTTCCAGTTGCGGTGGATCGACAAACAGGGCGCAAATCTCGTACACAGCCTTCAACGGAAGATTCCCGGTGGATTGGGTGCCAGTGACCTTGTTATCGCGCAGGTAGGTAAGCAGGGCGACCACATCCCGGCGCAGCGGAAGTTCTTCTGCAACCAGCTGCTGTTCTTCTGGAAGCGATTGCGGCCAGGGGGAAACAAGTTCAAACTTCACCTCGGTATGATCATCCTCATATTTAAACCAAGGATTCAAGGCGTCGGTGCTTCTGCCGCGTCCCATGCGGTGCAGCCGGGTATTGACTTCTTCGAGGTCAAAGGCTTCCGGATCAAACTCCCCTCCAATCCAGGTCAGAAACTCCTCATGCTCATTATGGTTTGAGTCACGAATCGCTTCCAGGAAGTTTTTATAGCCCCACACGCCGCCTACGTCTTCGGGCGGGCAGGCGCGCTTACCCTTCAGGCACAGCGGATAGCGGATTCCTTCCTGCGGTAGAAGGATCTTCTCCACCAGCAGGGTATGATCCCAGCTATCGCCGAAATCATATTCGTAGCTGAGCCGCTGACCCTCTCGATAAAACACCTGGTTCAACTTGTTGTTGGCTTCATCTATGGTGCCCAAGTCTCCGTACTCGTCATCCGCAGGATCACCATAAATCGATCCTTCGATGGTGAACATGTGCAAGTGATAACCCTCCCAGCCCATCACGATCTGCAGGATGTCGTGCAGCTTCAGCAGAGTGGTATGGGCCGGAACCAGGATGCGCCGCCAGATGGGCGGGTGGGTGTCATCCAGGGTGACTTTGATCTGGTAAATCTGGTTGGATTTGTTGGGCATTTGAATTGATCCTTCTACTCTGTGCTTATTGGGGAGGGGTTATTTCATGCAACTCTAGCCAGTCGAGCATCCTTTGGTGTAATCGATCCTGCCTGAACTGGAACCAGTGTTCCCGCTCCGCGGGGTAATCTAAGAGTACATCTTTGAAATACCGAAAAGCGCCGCGCCCGCTAATGGCACGTTCCAGGCGCTCTTGCAAACGCCGGTTGCGCGCGGTGGCAATGAAGGCTTCCATGTCGCGGTAACCCTCATGCGAACCTTCCGCTGGAATGACGATGAAACGGTCGCCAGGGTCTGTCTCGATCCGATCAGCGTTTTGCAATAGCTCGCGCTGCCAGTCAGGAACGTGCTCTTTTTCGAATGCATTCTCCCAATCTACTGTTTCGGATTGTTCATCGTAATAGTACTCGTAAATGCTCTCCAACAAACCGCGTTCCTCGTCGCTGACGCTGATCACCTCGCCGGTTTCGAGATCCAGGT
The DNA here is from genome assembly GCA_964525785.1 of uncultured Anaerolineaceae bacterium. Classification (GTDB taxonomy): domain Bacteria; phylum Chloroflexota; class Anaerolineae; order Anaerolineales; family UBA4823; genus JAQBDA01. The sequence goes on from CAZGIX010000355.1 coordinate 1,944, forward strand.
AGTAAGAAATCATCTCACTTCCGCTTTCGAAAGCGAGTTCGAGCTCAGACAAGTCAATCTTGAGTTGGCGCATAAACAGCTCGCTTCCTGTTCAAGTAGGAAGATAAGCCATCTGGACTCCGCTGGCGGCCTCAATCAATTGGTCATCGAACGACGCCAGGGTGACCGGCATCCCCAGTGTCTCCTGCCAGATCAGCGCGCAGGCAAGGTGGGTGGCGTCATAACCCCTCAGGTGATGCTCAACTGTCAGGGCGTCGCCGCGCACCACCGTATTTTCAGTGATCGGCAGCCGATGGAAGCTCTCCCATTCCGAGCGGAACTGGCGCCGTGCAGCGAGGGTTTCATCCGGTGTGATGAGTTTCATCCGACCGGCGCGAGCAATCGCCGCGGCGACCTCGACCCGGGTGATCAGCCCGGTCACGACCATATCAGCTGCCTCGATCCAGGCGTTGACATCCTTTGAGGCTTTTTCCTGGATATAGCGTTTCACCAGCGCGCTGGCATCCATGTAGAGGATCACTTGCGCATCTCCACCAGGATATCCGAGACCTGTCGGTCGTTGCGGTTTACAGCCGCCGGCTTGACCGGTTTCAGCTTCTGACCGTTCCAGGTGACCATCCCGGCATCCTGCAGAGCTCTGAGCCGTTCATCGAGGGGCTGATCCACCGGCGACAGGCGACCGACTGGACGCCCATGATCGGTGATGATGACCGTCTGTCCCTGGCTGACCTGGCGTAAGTACTCGCTTAATCGCGCTTTTAGATCCCGGACACCGATCCGTAATTCGCTCATATCATCACCTCCGATTGTGACTATATTATAACAATAATGGTCACATAAGGCAATCCTATGTCTTGAGTGCACTCAAAGGTTGTAGGTTTGGGTTGTGTGGTGTGAGCGGCGTAGCCGCTCACACCACACAACCCAAACTCATTCAACAACAACTTTTTAGTGCTCCCTATGTCTTCCATCTACGCAAGTTGGTGAGTGGGTTATCGGATGGTATAGGGCTTCAATAATTCACCAAGTCTCCACGGACGATAATCTCTGACCTCAACGCAAAGGTTGACGTGCCTTGCTCCCAGCTCGGGAGCGAGACTATTGTGGATGTGACCGTGAAGGATGAGTACACCCGGTTCGAGGGGTTGGATGGGGCGGTGCGAGAAGATTAGGTTCAAGCCTGAAGGGCGATTCATAAGATATGGATCAGGAACCAGGGTAATCCCCAGCTGCTGATAAAAACCATTGCTACGCCGGTCGTGGTTGCCGCGCATCAGGTACAGCCGGCCTTTCAGCAATGGTGCTAAGTCTTCGATATTTTCTTTCTTACCCAGTGCCAGATCGCCGACATGGAAGACAATCTCTTCTGGTTGAATAAGGCAGTTCCAGTTTTCAATGATCGTATCGTGCCAGCCATCCGGTCGGTCGCAATAGCGACCGATGTTCTCGTGGAAGAAGTGGGGGTCGGAGATGATCCAGGTTTGGTAATCAAAGGGGTAGATCATCTCATCCAAGTCGATAACCTTCCGGCGGCGGATTGTCTTTCACCCAGGCCTGGAACCAAGTTTCGTCAAATTGGAT
>CAZGIX010000356.1:0-3471 GCA_964525785.1 uncultured Anaerolineaceae bacterium
AGGCACGCACTACCCAGGGTCCCTGACCTTCCGGGAGTGGACCTCCATCTTGCAGGGGCGGTGCAAGCGTGGCGCTGCTGGCCGCTCGGCTGGCGGCTGCCAGGGAACCAGTTGCCAAAAGCAGGGAGAGAGCCAGAACAGCGATTACGATAAAGAACCGAGATGTTTTCATGTATGCATGCTCCACTTTTTGAGTGACATTTTGACGTATTGGAGTCCTCTGCATCCGGTTTGAGATGATCCTAGGGATTTGCCATATTCAATCTTCCGCGTACGGGACGTAATCTGCACGTGCCAGACCGGACTCTATGGCAGCCCGGGCAACCGCGCGCGCGACAGCCTGGTGTACATTTTTGTCAAGGGGATTGGGGACCAGCTCATCAGGCGGTGCCAGATCGGCGATCGTCTGGGCGGCAGCCAGGTACATCTCGTGGGAGATGCGCCGGGCATCTGTGTCTACCGCTCCGCGCAGTATGCCCGGAAAGCCCAACACATTGTTCACCGACTTGCCATCCGCCGCGAAAGCCGCCCCGGCAGCAGTAGCAGTCTCGGGATCGATCTCGGGGACTGGATTGGAAAGTGCCAGGATGATCTGCCCGCGGCGCACCCATTCCGGATTGATCAAACCCGGCACGCCGGTGGTGGCGATGACAATATCTGCTTCAGCCATCACCTGGCGCAGGTCGGATGGCGTCCCCCCTTGGCTGGCGAAGCGCTGCATGGCTTCCTGGCTCAAATCTGCTCCCAGGATCGGATTGCCGGTCAGCTTCATCAGCATGCGCCCGATAGCATTGCCAGCCGCGCCCAACCCCACCTGCCCAATGATGGCCTTTTCCAGGGCAATGCCGGTCTGTCGGCAGGCGTTCGTCAGTGCTGCCGTGGTTACTACTGCGGTGCCATGCTGGTCGTCGTGCATTACGGGCATCTCCAGCCGCGCCTGCAGGCGTGTTTCGATCTCAAAGCACCGCGGGGAGGATATATCTTCAAGCTGGATGGCTCCGAAGGTGGGAGCAATGGTGGCAACTGTCTCCACGATTGTATCGACATCCTGGCTGTCCAGAAGGATCGGCACGCCGGAAAGGCCGACCAGGGTCTCCATCAGCATGGCTTTGCCTTCCATAACAGGCATACCTGCCACCGGGCCGATATCTCCCAGCCCAAGCACGGCAGTGCCGTCTGTGACGATGGCGATCAAGTGGCTGATGGCAGTATACTGGCGTGCCAGGCCTGGATCGGCTGCGATCTTCATACACACGCTGGCTACGCCCGGTGTGTATACCCGGCGCAAAATCGACAGGGAATCGATCGTATAACGGCTGCGGATGGCGATCTTGCCCTTCTGGTGCAGCTCAAGGACTTCGTCACGCACTGCCAGAAGCTGAGTACCTGGGTTAGCTTCGATAGCCGACAGGACCTGCTCGAGCTGGGCTTCATCGTCCACCCGGATGGTGATATCGCGGATCACAGCCTGGTGGGTCTCCTGGATCAGGCGAATCTCGCCCACATCAACGCCGAATGCGGCAATGGCGACTAAGAGAGAACCTAGCGTGCCAGGTTTGGGATCATTCCGGCAGCGCACTGTGCGCATCAATTTTTCTTCTTGCATATGGTTGTCACTATGGTCAGGGATGACGGTGATTATGCCACAATTTAAAGTCACGCAAGATTGAATTTCCGATGAATTCTCGCATAATAGAATTATCGGGGATAGGGGCATACTCTACTGGCAGGAACCACTCAAGAAATGCCAACAGGCGCTTGGCTTCCACGTGTTCAGGGGTTCCATACGGCACCTGGCGCAGGAGTGGTTCCGCCAACGGCTTTAGAACCGAAAGCTCGTAAGCCAGCGCCGAGTTGAACATAACATCGGCGTTCTCCTGGTAGGGAAAGATGTAGCGTTTCTCGCCGCGCCGCACCGATTCCCATCTAGCAATGGTCTGTTGGGCAGTATAGCCGCGCTCGCGAGCATCCCTTACGATACGGCGTAGCAGGCGAGTATCCGTCGTAGAGACGCGGTTGTGGCGATCCAGGTTGAGCTGGGTCAGGGCAGATGCATACAGGCGGAATGTCTGCTGCGATGGCACACCGACGATCAGCTCAGGGTTCAGCCCATGGATACCCTCCAGGATGATGATCTCACCGGATTTGAGCTGGGTCTCCTCTCCGGGCTCGCTCATGCCGGTCTTGAAGTTGTAGCGAGGGATGCGCACTATCTCGCCGGCAATCAAGCGGCGCAGATCGTCAGACAGTCGTTGTCGGTCCAGGGCATTGATCGACTCGAAATCCAGCTCGCCGTTCTCGTCCCGCGGCGTCAGGCTGCGCTCGATGAAGTAGTTGTCCATCTCCAAAGGAAAGGGTGAGACTCCGCGGGCGAGCAGCTGGACCGACAGTCGTTTCGAGAAAGTTGTCTTTCCGGAGGAAGACGGGCCTGCGATCAGGATCAGGCGCAGGTGATGGCGTCGAGCGGCGATCAGAGCGGCAATCTCGCTGACGCGCTGCTCGTGCAGGGCCTCAGATACCAGGATGATCTCGTTGATGCGCCCGGCCTGGATGGCATCGTTCAGGGCACCCACGCTGGAGATACCCAGGGCTTGGAGCCAGTCGCCGTACTGCCGGAAAGTTGCCAGCAAGGTTGGATATTCTGGCATGGGCAGCAAGGTGGTCGGGGCGTGGCGGCGTGGGAAGCGTAGGGTGAAACCAGGGAATGTGACGATCAAACCAAACCAATTCAAATAGCCGGTAGATGGGACCATATATCCGTGGTGGTAGTCCAGGTGCCCTGCTAGCTCGTAGACAGTCACGTAATCCTTCTGGCGGTGGGCCAGCAGGAGCACTTTATCGTCAAATCCGGCTTGTCGGAAGTACTCGATCGCCTCTTTCAATGGTAGCGTCTGCCTGCGGAAGGGTAGGTCGTCCGCCACCAGGCGCCGCATGCTCGCCTCCAGGCGGGCAAGATCGCTCTCGTCCAATGGAGGCCGGTCTGTGACCTGGCAGTAGTAGCCGCCGGATGCGACTGAGTGGTCGATCGTCAGTGTAGCCCCGGGGAACTGCTCGCTGAAGGCAATCTCGAGTATGAAGGTCAGCGAACGGCGGTAGATGCGCATGCCATCTGCTTCGCCCATCGTCACCGGGCGGACCTTTGATTCTATTTCGATGGGGTATGTCAGCTCGCGCAACATGCCGTTGACGATTGCGCCGACGATAGGCGGCATTTGCGGGTCATCAATTACTTTAAGGAAATCGCCGACGCAGGTGCCGCGTCGGGCAGAGATGGCGCGACCATCCGGAAGATGGATTTCGACAACCGCTCGCGGCGATACAAACTTGGCTGATTCAGGTTTCTGTGCGCCCATTTACGGATTCCACCCGGCAAATTATTGTAACACGGGCTGGTAAGAGTACACCTTACACTATTTTTATCGATGGCTTCCCTGGCTATGTCGCAACCATGGTTTCGAAATAGACGCGCTA
>CAZGIX010000357.1:0-3470 GCA_964525785.1 uncultured Anaerolineaceae bacterium
CCCTGGCAGCGCTGATCCCGGCAGCGCAGTTCTCTCCTCCTGGCAGGCGACCAACCACGACCCCGCCAAAATGACCGACGTGATGCTGACCGGCGTGACCGCCCTGGTGCGCGCCACCGCCGAGACCATGCGGCGCAAGGGCAACACCTACCCGGCCCAGGATATCGGCGCCCTCCTGCGCTCCGCAGACTTCGCCCATGTCAGCAATGAGATCCCCTTCTCGCCCAAATGCCCGCTGCCGGATGCCTGGCAGACCGAGCTGGTCTTCTGCAGCCAGCCGTCTTATATCGAGCTGCTGGAAGAGATCGGCACGGACGTGGTCGAGCTGACCGGCGACCATTTTGGGGATTGGGGCGCGGATGCCATGAACTATACCCTGGACCTGTACAATGGAAAGGGGATGCGTTATTACGGTGGCGGGTACAACTTCGAGGAGGCGCGCCAGCCGCTGCTGGTCGAGCACAACGGCAACCGGCTGGCCTTCATCGGTTGCAACGCCAAAGGAAAGAGCTACGCCACCGCCCGGGAGGATAATCCCGGGGCGATCCTGTGCGACTTCGAGTGGCTGGGCGGCGAGATCGCCCGCCTGCGCAGCGAGGGATACCTGCCGATTGTCACCTTCCAGCACCGTGAGTACTACTCTTACGTGCCGCAGCCTCCATTGATCGAAGATTTTCACAAGGTGGCAGATGCCGGGGCCGTCATCGTCAGCGGCAGTCAGGCCCACCAGCCGCACGGGCTGGAGTTCTACCAGGATGCCCTGATCCACTACGGGCTGGGCAACCTGTTCTTTGACCAATATCACATGGGCCTGCCCACCGGTCAGGGCTTCATCGACCGGCATATATTTTACGACGGGCGGCATATCAGCACCCAGCTGATCGGCATCCGCTTCGTCGATTTCGCCCGCCCGCGCTTGATGACACCTGAGGAGCGGGAAGAGCTGCTAAACAGCGTATTCGATGCCAGCTTGTGGTAGGAGGGCGTCTGGAACGACGCGAACTGCTATGCCCATTAGAATCCGGACAAGACATTTATTCCTGGCAGGCGGCACGCTCGTCCTGCTGGTCGCCTGCAGCCTGCCTGCGCTGCTGGGCCAGTCCGGCGACCGGTCACCGGACCAACCGGTAATCCCAGCCACCAGCGCTGACCTGCCGGCGGCGACCCCAGCCGCCCAGGAGACGGGTGCCCCTGCCCCTGCCGCCACTCAGCAGGCGGTACCGACCGTGGAGGTCCTGCTGCCCGTGGTCCCCGGATCCGGGGATGCGGCTTCGTCGTTGTTCTTTCCGTCGCTCTCCTCCTCTGCTAATCCCACCTCCAGCCTGCTGGCGGGCACGCAAGGACTGCCGGTGTGGATCGACCCGTCCCTACCCGAGGCCTTGCGCCAGGCGGTGAGCCTGCCGCCGGAATTCAGCCCCGCCCAGCAGCGCGATGGGGCGGCGCTGGTCCTGCAGGTGGGCGAGCAGCCTCTGCTGAGCCGCTGGGTGTACACCCTGGCGGCGCCCTTCCCCACCCTGGCGCAGGGAGTCTCCTCGGTCGACCTGCGCAATGCCTGGAACAACGGTCCATTCGGCGCTCCCCTGCTGGTCGACGACAGCACCTATGCGGTCTTCACTGCCAAGTGGGGACCCGCTGCCCAGGGTGCAGTGCGCGTCCTGCCAACCGCTGACCTGCTCGGGGCGGCCTGGGACAGCTCGAGCTGGGCGATCCTGCCCTTCGAGAGGCTGGAGCCGCGCTGGAAAGTGCTGGAAGTGGATGGGCAGTCGCCGCTGCGCAAGGATTTCGACCCCGCCGCTTACCAATTGAGCGTGCCGGTGGCGCTGGCGGGCGACCCGGCGCTGGCCTCTGCCGTGGGCAGCCTGTACGGCATGGGCTCGCAGGCGCCCATCCTGCCCCCTGGCAACCGCGATCCGAACCGGCTGACGACCCTGGCGATGACCGGCGTGACCGCCCTGGTGCGCGCCACGGCCTTCACCATGGAGCAGCGCGGGATAACCTACCCCGGCAAAGACGTAGGTGAGATCCTGCGCAGCGCCGATATCGCCCATGTCAGCAACGAGGTGCCCTTCGCCCGCAGCTGCCCCTATCCGGACCCGACCCAGGAGGGCATGCGCTTCTGCAGCGACGACCGCTATATCGGACTGCTGGAGGATATCGGCACCGACGTGGTCGAGCTGACCGGCGACCATTTCCAAGATTGGGGCGCCGAGGCCATGCTGCACACCTTGGACCTGTACCGGGAGCGCGGCTGGGGCTATTACGGCGGCGGGGCGAACCTGGCGGAAGGGCGCCAGGCGCTGCTGGTGGAGCACAACGGCAACCGCCTGGCTTTCATCGGCTGCAACGGCAAGGGCGGCTCCTTCGCCCAGGCGGGGCAGAACCGCCCGGGGGCGGTGACCTGCGACTTCGACTGGATGGAAGCTGAGATCGCCCGCCTGCGGGGCGAAGGCTACCTGCCGGTGGTCACATTCCAGCACTACGAGTACTACACCTACAAAGCCCAGCCGAACCAGGAGCAGGATTTCCGCCGCGTGGCGCGCGCCGGTGCGGTCGTGGTGAGCGGCAGCCAGGCGCACCAGCCGCAGGCCTTCGAGTTCGTCGACGGGAGCCTGATCCACTACGGGCTGGGCAACCTGTTCTTCGACCAGTACGACATCAGCGAGGCCTGCCGGCAGGGCTTCATCGACCGGCACGTCTTTTACGACGGGCGCTACATCGGCTCGGAGCTGGTGACCATCCAGTTCGTGGACTATGCCCGCCCGCGCCTGATGACCGACCAGGAGCGCCAGGACGTGCTCAGGACGGTGTTCCGCGCCAGCGGGTGGTAGGAGCTTACCACAGAGCACGCCGAGAACGCGGAGAGGAATATTGTAGGGGCGGGTCTGGGGATTATTTGATAAGCTTGATTTGCTTGAATGCGCCATAGATGGCTCGGAGATTTAACTGGATGCAGACCCGCCCCTACAAATACCATCCCCCTCCCCCCATTTCCCAAATTGCCCAATTGCCTTGTTGCCCACTCCCCTTCTCTCAAAAATCACCCCCACCAATTTGTTAGAACGCTTGTTCCGAGATAATTAATTTGCTATACTCTCATCAGAATATCCATCCGCCTGGCACCTTAAAAGCCTGATTGCTGTCCCCGGACCAGCCGGAAAGACCGGTATTTGTTCCTCTTTTGTTTTTTTGAGGGACGAATCCATCGCCCTTAGCGTTCTTCGCGGCCTTGCGGTTTGATCTGATCACGAGAACTCCGTTTTCTCCGTGCTTGCTCCGCTGCTCTTAGGCGGAGTCTCCGCGGTGAGCTAGAGTCTTGGCGCTCTTGGCGGTTCCATGTCTCCAACCCACGCCTGTAGCCAGGATGGCCCATCCTGGCTACAAAAACCCTGGCGCTCTGCGGTGAGCTGATTTCATGGGGAGTGGCTAAAATATTGGGTCAAGGAAATCCTTAACATGGGCTGGATACGCAG
>CAZGIX010000358.1:0-3468 GCA_964525785.1 uncultured Anaerolineaceae bacterium
GTCAGCGCTTCGGGGGGCGCACACCGTCACTTGCGCCTGCCAGCTAGTGGAACTGGGGCCAAAAGCTTGTGACCTGTTGCGCGTGCTGGCATTGAATTGCGGACAGGTCATGTCGGTTAACGAATTACTCGAACCGGTCTGGGGCGTTGAGTACATCGGCGAGCCACAAGTTGTCACGCATCAAACGTAACATGCTGTGGTTCTCCTTGCGCTCGGCTTCTGGATCGGGTTCGTCCTGGTCATCATGAAGCAGTTTGCGCACATCACCCGGGTAATCCGTTCCTGCAGTCGCAGTCGCACAATTTTTGCCTTCCAGGAATGATACACCTTGCTGATCGACATGTTTTTCCTCCAGATAGTTTGGTTGCGCAAACACATCCTATCGGGGTTTCGCCTGCCTGTCAGCCCTTTCTAAACTGTCGGGTAGCTAGATCTTTTTCTTTCTTAACGAAACTTTGAGTTCTTTGCGGTAAAAATCATTTATTTATTCTTCCCTTCGTGTACGGCACTCGGAAGTTCGCTTAGCAAACTTACTGCCGCTTTCGTTGTCTTCGTGGTTAATATTCTTTCTGAAGGGTTTTGATCTGCCGCCGCAGCCAGTGGACTGCAACAGGTTCGTAGCGGCGGACCAATAACACAGAGCAGTTTTCGATGTGTTCGATGATCCAATCATCTACAGAACCAAAAAGCCGGGTCTTGGAGCCCCATTCTTCCGATGCGCCCATCACCAGCAGATCATACGCCTGTTGCCTGGTCTCCTCCAGAATGCCGTGGATCACCGAATCGGCCAGGGCGACGCGCGTCGTGAAACGGGCCGGGATGATCCCCAATTCTTCGATCACAATCTCGCGCAGGTATAGCATATTGTCCTCGATTTCCTCAGCATCCGTATTTTTCGAGAAGGTATGCAGGGCGGTAATTTTTGCGTTTTCTTGCTCAGCAATTTCATATGCCAGCCGCAGCGCCAGACGTGAATGCTGCCCGCCGCCGATAGGAACCAACACGCTGCGGATCTTCCCCAGATTGTGATCTAACAAAACCAGAACATTGGTTTGCGCTTTTTCCATCAAGATTTTGACCGGGTTCTCAAGGGTGGACTGCAAATCCAGCGGCCCCGGCCAGCCAGTCAGAACCAATTTCACGTTCGGATGGCTTTCTACTTCCTCCAGAATGCCTCTCGCGATACTGGTGGCTTGATAGTTCTTCGTATACAGTGGCACATTTCTATTGCGGACTTCGCGCAGGATATAGTTGGGGAGCGTAGTATGGGGGGTTGGCAGGGCATGGCGGGTCGACTGCGGCGGCAGCGGGAAATGATTACCATTGGCGGGAGTCACGTGGAAAACACAGACACTGGTGCCTTCGATGGTCTGGGCCAGGATCGCAGCCAGGCGAACCAGCCGCGCACCTGTTTGGGGATTGGCGACCGGCACCAGAATACGATCTTTGGCTTTCTCGAGGGATAGTATACGAGTCAAAAAAATCTGGTTGACGAGCGGGGAAAGGTAATACACCAGACTGAGCAGCATCAGCAGAGCAATTTCAAACCCCAGCGCGCGCCTTTCAGTGAAGGCGATGATTAAGAAACAAGTGCCCATCGCCAGGTAGACGGTGAACGGGTAGAAGGGTGTTTTAAAGGGCCTTTTTAAGTGAGGATAGCGCTTTCTTAGGCGGATCAGCGCCAGGTTCGACCAGAACAGGACAAACAGGTAGCCAGAGCTGGAGATGTAGCTCAAAAAATCAACCAAACCTATCGCGGCCACCCCGCTGATAATTCCGCCGATGACGAGTGTGGCGACGTAAGGCGTTCTGAAACGGGATAAGCGCGAAAGGATGCGCGGCCACATGCCGTCGCGGCTCATGGTGAATGCCTCGCGGGTGGCGCTCAGTATGGCGGTATTCAAGGATGTAACCGTGGCGATGATGCCGACGAACCCCAGCAACGGTGGGCCAAATGTGGGCAAAAACTGGCCTATGGCATCGGTCAGCGCCACCTCAGAACCGGCCAGTTCATTCCACGGAACGGTTCCGAGTGTGGTCAGCGTGATCAGCGGGTATAAGATCACTAGTAGCGACAGGCTGATCAGTATGCCAAGCGGAATGTTGCGGTCTGGGTTCTTGATTTCTTCAGCATCATCCGCGATCACCTCGAAGCCAATAAAGGCGACATACACCAGGGCAATGGTGGAAAGCAGGGCGGAAAAGTTCGACCGGAGATTCTGGTAGATAAAAAACTGTCCACCCGTTAGGAATGTATTCCATTGAAAACCGCCCGGCAAGATCCATCCGAAGATGATGTAGGCAGCAAATCCCAACATCAAGATCCCGCCTAGCAAGATCTGCACATTTCCGATATTGCTGACCCCCAGGATATTCAAGATGACGAAGATAAGGATGATCCCAATCGCTGTGGGAACAATCGGCAGAAATGGGAAAAAGACTTGCACAGAATACGCGAACCCGACCGCCGATAAAGCCGCGTAGAACGTGCTCGACAGGCAGTCCATCGATCCCACTAAAAAAGAGAGTAAATTTCTGCCCCAGGCTTCACGCACGTATGTTAGCGCTCCGCCCGTCTCGGGGAAGGTGGATGCCAGCTCGCTGTAATTCAGGGCAATACTGTAGCTCAACAGACCGCCGATCAAAAGGGCCAGCACAAATGCCGGTCCGGCGATGCCGGCAGCATGCCCCGTCAGCACAAATATCTGCGCGCCGATGGCTCCGGCTGTGCCGAGCATGACCACCTGCACCAGACTTAACTGCCGCTTCAATTTTCGTTTGTTCATAGATGGGTTCCCGACTACAAGAATCATCTGCCATCACTTTTCCAACAGGTTGTTTTTCAACAACCTGGATATTGTTGCGATCAGCGTGGCAATAGAGTGTAGAAACGCTCGGATTAGAGCACGCCAGAACCTCACATTCATTCTTACATCGAACGCTTCGGCTTCACCCGCTGCCGGATCCATTTGAAAAACTCGACGGCAAAAAAGACGATAACGCTGAAACCAAGACTGATCAGCAGATCTCGCAGGCTGAGCGGGGTAGTGGAAAAGGCTCGATTGAGGAAGGGCACATATATCACTGCCAATTGCAAGACAAACGTCAACAGCACGGAACCCACCATGGCTTTGTTTGAAAACAAGCCGATTTGAAACAGGGTATCCTGATCCGAGCGGGTGGCCAGAGCATTCCCCATCTGGGCCAGCGTGAGCGTAGTGAAGGTGACCGTTTGCCACACCGCCGGAGAGGCTGATGGATCCATCTGATAATACAGGAAGCCAACACCCAGCGAGACCAACCCCATCAACAGGCCAATCCACAGGATGTCGCGCGCCATCCCACGCCCAAAAATGTTTTCGCGGGGTGGGTAGGGCGGGCGCTGCATAACCGTTCGCTCGGCAGGCTCAATAGCCAATGCCAGTCCGGGCAGGCCATCCGTTACCAGGTTTACCCACAGGATTTGCA
>CAZGIX010000359.1:0-3415 GCA_964525785.1 uncultured Anaerolineaceae bacterium
CGTTTTCAGGGCCTCTTCCACGCGCTTGCGCCCCACGAACGGGTACCAGTACACGTTGTGATAGAAATTACTGGCGAAGTATGACCAGGGCACCAGCGGGCTTTGCAGCAGCGGCTTCTCCAGCGGCTTGAGCGGGCCGTGATAAATCATCTTCTGCCCGCGGCTGGCAAAGGTGTCCTCCTGGACGAAACCCCACGGTTCTTCCTGCTCGATATCGTAGCCGACGATCTCGATCTGGCGCGGGTCGCCCACACCCAGGCCCATCTCATGCGCGTGGCGGATGAAGCGGATGCTCAGCGGGTCGAAGCCCTGCAGCCGGGCGGAGACGGCGTCTATCGCCACCTGGTCGGCGGAAGCCAGCAGAATATCCTTCTCGTGCCAGCGCATGGCGCGCGGGCCGGGACCATCCCCGGCAAAGGTGCCGTCCATCACGGCGAAGATGCCGGGGTGGATATCTTGCTGGATCATCAGCAGATCCACCAGGGTATCGTGGATTACGGCGTGGGTATAGTGGCGGTTCCGGTGCAGCAGCCCGCCGAATGCGTTCTTCATCGCCCCGGTGATGGTGGTGAAGACATGCGTCTTGACCGTCGGCAGATGGATGATGTTCATGCCTACCAGGGCCTTGGGGATGAAAACACCGTTCGGGTAGACCTTGTCCAGCACCAGGAACGGTCGCTTGGGGATGTATTCCATCCACTCGAAATCCTGGTTGTACAGGTACAGGCAAGGGACACCGTATTTGTCGGTGACAAACCGGTGTTTGTTATTACGCTCGGCGTCGTTGGTGTTCACCACCACGGTGTCATTATGCACGCCGACCAGGTCGCTGTAGCCGGCTTGTTGCAGGCTGCGGATCACCCCCTCCAGCTGCCAGGGGGCTGTGGAACAGGCCGGGTACCAGGTTTGCCAGGAGATGTTGATCTTCAGTCCGGTGCGCACATCCTTCGGAAGCGCCGTCTCGAACTCCGCCAGCTTCATCAGGCGTTCGATATCGTCCAGTACGGTGCCAGGGGCAGTTTTCAAGACTGCCACCTTACCTTTACCGGCAAATTCGCTCATGTTTAACCTCCATTTGAAAGCCCTGGAAATGTCCCGCCGCTCCAGAGTGCGGCGATGTATGTCTGCCGTATGATACGCAGCCAATTCTAACAAGGATTGCAGGGTTCTGGTAGGTATGCGCTAATCCCAGCCAATTACGGTTTTGATAACCTCCCATGGCGTTCCTAAAAAGGGGTTTGGGGTTATCGATAGCGGCGAAGCCGCCATCGATAACCCCAATAATTCCCTTTTTATGGCTGACAGGGGAGGGTTTTCGCATTCTTGAGAAAGCCCTGGATAACCTCCACCAGCAGTTTGCCATATTCGTGGATTGGATTTAGAATGGGAGGAATTACGGGCAAGGGGGGAGCCCCGGGATGAATGGAGGTCAGCATTGGACAGCAACCGGTTAATCCCTGATTCGGATAGGCCGGTCCTGGCGATCGGCGCTGCGGGAGTGGATATCGTCGGGTATTTGAAGGGGGATCTGCGCCCGGAATCGTCTTCACCCGGGCAGATTCGCTCGTCGTTCGGCGGGGTGGCGCGCAACGTGGCAGAAAACCTGGCGCGGCTTGGACAACCGGTGGTGCTGGTCACTGCCGTCGGCGATGATGATAATGGCAGCCGTCTGCTGGAGGTCACCTCCGCCGCCGGGGTTGATGTGGCCCCGGTTTTGCGCACCTCGCAGTACCCCACCTGTTCCTACCTGGCGATAATCGATGCGGCGCGCGTGATGCGCTATGCGGTCGAAGATATGCGCTCCACCAATGCGCTGACACCACAATACATACGTGCACATTCCGATTTGTTCAAGGAAGCCTCCATGCTGTTTATCGACGCCAATCTCCCCAAGGATACGCTGCGTACGGTCATGTCGTTGGCGCGCAAGGCGCGCCTGCCGGTCTGCGCGGATCCCACATCCGTGCATCTGGCGGAGAAGCTGACCCCCTACCTGGAGCACATTTACATCATGACCCCCAGCAGTACCGAAGCGTCTTTCTACTGCGACCCCGACCAGAAGATCACCACCCGCCGTCAAGCCCTGGAAGCTGCCAAACACCTGGTGAGTCATGGGGTGGGTATCGCCATCGTCACCATGGGCGAGCGTGGCCTGTGTTACGCCGATTCCGAGACCTCTGGCTACATCCCTGCCATCCGGACCGAGATCATTGATCCAACCGGTGCCGGCGACGCGCTGTCCGCGGCGGTAATTTTTGGTTTGCTCAACGGCATCCCGCTGGATGACGCCGTCCGGTTGGGCGTCTCTGCGGCCTCGCTCACCTTGCGCTATCGCGGCGCGGTGATCCCGGATCTCTCCCTGGAAAAACTCTACGACCAACTGGTGATCTGAAATGAACCGTAAACTGCCCCCGGCTTTTTATCTCTCCCCAGAGGTCGCCCGTGCCCTGGCGAGCGACCAGCCCCTCGTGGCGCTTGAGTCGACCGTCATAACCCACGGCTTGCCTTATCCCGAGAATCTTACCCTGGCAGAGGATATGGAGAACGAGGTGCGCCGCCAGGGGGCAACGCCGGCGACAATTGCTATCATCGATGGAAAAGTGCGCGTCGGGCTGGACCTGGCTTTGATGCAGTATATTGCCCAGCCAGACCGGCGTCCGCTCAAGGTCAGCACGCGCGAATACGCACAGGCCATCGCCCAGAATGCCAGCGGCGGGACCACTGTGGCAGGCACTATGCTGGCAGCCAGCCTCGCGGGCATCCGTGTCTTTGCGACTGGAGGGATTGGAGGGGTGCATCACAGCCTGGAGGCCCGCCGGCCGTGCGCGTTCGACATCTCCCCCGACCTGCCCGCCCTGGCGAGGATACCCATGGTGGTGGTCTGCGCCGGAGCTAAAGCCATCCTGGACCTGCCTGCCACGCTGGAGTATCTGGAAACCTGGGGTGTCCCGGTGGTGGGCTACCAGACGGATGAATTCCCTGCTTTTTATGCCCGCACCAGCGGCTTGAAAACCAGCGCCATTGCGGACAGCGTCGATGACGTGGTGCCTCTGGCGCGCGCCCACTGGTCTTTGGGACTGAAAAGCGCTGTGCTGGTCACGGTCCCGCCGCCGGAAGAGGTGGCGATGCCGATCGAAGAAGTCAACCTGGCGATCAAGCAGGCACTGCGGGAGGCCCGCCAGCGCCGGGTGCACGGGCAGGAAGTCACACCGTTCTTGCTGGAGCGCGTACGCCGTCTGACCCGCGGCGACAGCCTGCGAGCCAACCTAGGACTGCTGCTCAACAACGCCGGCGTGGCAGCTCAGATCGCGCGCGGTTTCTCCCAGGGTCTGCGCGGCACGCAAACAGCCTGAGATTCCACTTAGCTAGTTTTTGGTGCGAAAGGGATCATATTTTGAACGGTTGACAAAAGAAT
>CAZGIX010000360.1:0-3402 GCA_964525785.1 uncultured Anaerolineaceae bacterium
CCCAGACGGCCATCATGGCATCCAGGTCGCGCGCCGCGAAAGAGGCGTAGAAAGCGGCTTCGGCGGCTTCGGGGGTGGCAAAAGGCATGGAGTGAACGCAGTGGCTTGGTCGGTTTATCGGTCTTGAGTGGGAATGTTCACGCGCCCGTTTGGCATGGGTTTTGCTGTCTGCAACTTGTCCAAGCAGGAAATGCATGACATGAAACCCGAATATCTCTCACTCCATCCCATACGGCAAGTTGTGATTCTGCTGTTTCTACTAACAGGAGTGTGGTATCTGAACTGGCGCCTGGAAACGTTCAATGCTGAGCACCCGATCTTTTCTTGGCTGCTCTACAGTGCCGAGATTTTTGGCTTCCTTACCGCCATCCTCAATATCTTCATGACATGGCGGCTTCCGGTGCGCACCGCGCAGCCGCCAGCATCCGGGCTCAAGGTCGACGTATTCATCCCGACCTACAACGAGGATGTCGAAATGGTCAGACGTACCGCGCTGGCTGCGCGGGCAATGGATTACCCGCATGAAACGTGGATTCTGGATGACGGTAATCGCGAATCAATGCGTGCCATGGCACAGTCGCTTGGCCTCCGGTACTTGGCGCGTACTGACAACCAGCACGCCAAGGCGGGAAACCTCAACCATGCTCTTCCGCTCAGCAATGCCGATCTGATCGCCACTTTCGATGCCGATCATGCCCCGCGGCGCGACTTCCTGTTGAAGACTCTGGGCTACTTTTCCGATCCCAATGTGGCGTTCGTGCAGACGCCGCAGGATTTCTACAACCTGGATTCCTTCCAGAACCGCACCGATAAGGGCGGTCGAATTGCCTGGTCGGAGCAATCCCTGTTTTTCAAGGTAATCCAGAGGGGCAAGGATTATTGGAATGCCGCATTTTATTGCGGCAGTTGTGCGGTCATCCGACGTCAACATCTCGACTCGATCGGGGGATTTGCGACAGGTACCGTTACAGAGGATATCCATACCAGCCTGCTGCTGCACAAGAAGGGCTATCGCTCGATTTATCACGATGAGTCGCTGGCTTATGGCGTCGCGCCTTCCAGAATCGAACCATTTCTCAAGCAGCGTATTCGCTGGGGGGTAGGGGCGATGAATGTCTGGCGCAAAGAGGGAATTCTGTTCTCACGCGGTTTGACCTTTCCGCAAAGGCTGAATTATCTGGCTACTGTGCTGGCATATTTCGATGGATGGCAAAAGGCATTTTTTTACTTCGCCCCCGTTTATGTCCTGATGGCAGGTGCCATGCCGATCGCTATCGATGGCTGGGTATTCCTCCTGCACTTCGTGCCCTATTACCTTCTTAATTTTCTGGCGTTTGAGGAAATCTCGCGCGGCTATGGGCGCAGCGTGCTGATCGAGCAATACAACATGGCGAGATTTGCGAGTTTTGCCTGGTCGACACTTGGGGTATTCAAGACCCGCAAACGATTTGGTGTCACTACGAAGAACCTGGGCGGACGTACACACAACTTTGGGTTTCTTTTGCCGCAACTCGCGGTCATGGGTCTGAATGCGTTGGCTATCCCTGTGGGCATTGCTCTGTTCCTTTATGTTGGCCATCTGCCACAGGAAGGAATGTGGGCCAATGTGTTCTGGGCGTCGATCAATGCCTCCCTGGCAATATTGGTGGTCCGGTTTACATTCAAGCGAGGTATCAATCGGCGTAATGAATATCGCTTTGCTATGCCGGTTGCAGCACGCCTCAACGGCATTCTTGGAACGGCGGATGATTTGTCGCCGGAAGGAATGAGATTTTATGGAGTGCTTGGGAAAACGAATGTGGGTGCAAGGCTGCCCATTACCCTTTACTTACCCGATGGCACACTCGATGCGGAGTTGGAGGTTCGCACACTGATGGGTGCATCAGAGGAGGGGCAAACTTATCTTCGCGCTGTCGGCGGCCATTTTCATGCGCTATCACCATCTTCGATTCAGCGAATCGAACAGTTCCTGTATGGGTCCGATGCTCAGTGGCGAGTCAATCAGTACCGTGAAGACAGTCTCACTCCCCTGCAACGACTGGGTTTTGTGGACAAGCCACAAGTCGCGTCAGGAGGGGCGAGTCATTGGGTAAGCTGCGAAATCTCCACAGGTGCAAAAAATAAAATCAGCAATATCGTCGGGCTTGTAGGCGTTCGGTCTGATAAAGGAGAAATCTTGCTTCTGGTACATGGTCAGCTCGATTCCAATGGCAGCTTCACTATTCATTTACATGGCCGGACGGGACGACGAACTTTGTATGCAACAACGAATGAATTCGAAACAATTTTTACCGGTTTGGGTTGCCTGTATCTGTACAGGATGAGATTGCATGAGGCCCCCGTTTCAGCTGCTTTAATCCACAAAATGCCGGTTGTTCAAACTGCTATGGCCGCATGATGATGTGCAACGTGCCCTGCTTGCTTTTAACGGACTCAAGCTTATGTTGAAAACGCTGCTGATGGCGGGCCTGCTTTATAGCGCTGCTATAGCTTCTGCAAGTGCCCAGAGCGGCATAGCCCTGGCCGGCATGGAAGTGAGCCGAGATGACCAATATGCTTACTTGGGTGCGGTTATTCCACTTCCGGGCCAGCGCACCGGGAATGGGTTTGTCCAGCGTTACTGGATTGATTACATTGCCTACCGTTATGAGCAATCTGCGTTGCAGGATATCGATGCCAAGGTTGTCGGCGGAGAAGCGGCGCTGGGTTTTCAGAAAGCGGAATCCGGCAGTTGGTGGGGTGCATATCTCGGAGCTCGCTATGCCAATACCCGTTTAAGTCCAGATGATCCAGGCAACGATGACCGTGGTGCTCGCTGGCGCGCCAAGCTGCAAATCGAAGGGGAAACACAGTTGGCGGGAAATTGGCGGATCAATGGCATCCTGAGCCACCAGATCGGAAACGATGATTATTGGGCACGTGTGCGCCTACAGACCACGCTGACCAACAAATGGCATGTTGGTCCCGAATTCGTTTCTCAAGGTGATTCGAATTACAGCGCCCAGAAATTGGGTGCATATATCGGAAACATATGGCTGGGAGGGAGTGCCTTGACGCTCAAGGCTGGTGTAAACAATCCAGAGGACTTTTCCCCGTCCATGTATGCTGGCGCTGAGTTTTACATTCCTTTCTAGCCGTGAAACGAGGCCGCAAAATAAGCTTCGTTTTAACACCTAAAGGTAGGCATCTGCGGGGCTGCTGGAACGTCGTCCTGGTTGGCGAACAACTAACCTGAACGCGTTATTAAGCGCAGCAATTCAGTTCGAATATCCCGGGGCGAGGGAAGGAAAATGGTGATTCGGCGGGGGTGACTGCTGTACCTCCCGCCGTTCGTAAGGCGTTACTCGGCGATATTCGCCAGTACGGCCTTTTCTTCCTCGACGAACTTCTTCAGCAGCGGCG
>CAZGIX010000361.1:0-3375 GCA_964525785.1 uncultured Anaerolineaceae bacterium
CTAAGGAAGGCCATGGGCAAACCGGATGCTTAATGTGACATTGTCAAACTACTGACCGGTCTATTTTCGGCAATCCCCTACCCACGGTGAAAAGAGTCGGATTTGTAAAAGCCAGCACTGGTCCCAACAGAACAGGTGCTGGCTTCTTATATAAAAAGCAGTCTTTTGACTTACCACCCCGATCCTCCATAATTACCGGAGAATTACCAATCCGGCATTGCCATCCACGGTAATTGTTTGCCCGTTCTGAATGCGTTGAGTGGCAACGCCTGTGCCCAACACAGCTGGAATGCCGTACTCCCGCGCCACGATCGATCCGTGGCTGAGTGGGCCGCCGACATCGGTAACGATAGCTGCCGCGCGGGCGAAGAGCGGTGTCCAGGCGGGTGTGGTGAGCTTGGCAACTAGTACATCTCCCGATGCCATCTGAGCAAAGTCCTCCGGACCGTGGAGCACGCATGCCCTCCCCGTTACGCATCCAGCAGATGCGGCGACACCTCTCAAGCTTCGGTGCACCCTGCCCCCGGACAGGCTTGCGGACCGATTCTGCAGCCAGTGCAGCGAAAGATTCGGGAGCTTCGTCGGTGGGGGTGCTTTTTGCGCGGATCGGATTGCTGCTTTCCGCTCGGGAATCGCACCCGATATTCTTTCTACCGGTAGTTCGCGATCCAGTTTCTCGCAGGTTGCCATAACCTCCTTCTGGGTCAACCAGTAGATATCCTCGGGATGCTCGATGGCTCCTGCTTCAGTCATCCGTTCGCCGATGCTGTGTAACATCTGTCGCAGCAGTGGATAAGCCAGACCAACGTCCGCCAGGGCATCTTCGCGTAGGGGTGCGAAGCGTTTAGCCAGA
This sequence comes from uncultured Anaerolineaceae bacterium, assembly GCA_964525785.1. Classification (GTDB taxonomy): domain Bacteria; phylum Chloroflexota; class Anaerolineae; order Anaerolineales; family UBA4823; genus JAQBDA01. Next base: position 854 of record CAZGIX010000361.1, read on the forward strand.
GCAAGCCACCGGTCGAATTGTTTCAACCGCCAACCCTTCAGCCGTTTTCGAACGGCTGAGACAGCCGCTTCTCTGCGGTCGATGGCTCCCTGCTGCCTTTCGTATGGATTGCTCCCCTTCCCGCTCAGGTATAGTTTGCAGGTTTCCAGCAATGGCGCAGGATCGTCGGCGGGGACTGGATTAGCGAAATCGAGATCATAGATCGTATGCCCATATTGCTCTAGGTAATCTTGAACTTTCTTGCGCCATTCGATCCAGGCAGGTTCAATTAATACCTCGGGCGGCTCAACGGATTTGATATCCATTGCGAGTTGTTCTGCGGAAGTAGCAGCCAGATAGCTTGCGAGTGCTTCCTGTTCTCGCGCCCAGATTGCCATCGTATAGAGAGATTTATCTGCCCGGATCGGCACACTATCAAAGCCAAGTAAATAGTTGGGGGCACCCGGGTCTGTGCGGTGTTTGATCAGGATTCGGTAGAAAAAGGTAAAAAGCGCTTCACTGATCCAGGCTGCCGGGATGACCCCACCAACCATCGACCAATAGGCGTCGACAGCGGCTTCAGCCAGTTCCCGGGATGCGTGCAGAATTTCTGTGTTGGAGAGATCGCGCCAATTGCTGCTTTTCCATTTCTTAACCACGGTCAGGTACGCTGGCCGGCCTTGCTCTGTCCAACGCTCGACCGGCGCTGTGAACATCCGTTTCGCGATACCTACCGAGTCGAACAAGAGCTTGGCGATTTTCATTGGTTTTAACGAACCATTGTAATAGGCGTAATGGTTCACTTGGATGATTGGAGACTCTGGCATGATACCAGGCCCCAGGAAACTGGCCAGCATGTCTTGCATGCTGGTATTGATGACTTCCACACCCATTGTTTCGAACAACGGCGTGAGAGGTTCTGCCATCAGCTCGATGATGTTCACCCGCATCGCCATATAAGCGCCTTTGGGCAGCTTCCAATTCGCCGGTAAGGGGGGGTCGGGTAAAGCAGTGATAGGCCGGGCTTGCAAGATGTAGAACTCTTCACCCAAAGCAGCCCATTCGATATCCATCGGCATGCCATACAAAGCTTCGATTTGGACAGCCAGACTCGCCAGCCTGACGGCCTCTGCATCTGAGAGAACCGCCTGCTTTTGTTTCTTCCCCTCCACCGGGCGTTCCTGGGTGCCGCCTGCCGTACTCACCGTCATGACTTCCTTTGTTGCTGTCTGGCGGGTAACAACCCGTTTCGTCATCTTATCCACAATGAGCATATCGGGGGTTACAGCTCCGCTGACGATCGCTTCACCCAGTCCCCAGGTGGCATTGATCACTGCTTGAGTGCGGATACCGTTGGTGGGATTGGCGGTAAATAACACCCCGGATCGGTCGGCTGCCACCAGCCTTTGGACGACCACAGCGACTTCATGGGCCGTGGTCATTCCCTTAGCTTGACTGTACGCCTGGACTTTTTCACTATACCGCGACCGATAGACTTGATGGATGGCGTCCAAGATCTCTTCGCTGCCGGAGAGATTTAAACGCGTCTCGAATTCACCTGCAAAAGAAGCTTGCTGCGTGTCTTCGCTTAGCGCAGAAGATCGGACCGCGAAGGCCTGCTGATCATTGTTTGCGCGCAGTAAATCCAATTGGTCCCGGACCTGTCTCCAGGCTTCCGGCAGCAACTGGTCCTCTGCAAATGCAGTTGCAGTGATGACGAAACCCTCTGGAACCGGGTAGCCAGTCTGGTAGAGTTTCGCCAGCGACCCACCCTTACCACCGGCCAGCGGTTGTAAATCGGACGATAGTTCCTCAAACGTGAAGACTAACTTTTGCATTTCATTTACTCCATTTCGAGCGGCTGGCCGGGCGATCTCAATCACGGAAAAGATGTCCAGATTTATATCCCACAAGCGGTTCAAAATGCCTCGCAATGCAGCCTGGTCGGCCAGTACTTCAATCATCGTGACTCTATCAGAGCTCGAAAATGATATCGGATCGAAGGCAGCCATCCATCCCTTGTCGACCTGACCGCGCACCTCGATGCGAAAATTACGGCGTTGGGCGGTCAAGGGTATGCTTTTTGTTGATCGATGGAGAGTTTCTTTTGACACTGCGAACACAGCCTTTCTATCGATATCATTCCTTCGCTGCCACAAGTATCGCAAAAGAATGGTATGCCTGTGACCGGTCAAAAGTATGGTTGAAGGTACTGTTTTACCGCATGGGATGAGAGCCGGGGAGAAGGTACAGTCTCTTCCTTGATGGATCAATCGGGGGAGATTGGATCGTCAATTCCTTGGCAAGATCCCCAATTGCCTTGCTCTGGCAACGGATTCCGTGCGGTTCCTGGCAATTAATTTTCCGCTGATGTTAGAAATGTGCCCCTTGACGGTGCTCAATGAGATATACAACCGCTCACCCACCTCTCGATTCGTGCATCCCTCAGCGAGCAATCGCAGGACCTCCAATTCGCGCTCACTGAGCGGCTCTACCAATCCTGTTTGGCCTTCGCCTGAAGCGCGCTCCAGGATTCGATCCTC
>CAZGIX010000362.1:0-3371 GCA_964525785.1 uncultured Anaerolineaceae bacterium
CATGAATCTTGCACGCAGTGGTATGGACAGGGACGACGGGTCGCCCTATTCTGTTGGGGATTCACCTACATCCGTAGGGGCGACCCATGAGTCTTGCGCGCAGTGCTATAAACCGCAATGGCGGGTCGCCCCTGTTCTTATGAACAGGGACGACGGGTCGCCCCAATCTACCCCTCGCTCATGGTGACGAACACCATCGGGCGGCGTTTTGTCTTGCTGTAGAAAAATGACTTAAGCGTCTGCTCCAGGTCGCCCTGCAGCCTGCCGTTGCTGCTGCAGTCGATATTCTGCTGCACCAGCTTGCGGGCCGCCTCGAACAGCTCATCCGCCTCGCGGGCGGGCATGAAACCCCGCGTGATGAACTCTGGTTCGTTCACCAGCCGGCAGGAGTCCCGGTCCAGGCTCAGGTTGACCAGCACAAACCCGTCCCGCGATAGGATCTCGCGCTCGCGCATCACGCTGGGACCGATCTCCCCTACGCCGGCGCCGTCCACGAAGACGTACCCGCCTGGGATGCGCTTCCCGAGCTGCATCTTCCCGTCCTTGAACTCGATCGACTGCCCGTTTTCGATCACCGCGATATTCTCAGCCGGGATGCCCACTTGCTGGGCCAGCACGGCGTGCTGCTTGAGATGCCGCAGCTCCCCGTGGATGGGCACGAAGTATTTCGGCTTCACCAGGTGCAGCATCAGCTTCATCTCTTCCTGGCTGGCGTGCCCGGAGACGTGCACCGGGGCGATGCCCTCGTAGATCACGTTGGCGCCGCGCCGGAACAGGCGGTTGATCGTGCGGTATACGCTCTCTTCATTCCCCGGGATGGGATGCGACGAGAGCACCACTGTGTCGCCTTCACGGATGTCGAACTGGCGGTTGGTGCCGGTCGATAAGCGCCCCATAATCGAGGTCGGTTCACCCTGTGTACCGGTCGTCATCAGGGTCACCTCTTTGGGGTTCATCTTGAGCGCCTGCTCGACGGTGACCATCAGCTCGTCAGGGATATCCAGATAGCCCAGCTTGAGCGCCATACGGGCGTTGTCCACCATGCTGGTGCCGGCGAAGGCTATCTTGCGTTTGTGGCGCGCGGAGGCATTGGCTACCTGCTGCATGCGCGAGATCAGCGAGGCAAAGCTCGAGATGATCACCCGCCCTTTCGCATTGCGGAATACATTGTCCAGCGCCGGGTCGATCACGCGCTCGGACGGCGTCCAGCCCGGCTTATCGGCGTTGGTCGAGTCGGCCAGCAAGGCCAGCACCCCGCGTGCCGCCAGCTCGGCCAGCTTGCCGTAATCGGTCGGGCGGTTGTCCACCGGGGTATGGTCGAATTTATAGTCGCCGGTGTGCACCACCAGCCCGGCGGGCGTGGTGATGCCCAGCCCAACCCCGTCGGGGATCGAGTGGCAGACGTGGAAGAACTCGACCTTGAACGGTCCGGCCTGTATGGCGCTGCCTGCCTGCACGGTATTGAGCTTGACCTGGTTGATCAGCCCGCCGCGCCCCAGCTTGACTTCCAGCAGCCCGCGCGTCAGCGGCGTCGCATAGATCGGCGCGTTGACCTGCTCCAGCAGGTGGCGGATCGCTCCGGTGTGGTCTTCGTGACCGTGGGTGATGATGATCCCCGCCACTTTGTGGCGGTTCTCGATCAGGTATTGAAAATCGGGGATGATATAGTCGATCCCCAGCATGTCATTCTCGGGGAACATCATCCCGGCGTCGACCACCAGGATGTGGTCCTTGTACTCGTAGGCCATCATATTCTTGCCGACTTCCCCGAGGCCCCCCAGGGGAATTATTCTTAATGTGTTGTTGCTCATAAACTTCCTTACGTTATATAAACTATAGATGCTTCGCAGTTCAGGGATGCTTCCCCGAATCGCGTAAGTTGGTATCGGATGAAGACAGGAGGTTTAGGACTTACGCAGTTCGTGTGTGGATGGGGTTGTTTGGGCGGGCGTAGCCCGCCCAAACAACCCCGATTACCCCTGAAATGCGTAACTCCTAAGGTTAATAAAAATGCCCCGACAGGAACTTACTCGCCGGGGCTTGCAGTTACTTCTCGTGATTTCCGCAGATTTTCAAGGGTTGGTAATTTCGCCCCAAGAATAGGAATTTGTTGACGGTAACGCTGTTGGGCCGGGAATCCGGCCGGGCTGTGCCTTCCTTGTCCATCTTCTTTGTTAATGTACCTGCAATTTTAACACAGGAGGCTCATTTTGTCAAAGAAGATTATTCCGGTCTAAATTGTGATTGGTCAAAAGTATCTTTACAAAAAGTCATCTATAACCGATCAATCACTTGTGATTGGTCGATAGTATCCTCACAAAAAGTCATCTATAACCGATCAATCACAGGCGAACCACTAAAATTCGACAGTCTCCCCACACAGTGTTGTTGGGGATCATGCGATCAGCATCCGCCCATGTCATTCCGACCCTGAACGCAGTGAAGGCTTGCCCTGAGCTTGTCTTGAGCGCAGTCGAAAGGCGAAGTCGAAGGGAGAGGATTTCCTGTGACGCTCATCGGAAAGACTTTGTTTGCAGGGATTCCTCGTCGCAAAGCTCGCTCCTCGGAAGGACATCCAGTTGCTGTAGCCCAGATCGTTGATCTGGGCAGCCTGTAGTAGTTGCTGTAGCCCGGATCGCTGATCTGGGTTGCCATATTTTTCGGGCTTATAGATATTATCGCTTGACGATATTATCGCAATGTGTTATTATTCCCGTATGATCGAATCCTTCGCATCGAAAGAAACGGAGAAGGTATTCCACGGCCAGGTATCAAACAAACTGCCCTCAAATATCCAACGCATTGCCCGGCGCAAGTTGATCTACCTCGATGCCGTGCTAGATTTGCAGGATTTGCTTGCACCGCCCGGAAATCGACTTGAGAAGCTCAAAGGAGATCGAGCTGGTCAATATAGCTTCCGCATCAATGACCAATGGCGAATCTGCTTTGAATGGATTAAATATAAGGCCAGAAACGTAGAAATTGTTGATTACCACTCTTGAGAGGAATAGATATGGATGAAATGCTTTCCCCCATTCACCCTGGCGAGGTGCTGCTGGAAGACTTTATGAAGCCGCTTGGTCTGAGTCAGTACCGCGTGGCAAAGGATATTGGTGTGCCGCCAATCCGGATCAGCGAGATCGTACATGGACGGCGTTCTATCACCGCGGATACTGCTCTGCGCTTGGGTCGTTATTTTGGCACCAGCGCCGCCGTGTGGCTGCGCATGCAAGTGCGCTATGATCTTGAGCGGGCGCAGAAAGAGCTGGGTGAGCGGATCGATCGTGAGGTGAAAGTCCTTCAGTCGCTGTAGGGTGGGTTGAGCGGCGCAGATACGGAATTCTCCGTTTCTCCGCGGGGCATTGTTTTCT
>CAZGIX010000363.1:0-3312 GCA_964525785.1 uncultured Anaerolineaceae bacterium
GACCCGCGCCAGCACCCGGCGGATATTGCCATCCAGCGTTGGCTCATCCCGGCCGAAGGCGATCGAAGCGATCGCCCCGGCGGTGTAGCGCCCGATGCCCGGCAGCTTGCGCAGCTCTGCGGGATCGTCCGGAAGATGCCCATCGAGCTCCGCAACCACCGCCTGGGCGGCGCGCTGCAGGTTGCGCGCCCGGCTGTAATAGCCCAGTCCTTCCCAGGCGACGAGCACGTCTTGCAGCGCGGCCCCCGCCAGGTCTGCCAGGCTGGGGAAGCGCTCCATCCAACGCCGGTAGTACGGCAAGACCGTTTCCACGCGCGTCTGCTGCAGCATCACCTCCGAGACCCATACGCGGTATGGGTCAGGATTTTCCCTCCAGGGGAGGCGGCGGGCATACCGCGCGTACCAGTCAAGCAAGCGCTCAGAAAGGGGCGATATCATGGTTCAAAGCAGGGGTATCAAATTTTTGACTTACGCAGTTGGTGGGTGGATGGGGGTGTTTGGGCGGGCGTTGCCCGCCCAAACACCCCCGATTACCCCTGAAGTGCGTAACTCCTAAAATTATAACTGGAAGCCGGTGCGCGCCTGGACGATCTTGTACTTGAAATCTTCCACATAATCCAGAAGCTGGTGGGTGAGCTCGGCCCACTCCTGAGAGTTTAGCACACCCTGCAGGGTGGCGATGCTGCTGCTTTGCATAGCGGCCATGATCTGGGGCTGCTCGCCGTACATTGTCAGCCAGGCATCGCTCGGCTCCAGGCCCAGGCGCTGGACGCCCGGGATGAAATCACGCACCACGAACTCGAAATACTCTTGCTCCCGGCCAGGCAGGATATCCCACGTCATCAGCAGTTTAACAGCCATGAGGGCAACTCCTACGATGATCTGGCATAGTTCAGCACGACTACCCTGGTCTCATCCGGCACCGAAGAACGGGTGACCTTAAGCGAATCAACAGCCTGCACATCGCCCAGACCCATCTCCTTCAAGAATTTGCTCAACGGCGCCAGCTTGATCAGGCTGGCAGAAGTGTGATAATGCATGGGGATGACAATGCCGGGCTCCAACAGGCTGACCACCTCGGCGGCTTTGGAGGCGTTCAAACCACCGCCACCGCCCACCGGCACCAGGGCGACGTCCACTGCTCCCAGAGCCTCCACCTCCGTCTGGCTCGGCACCCGGCGGATATCGCCCAGGTGGGCAACTGTGACACCTTCGTAATCAAAGACATACAGCGTATTGCGCGGCTCGTCGGAGCTGCGCTTATCATGCCCATTGGTTTGCACACCGGTAATGAACACGCTGCCAATCTCATACTCCCCCGGTCCGGTCAGAACGTGGGATTTGCCTCTGACCGCCGAGACGAAATTGTGTCCGGGAGCATCGTGGCTGACTGTCACAACATCGGCTTTCAGCTTCAACGCTTCATAGCCGGTGATGCGGCTGTCGTATGGATCGGTCACAACCGCAGCCAGCCCGCGCTCGGTGAGACGGAAGCATGAATGCCCATACCAGGTTATTTCCATAGAACCTCCATTATCTGAACCGATTATACTGCATCCCACCCGGGAGATAAGTTTACACCTGCCTCTCGCGGGCGGTTGCTCTGCACTTAACCGTGGTCATCTACCCCACCCCCCGCCCCTCAATGGGCGGGGAGTAAGAGGAATCAGGGGATTTTTGCGGCACAAAGCGCCGCAAAAATCCCCGGTTCTCTTCTTTTCTCCCCCTTCCCGGCGGGAAGGGGGTCGGGGGGATGGGCAAATACCAGCTGGGATGCTGCCCTCGCAGGCCGCCATACCTATGGAAAATAGAGAGGCGCGGGCAGCGATTATCATTATAATGTGGGAGGACCATGGAAAATTCCCCACAGCGAAGACCAGACCTGCAGCCCCGCCTGAGCAGCGGGGGGCTCGCCCTCCAGACCGGCGAGGCCGACTGGCGGCTGGAGATCCCCGCCGGAGAAGCAGGCACCTACCGCCTGGCCCAGGTGGACGATTACGCCCATCGGAGGCGCAGCCAGTTCGCCTGGCAGGCGCCGGTCGAGATGCACCTGGAAGCCAGGTCGTCCAGCGCGGCTGTCCCGGGCACGTGGGGCTTCGGGTTGTGGAATGACCCGTTCAGCTTATCCCTGGGGCTGGGCGGCGGGGCGCGCCGCATCCCGTCCCTGCCCAACTGCGCCTGGTTCTTCTTTGCCTCACCCGAGAACTACCTCTCCCTGCGCGATGACCAGCCCGCTGCCGGCGCGCTGGCGGCTACCTTCCGCTCCCCACACTGGCCGGCGCCCCTGCTGGCTCTTGCTGGAGTGCTGCTGCCTCTGCTGGCTGTACCCCGCCTGGCGCGCGGGCTGCGCCGCCTGGGGCGCGGAATTGTCCTCCAGGAATCTATGGGGCTGCAGATCGACAGCCGCCAGTGGCACAGCTACCATATTGCCTGGCAGGCGGGGAGGGCGGTATTCAGCCTGGATGGGCAGATCGTGCTGGAAACCCCGGTATCGCCGTTGGGTCCGCTTGGCCTGGTGGTGTGGATCGACAACCAGTACGCCGCCCTGCCACCCGACGGTCGCCTGCGCTATGGGACGCTCGCCAATCCCCATGCGGAATGGATCGAAGTGCGCCAGGTATCCATGCGAGCAAACTGATCCCCTTCGTTCCCAATCGTCCCCTTCGTTACCAAATCGAATGCCCGGTCCGCCTCCCTGCCCGTTTTCCCGGTCGCCTGTCCCTTATTACTCGCCACATTGATAATGAAGGCCGCTCCTTCGCCCCGATCCCCTGTTCCTGGTTCCTGATTACCGTTTTATTCGTTCCTTTCGATCCGGATCGTCCCTAAAACGAATAATCCCCTCCTCTGGTCACCCATGCCGCACCTCGGCGCCCGGTTACCCGCCCCCACACGGCTGTTCTTCATTAACAAGTACCATTTCCCTTCCTCCTGATCCCTTATTACCAAATTCCTGATTACCTTCCTCCATTCGTTCCTCATAAATCCTCTCTCGCGATCGCCCATTTTCCTAAGGATGGGCTAAAACGTCTCCAGTTAAATGTGTCCACCACAGGGAACAAATCTATGGGGATTTTGGCGGCGCTTCGCGCCGCCAAAATCCCCATAGAAAATAATTCTCCCCTCCCCGCAAGCGGGGAGGGGTCGGGGGTGGGGTTGTTTAGACAGGACTTTAAGAAAGCCCTGAGTACGAGCCAGCGCTTTGCTTGACAATCACCTGACATACATGTAAAATATGGGGCGCTGTAGGTTAAGGTGCGTTTTGGCCGAGATAGCTCAGTTGGTAGAGCACGCGACTGAAAATCGCGGTGT
>CAZGIX010000364.1:0-3301 GCA_964525785.1 uncultured Anaerolineaceae bacterium
CTGGCGGGTATGGATGAGCAAGATGCCCTGGCGGCCCTGGCGGTCGGGCAGACCGACGGTCACCTGGCGGTCGAAGCGCCCAGGTCTTAATAACGCTGGGTCAAGCACATCCGGCCGATTGGTGGCTGCCAGGACGATCAGCTGATGGTGTTCATCAAATCCATCCATTTCCACCAGGAGCTGGTTGAGGGTTTGCTCGCGCTCGTCGTTGACTGCGCCAAGCCCCGCACCGCGCCGCCTCCCAACCGCATCCAGCTCGTCAATGAAGACGATACCTGGAGCAGTTGCTTTGGCCTGTTGGAAGAGGTCGCGCACACGGCTGGCGCCGACACCGACGAACATCTCCACAAACTCCGAAGCGCTGATGCTGAAGACGGGCACGCCGGCTTCGCCTGCCACCGCCCTGGCCAGAAGCGTCTTGCCTGTGCCTGGCGGGCCGACCAACAACACGCCGCGCGGGATGCGCGCTCCCAACTTATGGTATTTTTCTGGACTGCGCAGGAAATCCACCACCTCTTGCAGCTCCCCCTTGGCTTCGTCTGCTCCAGCAACATCTTTGAAGGTCACTGGTGGAAGATCTCCGATAAATTGGCGAGGCTTGCTGCGCCCAAAGCGGAATATACCTGCCTGGCTTTGCGCAGCGCTGCGACCCATCCAAAATAAAAACAGTACCATAAGCAGCAGCGGCAGGCCATCTGTCAGCAACATCGTGAACCAGGGGCTGGGTGGAGGGACGACATTCACCTCCACGTTATGCGCGCTCAGAAGCTCAAGCAGGTTTGGGTCTCCCTGGATCTCGGGGAAGGTGGTCTGAAACGCTGAATACGTAGTTGCAGTGCCAGGCACAGAATGGTCGGCTCCGGTTTCAGCTGGCGTGGGTGCGGGATTTATAGGCCAGGCGACGGGTTTCTGGAATTTACCGGTGATATCGCTGCCACTAATCTGTATGCCGGTAACATTGTCTTCCTTCACCTGGTCAATGAAAGCGCTATAGGGCAGGCTGACCTGTGGTTGGTTGCGAGGCCAGAACGACCACAGGTTCCAGATCATTAAAGCCATGAAAAGCAACCACCAGGTCCAGGAACTGCGCGGGCTCTTTGGTGACGACTGACCGGTAGGTGGAGTTTGAGGGTGTTTATTCATCATTCTATCTTTACCGAATAATCGGTTCCTTCCCATTGATCTATACCACTCCTCAAATACCTGTGTTAAAAAGCCTCTTCATGGATCCAGTGCTGTGCCAAACTCGCGGCGGATGAGCATGGGCTTATCTGTGCCAGCCTGGGCCAGAGCTGTGTTTAGACTTTCTATTGTCATTGGGAAAACCGGGTGAGCAGCAATACCACTGCGGACAACCAGGCGGGGTTGATCTGGCCCTGCCAGGCTTAACTCCACGCGATACGCTTCACAATGATAACGGTCATAGGGTGGAATGTCGCGCTCAACCCACCAAACCATCGTCTCTGTATCAAGCTGTTTCCGTAAACGGAAGCTGTGAAGGGGGACAAACCCCAACAGATGGGCGTCAGGCCACAGGTGTTGAGCAAACCGGCGCAGCTCACGGCGAATTCCACCATCCCAGCGGTGTGCAATTTCAGCGAGGCGGCGCGTTCGGGTTGATACAGTATCCTCATGGGTTGACATGGCAGCATTTACGTCTACATTCTGCATGGTTTTGTTGTCCTTCTACTGGATGAATTTCATAAGTAGTGTATCCCCCCTGGGCAGCTTAAGTCCTTATCGAAGCCTGCAAGTATTCCTAAGAAATCATTAAGAGCGGAACATCATTACCCCACATGGAACCTCGACCTTCCTGCGCATCTCATCGAGAGCCTCCTGGCTACGCCATATCGTTACGATACGCCACAGTTCAACTTCCTGATCCTCCATTTCAAACAACGACACCGCGCAGGAAAATAAAGGCAATGAAACAGCCGATACTCAAGATCGCTACGACGATAAAGATAATCAGGAACCAGGAATCGTCGTCCAGATGACTCGTTCGATTGACCTGCATCTGCCTGAGAAAACCCAATAACCCAAACGACGTCATCATTACGATCAGGGCAAAAAGCACGAAACAGGACGAATGAGTGCCGCACATAATCTCAACTATAGCTGCGCCTGATCCAGCAATAGATTGGCTACATCTAGTAGTCTACCTGCCGCCATAACAATCCTATGGATATATTAGTGTGAAACATCCTGCAAGTCTCTATGGTCCGCTTATTAGATCCTTATGAAGATATTAAATTTCCTCACCAAAAATTGATTGCCGCCATGAATAGCTCAAAGCGGCAGCAGGAAGCTATAGCGAGTATTAACCCGGTTGGGTTTTTCAGTTGATAGAACGAATTGGTGTTGTAAGGGGCAGCCAAACAGTGAACTGGCTCCCCAAACCTGGCTGGCTTTGGACCTCCAGCCTGCCTTCGTGGGCTTCGACCAGATCGCGGGCAATGCTCAAGCCCAATCCCATGCCCTGGGCAATGCGCTTCTCGTAAGGAGATCGGTAGAAGGGTGTAAAAATCTTATCCAGTTCTTCGCTAGGAATTCCTGGCCCTGTGTCGCTAACCCTGATCCAGATTTCGCGTTCTGCAATACCGGCAGCCACTGAAACTTTCCCGCCCGCAGGCGTGTACTTGATGGCGTTACTGAGCAGGTTACCAACAACCTGAGCCAGGCGCAGCGAATCCACATCCACGCTTGGCAGGTTCGATGGGATCGATGTCTCCCAATTTAAACGCTTTTCGTGGGCTGCTGCTTCCCAAGTACGCAGGATGCCCAGCAACCACTCACCCAGGTCTAGGTGCTGGCGCTCCAATTCCAGGGTCCCCAACACGATATCGTGCAGGTGCGCCAGCTCATCTAGCAACTGCTGTAGACGGCTGGTCTCATCATTCATTCCAGCCAGCATCTCTGCCATAACCTGGGGATCTGTTTTCTGTGTGAGGGATAGAGCCTGCACACCGGCATGCAAGGCCCCCAGTGGGCGACCGATCTCATGCACCAGGTTGGCCAGCAATCGCCGGCGTGCCTCTTCCAGGCCGTGGAGGCGTTCCATAAGATGGTTAACCGAACGCTGCAACAATCTGACTTCTTCCGGCCCCTGTTCTGTCAGGACTGCTTTGCGGGAGCCGCGAGCCAGATCGTACACCGCTTCGATCACTTTTTGGAGCGGAGAGTTGATGTTCAATGCCAGGCTGGAACCCAGCAGAACACCCACTACCAGGCTGAGGATCAGGATTACGGCAATTAAATATCGCAACTGCAAGAAATCCTCGTAGACTGTGGCGAAACGATA
>CAZGIX010000365.1:0-3275 GCA_964525785.1 uncultured Anaerolineaceae bacterium
GACCCATTTCTGCCATGGGTTCCGGTGAAAACCCAATGATTGCCGTGTGGCCCCGAGTAGACGGATGCAGAGATCAAATGTAGGGCAGCAAATCGGACGATGACACCTTACATAGCGTCCTGCAATCAGCCATTGAGCCATGACTGTTCCCAACCATGTCGAATTGGCACCTTCAAGCATCGCCGTCGTTCAGGATCGGAAAATGCCAGTTGATTGTCACAACAGACTTGGCATTTCGCACTATTGCTCTGACAAACCTCCCGAGCGTCTAGAACGAGCAGCCTTATCCTGTAGATGGCAAAACGGTTTCGTTTTTTAATTGAAATGGCGTAGCATTTTGTCGGGGTCGACCGCGACTTAAATCTAAAATGAAAAATCGTACAAAAGTTACAGCACTCGTGCCCGCTTATCAGGCGGCAGAGTTCATTCAGTCCACCCTGGATTCTTTATCGGCGCAAACGCGCGATCACTTTGATGTCGTCATTTCTGTAGACCTCTGCGACGACAATACTTATGACATCTGCTTGAAGCATTGCGAGCGCGATACCCGATTCAGGGTGGTGCGGCAGGAACGACGCCTAGGCTACGTCGGGAATTGTAATTTCCTGCTCGGCCAGACTGACTCGGATTACGTTCTTTTCGCCTTCCACGACGACATCCTGGCGCCCACTTACCTGGAAAAACTCTGCATCGTTCTGGATGACCGGCCAGAGGTTGTGATGAGCTATTCGGATGTGCTCCTGACCGCAGTCGATGGTAGCCAGGAACTATGGGTTTATACAGAATTAGAAGACCTGTGCGATAGGGTACAGCGTGGCAAGAAAATGTTGATGCGTGCAGGGCAGTGGTGGGTGCCGAACCGAGGTGTTTTTCGCCTTCGAGAGACTTGCAGGATTCAGGGGCTGAAGACCAATGGGGCGGGTGAATTCTCAGCCGATTGGCCATGGTTGTTTCACATGAGCTTGCTCGGTGAGTTTGCCCGTGTACCGGAAACGTTGTGCCGTAAGTTTTATAAACCAGGCAGTCTTTCCAGAAGTTGGGATTTTTCGGCTAAGCAGTATTACGAGGTAAGTGCCGCCTGTATGCGTGAATTGTGGGCCTCAGAACTGACAAGTGATGAAAAGCTCGAACTCGGAGTGCCATTGATCAACTGGTTGGTACAGGTTCATACTCAACTTAAGCGTGAGTCAGTTAGCGACTCCCAGCCTTATCGGGCCACAACAGTCCGAATGGAATCCAACATTCAAAAAATTGCCGCCCCAAACCAGATGGTTTCATCCGCCTATCGCTGGCGTTGATTCCAACCGCGGCTTTGGAGGGATCGGTATGCCCACACGTACAGTGTCTGATCAGGCAACAAATGTGACTGAATTTTTTGGTGGCATGGCCAAACTGATCCCTTGCCAGATACATACTGATACAAGGGGTTCTCTGCTTCCGTTTCCGTTCGATTCCCTGGCGTTCCGGCCTAACAGAGTGTTCACAGTAACTCATGTTCCAGTTGGGATGGTTCGTGGCGGACACGCGCACCTAAGTGGTTACCAATGGCTGGTGTGTTTGAACGGGAGCATCGAGATATTGATGCGCTGCCATGGCGAGGAAGTCACGCTATTGATGGACTCTGAACGCTTTGGTCTGCTGCTCGGCCCGGGAGTATGGAGCCAGCAAAAATACCTGGCCGAAGGCTCGGTCCTTCTGGTTTTTGCCAGTGATCCCTATGATCCGGCTTCCTACATCGAGCAATGGGACTGAGGCTGGCCGAGATAGTCTGTAACCCATTGTGGGATAGGGCAAAGTGATAAATATAAACCGTCGAATTGCAGTCCTGGGCGCCGGCATCATGGGCAGTTCCCTGGCTCTTTTTCTTGCGCGTCGGGGTGTCTCGGTCACCTTGTTCGATGCTGCACCTCAGCCAATGACATGTGCCAGCCGATGGAATGAGGGCAAGATCCATCTTGGTTTCATATACAGTCGGGATGCGTCACTGACAACAGCACGGCATATCCTGACCGGCGGACTATTGTTCAAACCCGTGTTGGAAACGTTGATAGGCACTTCGCTCGATTCGGCATCGACCATGACCGACGACATCTACTTGTGCCATCGGCAGTCAGTCGTGCGTCCGGATGCGATGGCAGCCTATTTTCATCAGGTCGCTCACCTTATTCATCAGCATCCGGATGCAAGGCGCTACTTCGTCGATGTATCGAGTTGCCAGATCGGCAGGCTGAATAACCAGGAACTGAGTGCGATTACGGACTCACCGGAGATCGTTGCGGGTTTCCGCATTCCAGAGCGTTCTGTTTCAACCAATTGGGTCGCGGATCGTTTGACCGATGCCCTGGATTCTGAGGTAGGGATCGAGAAATGTATGGGTACCCATATTTCTGCGGTCCGGCCAATCGTTGTGGGTGAGGTGGATGGCCCCTGGTTAGTGGAATCTGGCCAGGAGCGCTTTGGCCCTTACGATTACGTCGTGAATGCCCTGTGGGAGGGACGTTTGGCGATAGACTTGAAGGCTGGTCTGAAGCCTCTTGGTCCTTGGTCAAACCGGTACCGGTTGTCCTTGTTCATACATACGGACAAGCCAGTCGATATGCCAAGTGCCATCATAGCCACCGGGCCCTTCGGTGATATCAAAAATTACAATCTACGTGATTTTTATCTGTCCTGGTATCCATCCGGCCTGATGGTGGACAGTTCGGAGATATTGCCCCCTTCTCCGCCAACCCTAGACGAGACGCAACGATCTGCAATCGAGGATACCGTGCTGCGGCAACTCGAAGACCTACTACCAGGGGTTGCCAGAATCAGGGAGCAGATCAAATCGATTGCTCTTCGGGGCGGATGGGTATTCGCCACCGGTCAAGGGGAATTGTCTAACCCCAACTCGACCTTGCACCGCCGCTCGGATTTTGGGGTAACCCGATTAGGCGCCTACCTATCCGTCGATACAGGGAAATATTCCACAGCGCCATCGATGGCGCTCGATATCGTTAACAGCTTGATCTGAGGGTGGTCCAGTAAACGAATTCCTGACAGAACGCGCTTCCAGGCCGAACCAAGTCTCACGCATCGTTATTCCGTACCTCCCTTTACGCAAAAGCGATGCTGATCACTTCGCACGGTCTGTTGGCAGGTCATACCCCAGAATACACTCAAGCAACGGGTGGCGTTTTATAAAAAGTCAGCGGAATGCTGCTTTTGACGACGGCCGGTTTCAGTTTCCCCATCACGTGCATCTCGCACGGCTTGCAGTCGAAGCGCAGGGTGAG
>CAZGIX010000366.1:0-3270 GCA_964525785.1 uncultured Anaerolineaceae bacterium
CCTGGTTACGTCACGGTTCTTGCCAACACTTTTGAAGAAGCGCTCCAACAGCTTAACCAGGCGCTTAAGTAAAAGGATTAGCGGAGCTATCAGGTTCCTGAAGACCTGCCAGCTCCGCAGTTGATCAAGGAGAAAAAGTTTATGCGAGGCAGACGAGTAGAACGGCGCGAGGAGCGCCAGGACGACCGCCAGCTTGGCCGGGGCGGCGGCGGCAACCGCTACCAGATGCGCCAGAAGATGGTCGCCATCGGCGACGACTTCTGGATCGAGAACGAGCACGGTCAGAAAGTGTTCAAGGTGGACGGCAAGGCACTGCGCGTGCGCCAGACCCTGATCTTCGAAGATGCTCATGGCACCGAGCTGTGCAAGATTCAAGAGCGGATGATGCGGGTCAAGGACAGTATGGAGATAGAAGACGCCCACGGTAAGCAGGTAGCCATGGTCAAGAAGGCCCTGATCACACCGGTGCGCGAGCGCTGGGTGGTCAAGATCAAGGGCGGACCCGATCTGGAGGTGAAAGGAAACATATTAGATCACGAGTACACCATCGGTGAAGGGCGCGATAAAGTGGCGGAAATCTCCAAGAAGTGGTTCCGCCTGCGCGATAGCTACGGCGTGTCCATCGATCCCGGGCAGGACGACGTGTTGATCCTGGCAGTGGCGGTGTGCATCGACGAGATGGCTCACGGAGGCCGTTAAGCCGCCGGGTGAGCGATCCTTGGGGATGCAGGTGCTGATCCCCAAGAGTGACCCTGAATTGTTTCAAAGTTGAGGAGGAGTATTCCATGTGTTGTTTCTTTGTTTCCCTGGTATTCTTTGGTCCCCGCCTGGCCTTCCTGATCTACTGGCTGCTGGCGCCAATTCGAGTGACCACCGCCTTCGCCACGTTCAATTTCTCCTGGCTGGTTGGCCTGCTGGGATTGATCTTCATCCCCTGGACGTCCTTGATGTATGTGATCATCTTCCCGTTGAACGGCTGGGATTGGATCTGGTTGGGATTTGGCGTCCTGGCAGATGTCGCCAGCTATGTGGGTGGTTATCACAAACGCCAGCAGGTTCCGGGCTATCCGGCCAATGACCCGCTCCAGAACTATTAGGATATTCTTTTCGTTAAGTGCAGCCCCGGGGTATTTGGGTGGCATTGTCTGCCCAAAAACCCCAACAACCATATCAAATGCTAAGGAGAAGTTAAAATGCCCTGTTTATTTGCATTGTTTGCTGGAATGTTCCCACGTTTAGGGACACTGTTCATCTGGATTGCTCGCCCCAACCTGTTCAGCGCTGCCTTTGGCGGCAGCTGGCTGTGGCCGATCCTGGGGATTATCTTCCTGCCGTTCACCACGCTGATGTACGTCATCCTGTGGTCGCCGGGAATCGGTCTGACCAGCTGGGACTGGTTCTGGGTGTTCATGGCGGTGGTGATCGATGTGATGCACTGGAGCAGTACAGCCTATTCCAACCGCAACCGCATCCCCGGCTATACAGAGCCCAGCGGTACGCCCAGCGCCTAAAGTGTCGCGGCAGATCATATACTAACTGAATCCCTGCCAGGGTGAGCGAACTCTTTCAATTCACCCTGGCCCTATCGAAAGGAGTTTGGAATGTGCTGTTTCTTCACCGCCCTGGTTTTCTTTGGCCCACGCCTGGGCTTCCTGGTCTACTGGCTGCTCGTGCCGCTTCGAGTGACCAGAGCGTTCGAACAATTCAACTTTCCCGGGCTGGTTGGCATCCTGGGTCTGGTCTTTATCCCGTGGACATCGCTAATGTACGTGATGATCTTCCCGCTGAACGGCTGGGATTGGATCTGGTTGGGATTAGGGGTCATGGCAGACATCTTCAGCTACGTAGGCGGATATCACAAACGCCAACAGATCCCGGGATATCCGAGCAACGACCCGCTTCAGAATTATTAAAAGATGTTACGCAGTTGAGTGTGAAAGTCAGGGTGTTTGGGTGGGTAAAACCACCCAAACACTCCCAAACATCACGCTAACCGCACGAGACTCATTACTTATAACAAAAGGAGTAATCCAATGACATACGGTCCAGTTGACTTTCTCGCCCTGGAGTTCAAGGGCAACCAGTTCAAAGGTGAGATCCTGCCGGCGCTGCTCGATCTGGTGCAGAAGAAGATCGTCCGGGTGATTGACTTAATCGTAGTCCTGAAAGATCAAGATGGGAAGCATAAGGCGCTCGAGCTGGAGCAGCTAGATGCCGAGATGGTGCACATCTTCGATCCCCTTGAGATTGAAATCAGCGGCATCATCCAGGTGGAAGATATCGAGATGATCGCCGAGAAGATGGAAAATAACACCACTGCGGCTATCTTACTTTTCGAAAATCTGTGGGCGATTGAGTTCGGAGAAGCAGTGCTCAGGGCGAATGGGCGGATGGTGATGTACGACCGCATCCCCTTCGAAGTGGTGAATGAAACCATGGAGCTATTTGCCCAGATCGAAGCAGCCGCCGCATAAGCGGCTGAATCATCCGAAGCTTGAAACTTTAATAGAAAATAGATCAGGAGGTTGCTATGAGAGCCAGAAGAGTCGTGAGAAGAAGAAGTGTTGCCCGTGCCGCGGTCGGTACGGCAGTCGTCGTTGGCACCGCCGGAGCGGTCCGCCATCACCAGAACCAGAAATATGCGCAGCAAGACGCCCAGCAACAGCAGCAGGCAGAAGAGGAATATTATCCTGAGGAGCAGTACGCAGCACCCGTGGAGCAGGCGCCTGCGCCTGATCTGACGGCGCAGCTTCAGCAGCTTGGCCAGCTTCACGGATCGGGCGTGCTGACCGACGAGGAGTTCGCGACTGCCAAGCAGAAGCTGCTGGCTGGTTGATCGCTGAGCGAATTAATCGCTGGTGAATATATCGCTGAGCGAGTAACTCGCCGGGCAGGCTGGTGACGGAATGAGCTCAATCGGTGCGAAGGAAGAAGGTAAAGATGATCGAATCTGGAACAATCATCGCCGCAGCAGGCATTCTGGTCTTGGTGATGGTGACATACCTGATCGCCAGGCCACCGGTGCGTGTACCGGTTATCGTTCGAATGCGCAATAAGCGCCATTGACGCCACCAGCAACAAAGCATGTGAACGGGATCAATCTGGGTGAGCCAGTGGCTACTGGCTCATCCACTAATCAAAGATTAGCGGTGCCTGCAATCTCTCCAGCGGTAGGCTGATCCGCACGATTCTCACAACCGATTGAAAGGATAAGACTATGTCCGAAAAATATAGCTTCATCGTTGTCAAATACCCACAGAAAGAAACCGG
>CAZGIX010000367.1:0-3224 GCA_964525785.1 uncultured Anaerolineaceae bacterium
GACAAACAGCAATTACATCATTCTATGTACGAATATGGAGCAGTTAAGGTTGCACACTCTTTATACCTCCACAATGCCGGGAGCGCATCCTTCCGGGCGATCATTCCATCTCCTACATTTATCGTATTGTGATCCTGGTCACAACGCCAAAGCCTTGTTCTCCTACTTTCGAAGGATAACCCTCATCCTGCATATTGCGGAGGCGCAATCGTCCGCCTACCCGATGGCTGGCGGGCCGCCATCCTGTATAAAGGAGACAGTAGCACCTATGATAGATGAAAACGGCCTCATCCAATCTGCTCGTCTCGGGAACCTGGACGCCTTCAACCAGCTGGTGCTGGCCTATCAAGACCTGGTTTACCAGCACAGCCTGTTCATCCTGGGGGAGAGGGAGGCTGCCGAAGATATCACCCAGGAAGTCTTTTTACGCGCCTACCGCAGCATCGGACGCTTCCGGGATGGATCGCTGCGCGCCTGGTTGCTGAAGATCGCCACTAATGCCTGCTATGACGAGCTACGCCGCCTGAAGCGCCACCCGGTCCAATCGCTCGAATGGGGTGAGGACTGCGAGGATGAGCCCGATCCAGCCGATCACCTGTCCGGCTTCGAGCTCACCACCGAGCAGCACGTCGAGCAAGCTGAGCTGAACACTGTCATCCAACGCTGTATGGCGGAGCTGCCGGCGGAGTACCGCAGTGTGGCTGTCCTGGTGGACCTGCTGGGATTCGACTATGCCGAAGCTGCCGCCAGCCTGGGAATCCCACAGGGCACGGTCAAGAGCCGGCTCTCGCGCGCCCGCCAGGGCCTGCGCCGGAAGCTCCTGCGCACACCGGAGATGCTACCGATTCACTACCATGCGACTTGATCGGTAAATATATCCGTTACCCCTTAGTTATCAAATCTGCTTAATCGTTTTCAACTTAAATTGTGCTAATATAAAGTTAGCTGCCAGATTCCCACATCGATAATCCGTATCCAATAATCCAGCGCCGGGGGGCTCACAATGAACCGAACTCATCTCACATTATGGCTGGCAGGCACCTGCCTGTGCCTGCTCTTATCGGCCTGCAGCACGAGCACGCCTGAGATCACCTCTCTCCCTCTCACCCAGGCAGTTGAAACCGGCTCAGCAGATCTTACCGAGCCTGCCGTCCCGCCGGAGTATGCCGAACAGGCGCCTGCCCAGGCGGCGGCGGAAGGTGCATCCACCTCGGCAACGGTGGGAATGGACCAGGGCGCCAGGCTGCAGGTTGCCAACGCTCGCGGCGATCAGATCACCCTGACCATCCCGCCGATGGCGATCTCGCCCACGGTCGATGTAAGCCTGGCAACATATGATTCTGCCCCACTGAACCCCATCGCTGCCAATTTCTTCCCTGGCATCCGTCTGGAGCCTTCAGGGCTGCACCTGCGCAGACCAGCGACCCTGGAGATCGAGCTGGTACAACCTTCGGAAAGCACACCAGCGCTGCTGTTCCAGCTTGTTCAACCCGAGCTAGCTCTCCCGCTCGGCGAGCAGAATCTGGAAGGCAGCCGGCTCACCGCCCAGGTGTACCATTTCAGCACCCTCCTGGCGGGTAAGCCAACTCAGGCGGAGGCGGTAAGCCAGGCTGAGCTTGCCGGCAATCTGCCTGCTGACCCGGGCGGTGATTGGCAGTACGAAACCGACCTGACAGGCGGGCTGAACCAATGGTCGCAGACGTTGAATTCGATGGGAGATAGTACCGGAGCAGAGAGCATCATCAACGATGCCAAAGAGCGTCTGAAGCAGGACCTGGTGTGCCTGATGACATTGGGCTGCACGATCGTACCCATAGAGCCCTGTGGAGAGTACCTGGAGATGATTCTGCGCTACTTCCAGCAAGCGACGCTCTTAGGATTTGATGAAGGCTCGCCCGAGATGCAGTTTCTGCACGATGAGCTGACGAAAAGGTTGAACGAGTGCACCAACCGCTTCCAGCTGGAGTACGATCACTCCCAGATTGTGGATGAGGGGGAATTTACCAACGATATCCATGTCTTCGGCAAGGTGACCTTTTGGGCACCTATCTATGGCGTATTCGACATTGGCAATCTGCAGTTGGAAGGCAACGGCGCTGTCGATGTGACTATGACCGGTCAGGCGGACGAGTGTGTGATGAACGGGGCGGGGAAGAACCAGGTGGTCATCAGCGGTCAGATCGTCGCTGATGATATGGGCAGTCCCTGGTTGGAGATCACCAGTACCGAAACCTGGTATTCACCCTTCAGCGCCACCGTCACCTGTGATGACTACACTCAAGGCATCCCCATCGCTGCCCTGGGTGCCACACATCCCATCCGCATCCCCCTGCAGGATGGCTACGTTTACGAGCAGCCTCACAGCGAGGGGAAGGGCTATTACCGCTGGACCCTGCACGTGATCCACATGTGGTAGCTTATTCTGGAATATGCCCTTTGGCGTCTTTACCGAGCTCACGCGAGCGCTCGTACGCCGCCCAGATCGCCCGCGAGATAGCCGTCCTGAAACCGGCTTTTTCCAGGTAATACAAGGCTTCAGCCGAGGTGCCGCCGGGAGAGGTGACCTGGTTGCGCAGCCGCGCCAGGTGGACGTGCTCTTCGTGTGTGCGGTAGAAGTCGACCGAACCCCGCACGGTCTGGGCGACGAGCTGCTCAGCAATGCGGCGCGGGAAGCCCATGTGCACCCCGGCATCCACCATGGCCTCCATGAAGAGGAACACATAGGCCGGTCCGGTGCCGGACAGGGCTGTCGCCATATCCAGGTAGTTCTCTTCTTCGAGGAAGATCTCCTGGCCCAGGGCTTTCAGGATCTGGCGTGCCATCTCGATCTGCTCCGAGGTCACACTTTCGGCAGCCGTCCAGACTGTGATGCCCTCGCCGATTTGCGCAGGGGTGTTAGGCATCGAGCGCACTACGGTATCGTGTTCCAGTCCGCGGCTGATCTTCGATAGACTTGCGCCGGCGACGATGGACAGCACTAGCGCGCCAGGCTGGATGCAGCCTTTCAGGCCTGCCAGCACGCGGTCCAGGCGCTGCGGCTTGACCGACAGCACCACAACATCGGCCGTACGGGCAGCTGTGGCATTATCGGTGCCCACTTCAATGCCATACTTATCGTTCAGATACTCCAGGCGTTCCAGCGTAGGCCCGGCTGCCATCATGCTGCTCGGCTGGGCCACTCCCTGGTGGATCATCCCTGCGATCATGGCCTCTGCCATCATGCC
>CAZGIX010000368.1:0-3177 GCA_964525785.1 uncultured Anaerolineaceae bacterium
CCCCCAAGCGCGCGACCGTATCGGAGTCGCGAGTGCAGGAGGTGAGACGTTTTGCCACTTCGGTCAGCACCGCGTCGCCCACATGGTGGCCATATTGATCGTTGATGTTCTTGAAGCGGTCCAGGTCCACATACAGGATACCCACCTTGCCGCCGTAGCGATGGGCATGACGGATCGCTTGGTGCAGTCGGTCGTAGAACAGGCGCCGGTTGGCCAGCCCGGTCAGCGGGTCATGGGTGGCCTCCTCGCGTAGCGCAGCGCGCGACACTTCCAGCTCCGCCAGTTGGTCGCGTATCTGTTGCGACTTCAGCCTAGTCTTGCGGACCGTGTTCCAGGCGATCAGCAAGGCCAGCGCAATCGCTGCGATACCGAATGCCAGCGTGAGAAAAAACGCGCGCTGATAGGTTTCTTGCGCCTGGCGTTGGGCCATCAGGTTGGCGCGATGATAGGCGTTGCGCATATCGGCCAGCTGCCGGTTGAAGGTTTCATGGATGGGAATGGCTTCCCACACCAGAACCTCGCGTGCGTCCGCACTGCGATCGGCGTTGAGCAGATCGATCACGCGTTCCTGCACCGTCTGGATGTCGTTGATCAGTTGAGTCTGGGCGTCGAAGCTGCGCTGCTCGGTGGGGGTCAATCCGAGCTCGCGCAACGCCTTGCGCCCGCTCCCGACCAGAAAGCCGGCACGGTTGAATTCCATGAAATGGACGTCGCGTTCGAACGCATCATCGGCCAGCGCCATGCGGAACAGACTGTCGGTGCGGATATGCGCTGCCACTTGGGTTTGCGTGATGAGGTCGATCTTGTGGTTGTGGTGCTCGATGACGATGCGAAATTGCGTGCCCAGGGTTTGCAATTGAAGCAGGCTGTTTAGCAGCAGGCCGCAGATCAGGGCGATCAAGGCGACAAAGGCGATTCCGATGGTGAAGGAAAATGCGCGTTGGTTGGGCATGGGCACGGGTAATCAGATCATTACTGATATGTAGCCCATTATTTGCCCGGGTGCTGGGTTGCAGGGGTCGTTCCGGCCTGTTGCAGGGCCTGCAGGGTCTGGGCCACTTCCTCGGCGTGGCGTGCGGGATCAACTTTGTCGAAGCGGGCAGCGATGCGACCGTCCGGCGCGATGATGAAAGTATGGCGGCGGGCAAAACGCACGAGCCCAAGATTCAGCAGGCTGTCGTACGCCGTGGCGGTTTTCCCGTCAGGGTCCGACAGCAGCGGGAACGGAAGTTGATATTTGCGGGCGAAATCGGCGTGCGATTTCGTATCGTCGACACTGACCCCGACCACGGCCGCGTCGAGTTTGCCCAGTATTCCGATGTCATCCCGGAAACGGCATGCTTCCCGGGTGCAACCCGGCGTGTCGTCGCGCGGATAGAAATACAGCACCAGCCAGCGCCCCGCATAATCGCCCAGGTGGTGTGTCTTGCCGTTCTGATCCTGCAAGGCGAAGTCGGGTGCCACGCTGCCCTCCGTTCGCTGCGCACCCGGTCTCAGCATCCACAAGACCGCACTCGCCAACAGCAGCAGCGCTGCCAATCCACCCAGTATCAGTTTCAGCATGTCTTCTCCCTGCACGCATCATATGCGGCTTGTGCATCAAGCGGGTGCATTCGTGATGGCTCGGTAATCCACGCCGGATTCGGTAGAATGCGCGCCACGCCCCGGTAGCTCAGTGGATAGAGCAACCCCCTCCTAAGGGGTAGGTCGGACGTTCGATTCGTCTTCGGGGCGCCATCAATCAATATCACCCAGTATCACCAAGTAACATTAACCCGCATCTGGAAATGGATAGCGGGTCTTGCCAAACCGCTACAGACCCGCATCAATCGGCTGGCACACCGCTTTTCCGCCCAACACGAGCCGCGCATCAAGTCCGAATTGATTGAGCAACTACACAAGGCAGCCCGCAAGGATGGCGCAACGCTGGACGATCTGAGCAGGCTGCTTGATGCGATGGAGTCGCCAGCATAGAGCGCCAAAGTGAATGGCCACATCAAGGCGCTGCGCTGGTGTTTAACAAAGGACAAAAAGGCTGTAACAAGCAGGAGGGTATCTAAAACAGACTCTTTTGAAATCCAGACTCTTATACCAGTCGAGCAAACTGGGCGCCGACTTTGGAACTCGAGAATGTCGAATAATTTTACATACTACAAACATGGCAAAACCGCATACTCATTAAAAACAATGAAATGAAATCACGGCACAGAATGTGCTTTAAGGTGTCGCACAAACAGAACAGTTTCCAACTCAAAGAGGATCAACCATGCTAAAGATCTCGAAAACCTTCCTTATGGCGGCAACTCTGTTGCTGTGCGGCATCAATCCAGCTTCCGCAAGTTTGATGACTCTAGACATAAAGTGGAGCGGAAGCCCTTTCGGTAACAATGCATCCGCGACAGGTTTCATCACCTTCGATAATTCGAGTTTGCCGGAGGTGGGAACACAGAACTCCATTCCCCTACAATTCTTTTTCATTGGTAACCCTATCCTCGTTTCTGGATTTACACCTGTACCAGTCTCTGGCCTTGGAATAACGATTACTGGGTCGAACGGCGGTGATGGAACCTTCGGCTTTAATGACTTTTCTAGTATTTTTTTTACAGCCCCCAGTTCGCTTGACCTTGGCAAAGAGCTAATTGGCCAGCCACTAACCAACGGTTGTACATTCGGTACCACCACTGGAGCGTGTGGGAATGGCGCTGGTGGTGACTTCAACCTCTTGAGCTTCCAATTCGCCGATCCTTTTGGTCCCTTTGGCCCCGGCTCTGCAAATCCGCCGACTGGGACTTGGTACTTCGAATTGACCACTTATGGGGGCGACAGAATGCTGGTGACGTCAATGGCTCCTGCGCGGTCGGTTCCCGAACCTGCCTCCCTTGCCTTGCTTGGCATTGGCCTTGCTGGATTGGGCGTTATGCGTCACAAGAAACGCTCTTGATGAGATTAGGATTAGCTCAGTAAGTAATAACGGCGGCCTCGTGCCGCCGTTTCTTGTCCCGCTAGGGTGGGTCTGCGATGAGGCGCCTCGTCTTCGGCGGCCACATAACCGCCACGCACAAATAAAAATAGCGGCCAGGGCCGCTAAATTTTTTACAGCTGATTTTTTGTCACAACCCGGGAAGGATTGTGGCGTCCCCACGGGGATTCGAACCCCGGTTATCGCCGTGAAAGGGC
>CAZGIX010000369.1:0-3146 GCA_964525785.1 uncultured Anaerolineaceae bacterium
TGGGTCTGGCGTTCATGGACGAAGGCGCCGACATCATCATGCCGGTGGCAGGGCCAGTGGGTGAAGGTACAGCTGCGGCAGCCACAGAGCGCGGCAACGCCTGGATCATCGGTGTGGACGCCGACTGGTACAACACGGTGCCGGATTTCGCCGACATCATGCTGACTTCGGTGCTGAAGAACATGGATGTCACCACCAAGGGAGCCATCCAGCAGGTGATGGATGGCACTTTTGAAGGTGGCGTGATCGTGGGTACGCTGGAGAACGGCGGTGTTGGACTGGCGCCGTTCCATGATCTGGATGCCAGCGTCCCGGCAGAGCTGAAGGCCGAGCTGGATCAGGTCAAAGCTGATATCCTCTCCGGTGCAGTTTCTGTCAAGCCGGCGCAATAACGATTGGTGTGGTAAGGGCTGTCCATCTTGGGCAGCCCTTTTTGTTTCGTTGTGTGCGGAGTTCGTCTGAGGGGTATATTTTTCACAGCGCTCTGTGCTGTGAAAAATATACCCCTCCTGAATACTCGAATTATTCTTATGGTAAAATCATTAAAACCAGCTTAAAGCCAAGATAATCTAGAATAAACTATTTGCCGGAGGTCCACTGGTCATCATGGCACTCGTTCTCGAACTTAAAGGGATCACCAAACGCTTTCCAGGTGTTCTGGCGAACGATCACATCGACCTGACTCTGGAAGAAGGCGAAATCCACGCCCTGCTGGGAGAAAACGGCGCGGGAAAAACCACCCTGATGAACATCCTCTACGGGCTGTACCAGCCCGACGAGGGTGAAATCTTCGTGCACGGGAAGCCTATCAAGGTACATTCACCCAGCGATGCTATCGATGCCGGGGTGGGCATGGTCCACCAGCACTTCATGCTGATTCCTGTGTTCACCGTCACTGAAAACGTCATGTTGGGTGAAGAAAACGTAAAATACGGCGGCGTGCTCGACCGGAATATTGCAGCCGAGCGGATCAAGCAGATCTCCGACCAGTACAACCTGCAGGTTGATCCAAACGCGTATGTCGAAGACCTGCCCGTTGGTGTGCAGCAGCGGGTCGAAATTATCAAGCTCTTGTACCGTGAAGCCAATATCTTGATCCTGGACGAGCCCAGCGCCGTGCTGACGCCGCAGGAGGTAGAAGAGCTGTTCAAGATCATGCACTCTCTGGTTGCCCAGGGGAAATCGATCATCTTCATCACTCACAAACTAAAAGAAGTCCTGGGGATCGCCGATAAAATCACCGTGATACGGCGCGGGAAGGTCATCGGCACGACCACGCCTGCAGAAGCAGACCAAAACCTTTTAGCGCAGATGATGGTAGGGCGTGAGGTGAATCTCGATCTTGATAAGAAACCCGTTGTCGTTGGCGAGAATGCCCTGGTCGTCAAAGACCTGGTTGTGCTCGGACAGCATCGTAAGGTCGCTGTCGAGGGCGTTAATTTTGAGGTGCATGCCGGTGAGGTATTGGGGATCGCGGGTGTGCAGGGCAACGGGCAGACTGAATTGGTTGAGGCGCTTACAGGGCTGCGTCCGATCCTATCGGGTATGGTCGAGATCGATGGCAAGAATCTTACCAATGCAACCCCACGCCAGGTCACTGAAGCCGGGGTGGCGCATGTGCCGGAAGACCGCCAGCGGGATGGGCTGGTGCTGCCCTTCCCGGTCGCCGATAACCTGATGCTGAACACCTACTACCTGCCGCCTTTTGCGAAAGGACCTGTGCTGCAGGAAGCGGTGATCACCAAATCGGCTGAGACTTTGATCGACCAATTTGACATCCGCACGCCCGGCCCACAGACACCGGCAGGCTCGCTCTCGGGCGGGAACCAGCAGAAGGTGATCGTGGCGCGTGAGTTATCACGCCCGATTAAGCTGTTGATTGCCTCACAGCCCACCCGCGGGCTGGATGTGGGCTCGATCGAATACATCCACGGCCGGCTGCTCCAGAAACGGGATGAGGGCTGCGCGGTGCTGCTGGTTTCGACGGAGCTGGATGAGATCCTGGAACTCTCGGACCGTATTGCAGTGATGTACCGGGGTAAGATCGTGGAAACACTGATGGCGGAGGATGCCACCAAAGAGGGACTGGGTTTGCTGATGGCGGGTATGAAGCCCTCCGAGGTAGTTGCTTAGCCAGAGACATACACGTGCTCTCAATGAGGAGCTGACCATGACTGAAGAACAACCAAAACCGGAAGAAAGCCCTCCCAAGAAAGATGCTGCCAAAATACTGATCGAGGAGATAACCGGAGAAGGCCCTCGGGCTAAACCGCGCCGGCGAGGTGTGCTGGGGGCTTTATTGGTTCCAATGCTGGCGATCTTCACTGGGCTGGTGCTGGGTGGGGTATTTATCATCCTGACTACTCCCGCAGTCTATGCAGCCTTTGGGGTCTCTATTTGGGAGGGGATCAAAGCTGCCTGGAGCTCAGTATGGGTAGCGTATAGCGCTTTATTTACCGGCGCGTTCGGCAGTCCCAGCGCCATCATCGCAGCTTTGGGAAGCGGAGATATGACTGCAATCCGGCAGGCATTCTATCCCTTCTTCGAAAGCCTGGTTGCTACCACGCCCTACATATTCGGCGGCCTGGCGTTAGCGTTGGGCTTCCGGGTAGGAGTGTTCAACATCGGCGCAGAAGGCCAGGTTTTCATGGGGGCGATCGTTGCTACGTTTGTTGGCTACGCTCTCAAGGGCTTGCCGATGATCATCCATCTACCGCTCGCCTTCCTGGCAGGTGGGCTGGGCGGGGCGGTGTGGGGCTTTATACCCGGAATTTTAAAAGCCAAGACGGGCGCGCATGAGGTGATCAACACGATCATGCTCAACTATGTCGCTTTCCGATTGAGCGAATGGCTGCTGAACGGGCCGATGCAGCGCCCCGATTCTTTCAACCCGGTCAGCCCTTTTATTCTGGACAGTGCTAAGCTGCCGCGCTTCTTCGGGGAACCGATCCGTTTTCACCTTGGGTTTTTCATCGCCCTGTTCATGGCCTGGCTGGTGTACTGGCTGCTGTGGCGGACCAAGTGGGGCTTTTCACTGCGTATGGTAGGGGCAAATCCCCATGCTGCTCGCTATGCCGGCGTGAGTGTCACCGTCGGCATCGTGGTCGGCATGACACTTGCGGGAGCGCTGGCTGGCATGGCTGGCG
>CAZGIX010000370.1:0-3115 GCA_964525785.1 uncultured Anaerolineaceae bacterium
TGACCCGATCGCAGCCTCGGCAGAGGCTGAGCACGAATACGGCATCAGCCTGACGCCCTGGAATCAATTGCCTCGCAATGCCGACGCCATCGTGGCGGCGGTGTCACACAAGGAATATAGGACCATGTCGCTCGCCGAGCTGACTTCTGGACTGCGCCAGGGCGGCGTTTTCACCGATGTGAAATCCGCCTATGACCAGGCGGCAATCAAGGCGGCCGGGTTTAGTCTCTGGCGTTTGTAGGCCGTTATTCGGGGCGGCAAGCGTGGCTCGGATGTGCTGTAAGAGAATTCGGGGTCTTGGAGTTGTTGCTGCGCGCCGACCGGATGCGCGACAACGGTCTGGAATGGCTGCACCGCCTGGCGTTGGCTTCATTGGAACAAACCCGGTCCTCGCTGTTGCTTTCTTGGCGGCGTCACGCCAAGATGAATCCGGATTTTGATGTGGGAGAAGACCTTGAAACCATCCGCTGCTCTTGATCTCAAGCGGGCCGCAGTGCGTGAGGCTGCAAGCCGCTTTCGCGCCGCGAATCCGCGCATCTTCGGTTCTGTGCTGCACGGCACCGATGAGGATGGCAGCGATCTCGATTTGTTGGTGGATGCGTTGCCGGGGGCAACCCTGTTCGATCTTGGCGGTCTGCAAGTTGAACTGGAGGAACTGCTTGGGGTGTCCGTCGATCTGCTGACGCCGGGCGATTTGCCGCCCAGGTTCCGCGATCAGATTCTTGCGGAGGCGGCTCCGGTATGAGTGGGAATCGTCTACCCGATTACCTCGATCACATCCAGCAAGCCGCTACAGACGCATGTAGTTTTATCGATGGTTTGAGCAAGGAAGACTTTCTTGCCGATAAGCGTACCCAAAGCGCAGTCGTTATGAGCCTCGTGATCATTGGCGCAACGGTGGGTTTCTCTTTCCCGGCGTGCTGACACAACCAGTGCGTGAGATTCCCTCTCCCTTGTGGGAGAGGGTCAGGGAGAGGGGTGATTTGAAAGCAGCCCGTTACGATAAGTCTCGCAACGGGCTCACCCCCTCCCCGACCTTCCCCCCTCAAGGGGGAGGGGGTTGTCACAGCCTGCGTGCTTCGCCGCCGGTGCGAATGCGGGTAGGGTGGGCGAAGCTCGCGCGTGTCGCTGTTATGGTCTTCCTCCTTGGAGAAGACAAGATTGACATACCAAAAATAGTATATGCATAATATGACATGTGGGAAATTGAAGAGCACCGCCGGGTGGACAAGCAGCTTTCTGGTGCTGTTCCCATTGAGATACTGAAACGATACGAGAAGTGGAAGGATATTGTCCGCCTGTCAGGCCCCCAGGGCCTTCGGGCGATCAAGGGATTCCACGACGAGGCGCTGACGGGAGAATGGAAGGGGTGCCGATCTTCCCGGCTGGGGCTTCAGTGGCGGGTGATTTACCAGGTTGTTGCTGACAGGGTGTTGATTCAGGTGGTTCAAGTGACTGCCCACGATTATCGGAGGCCATGAAATGAAGGATTTTCGTCCTGCAAAAAAACGCGTTGAAGTTTCCGTCGGTGAGTCGGTTCGTATCCTGCGTGAACTCCAGGAACTGAGCCAGCGCCAGCTTTCCGAATTGACTGCTATTCCCCAGGCCACGATATCGGCGATCGAGAATGGGCGCGTCAATCTGGGGGTCGAACGGGCCAAAGTGCTCGCCCGTGCTTTGCATTGCCACCCGGCGGTGCTTGTCTTCCCCGGCTGGGAGGTGGAACTGGAGTCCGCAGCGTAGGCAAACGGGCTGCAAATCGGATGGCAGGGAACTATGACGATGAAATGTCCAAGCTGCGGTGCGGCAAACCTGGTGCGTGACACCCGTGATTTGCCCTACATCTACAAGGGCGAGACAACCATTCTTCCGCAGGTGACGGGCGATTTTTGCCCGGCTTGCGGCGAATCCGTTCTGGACGAGGCTGAGTCCCGCCGCACGATGAACCTGATGCTGGAATTCAACAAGCAGGTGAATGCGTCAATCGTCGATCCGGAATTTATCGCAAGCGTCCGCAAGAAACTCGATCTTGATCAAAAGGAAGCGGCCAAAATTTTTGGCGGTGGGGTGAATGCATTTTCACGCTACGAGAACGGCAAGACTAAACCCCCACTGGCGCTGGTAAAGCTTCTGAAGGTGCTGGACCGGCATCCGGATTTGCTGGATGAAGTGCGGGCTGGATGACTAAAAATTCAAGTCGCAAGGTGAAAGTTACAAGAAACAAGGGTGGGTGCAGCCCAAGCGGGTCGGCGGGCGTTAACGTTTGTGGGTGACGTAATGGTGAGTGGAACCCACCCTACATCAAAAACGCAGGTGCGTAGAGTGTTTGAAATGCGGGCGATAATAAAGCCTGGATTTTGTAAATGGAGATCGATATGAGCCATGTGTTACAGGATTTGGGTATTGATCGGCTCCCAATCGAGCAGCGGGTGGCGCTGGTACAGGAAATCTGGGACTCCATCGCACGCGAGGTGGGGATGTTGCCGCCCACACCCGATGAACAGAGGGAACTCGAAAGCCGCGTGGCCGAAGATGAAATATCACCGGCGGACGTCACGACTTGGGATGCGATTAGATCCGATGCATTACAACGTTGGAAGAAATGAGCCACAGCCTGGTCTTTCGCCAGCAGGCAAGACGGGAGTTTGATGCGGCGGGTGATTGGTATGAACGTGAACGACCGGGGTTGGGCGAGGCGTTTCTCGCCGAGGTTGAGCAGGTATTGCGAATAATAGCCATCAACCCCGCTGTTTTTCCGGAAGTGTTCAACGGTGTTCGCAAGGCGGTTGTTAAGCGCTTTCCTTACTGCCTCTATTTTCGGTCTCGCGGCGAAACGATTGTTGTGCTTGCGGTGTTTCATAGCGCCCGCAACCCAACAGCATGGCAAACGCGTAAGTAGTCGCCGACAAGGTGTTGATCCAGCGGGTTGGGTGGGCGTGGCCCACGTGGGTAGCCAAGTTGCAAGTTGCAAGCCGTTAGGGCGTCTGTTTAGCGCTTGAGCTGATTGATATATCAGCCTGCGAACAAATCAGGGGGAGTTCAATTGAAGGTTCTATTGACCGGCGGGGCAGGCTATATCGGTTCGCATAACTCCGTGGAATGCCTTGCGGCGGGG
>CAZGIX010000371.1:0-3088 GCA_964525785.1 uncultured Anaerolineaceae bacterium
CGCGAAGCGCTTAGTCCAATGAAGGAGTATCGCTTAAAAGTTGAGATCGCCCAGCTGTCACTGAGCGATCTCGGGCGTGAAGATCACGCCAAAGCGTAAAACCTCGTTCTTTCACATCCGTTTTTCAACAGATCGAGAGCCGGTAGGCTCACAAGACTTTACGCTCAGCGGAGAGGGTGGGTGGCCTACCCACGGTGAGTAAGAACCGCTGAGTCGATGAATTCCCCAGAACCCTAATCTAACTCTGCAATATCCGAAGAAGCGCGGCCGGGAAGACTTTGCCAATCCCTGCCGCGCTGATTCTTTGAAATTGAAGGCTTCGATAAATGAACCGTTAGTATAATTGGTATGGTGAACGCACGAGAAGCTCTTGAATTGATCGAAGCCGTGCGCAGCGGGGAGTACGAAGACGCTGGTTTGGAAGTCAAACGCGCCCAGCGAGGTTTACCCCAACGTCTCTTTGAGACGCTCTCTGCCTTTGCGAACCAGGCCGGTGGGGGTGTGATTTTACTTGGAATAGATGAAAGCCAGGGTTTTCGCCTGGCAGGCGTCGAAGCTGCACAAACCGTGATCAGCGAGCTGACTGACCTGGCCGGTAAGATGGTTCCACCATTGGCGCTGGAGATCACACCGGTTGAGATAGAAGGCAAAACAGTCATCGTGGTCGATGTGCCTGAGTGCGATTACAAGCACAAACCCTGCCACTATGGGCCATCCGGCATGCAAGGTGGTTCGTTTCTACGTGTCGGCAACCAAAACCGACGTATGTCAGCTTACGAGGTGTTCACATTTGTCACCGGGCGCGGCCAGCCGATATTTGACCAGGAGCTTGTCAAAAAAGCCAGCATTGAAGATTTGGATCAAACGGCCCTGGAAGCCTATTTCAGCCGTCTGAAGCAAAGCCGGCGTGGGCTGTGGCAACGCCTACGTCTGGATGAAAAAGACCTGGTGGAGCGCTTACTGGCGGTAGAAATCTTGGGCCGGGACGGCGATGTGCCGCGCCCGACACTGGCTGGGCTGTTGGCCTTTGGCACCTGGCCGCAGAAATATTACCCGTCCCTGATGATCACTTTCGTGCGTTATGTCGGCACGGATCGCTCTCAAAAAGGGCCGCGCGGCGAGCGTTTTATGGACAACGCCCAGTTTGACGGACGCATGGAGGAGATGGTAGGTGAAGCAGTAGGACGTTGCCTGATGAACATGCGCCAGAGCACGCTCATTGAAGGCATTCTCCACCGCGATATCCCCGAATATCCCGAAGAAGCAGTGCGCGAGGCGCTGATCAACGCCATTGCCCACCGTGATTACAGCCCTTACATGGTGGGCAGTCAGGTGCGGATTGAGATGTTCGCTGACCGACTGGAGATTATGACACCTGGCGGGTTGTTTGGCCCGGTCAACGAATCCAACCTTGAGAGCACCCAATCCACCCGCAACCAACTGTTGATGCGTATTTTGAGCGAGATTGGTCTGGTGGAAAATCGAGGTTCCGGCATCGAAGCAATGTTGACTTCGCTTCGTGAGGCGCATTTAGAGCCGCCGCGTTTCCAGGATACACGCACCTACTTCACAGTCACATTTTCCAACCAAACCTTGTTAGACTCGGAAACCGTCGCCTGGTTAAATCTTTACGCCAACCTGCCAATCAACCCACATCAGCGCACCGCTCTGGCTTATTTGCACCGTCACAAGCAAATTACCAACCCGGATTATTGCCGGTTGAATAATGTGGATAGCTTGGTGGCCACGCGTGAACTGCGCGGGTTGGTGGAAGCTGGCGCGATTACAATGCATGGATCAAGGCGATGGGCATATTACTCACTAGTTGACAAAGCGACCGCGCCACAAATAACACTAGGAGTATTACCAGAAATTAACCCTCGCCAACAGGCTGCCTTGGAATACCTACGCCAACATGGCCAGATTACCAGCGCAGACTACGTACGTCTTTCTGGCGGAAAAATCACGCAGCGGACGGCCCAAAATGACCTCTCTAAGCTAGAAAAATTGGGCTTGTTACGCCAAATGGGCAGTAAACGCGCCACCTATTACATTCTGATTTCCGATAATTTCCGATAATTTCCGAAATCGGTTGTTATGCACCGGGAATCTCCCGAGTTATCAAGTTGAAGCTGGTCATACGTGCCGATGTGACGTATAAAACAATAGACAATCCCGATTATGAGAGACCTGAACGATATCAACCTTTTGATCGCTGCAACCGAGGCGGAACTCTCAGAACTGAACACCCGCCAATCTGAACTCATAGCGCGATTAGCAGAATTACAACATGAAAGAGCGACTCTGCTCCGGCCGATTGCAGCGCCGTGTGTTGGTGATAGCGAGCAAATTGTCACCAACCAATCCTCTCAAGAAGAGAAGATAGCTCTCTTCCGTCGCCTGTTTCGCGGGCGTGAGGATGTGTATCCCAGGCGCTTTGAAAGTGTGAGGACGGGTAAGAAAGGCTATCAGCCGGTTTGCCGCAATGAGTGGATTAGTGGGATTTGCGAAAAACCAAAGATTCGTTGCGAAAACTGTGCCCACCGCGAATTTCTTCCAATCACAGATGTCGTTGTCTGCAACCACCTTCAAGGCCTCGATCCTCAAGATAAATCAGGGCGTGACTTTACGATCGGTGTCTATCCGATGCTGCCAGATGAAACCTGTTGGTTTCTGGCAGTGGATTTCGATAAAGCATCCTGGCAGGAAGATGTTCGTGCTTTTTTGGAAACCCTTTCGCAATTTAATGTGCCCGCCGCACTGGAGCGGTCACGTTCAGGTAATGGTGGGCATATTTGGATATTCTTCGCCGAACCAGTTCCAGCAGTTCTGGCTCGTCAGATGGGGGCATTCTTACTTTCTCAAACCATGGAGCGGCGGCCGGAGATCGGGCTGGATTCCTATGATCGATTCTTTCCCAGCCAGGATACACTGCCCAGAGGGGGCTTTGGAAATCTAATCGCGCTGCCGTTGCAAAAGAAGCCACGTGAAAACAACAACAGCGTATTTATGAATGAACAGTTCGATCCTTACCCTGATCAATGGGCTTTTCTTGCTTCTTTGCATCGGATGAGCAGATCGGAAGTAG
>CAZGIX010000372.1:0-3087 GCA_964525785.1 uncultured Anaerolineaceae bacterium
CAGCTTGCCTAATTTGCTTGCTTTTTGTGCAAGGATTTAACTTTTAAGGTACTATGTCCTTAATATCTAGTTCTCTATAGATTTCCAGGCTCTCTTCAGCCAGCTTCTTTGATTGAATGGCATCGCCTTCTTGAATTAAAACTTGACCCAGTCTCAGTAGAGTAGAGGCAAGACCCGTCTGAAAACCCCAATTCCTGCGAATCTGCGCGCATTCCCTATACAACTCTTTTGCCCTGCTTGTATCTCCCTCTTTCTGTGCCAGTGTGGCCAGTGAATAGAGATTAAAGGCGATATTATTCAGATGATTTTCTTGCCGAGCAATTTCCAACGATTGCTCACAAAATTTTCGCCCGGCCTGGCTATCCCCGCTACGTATGGCCGCTTCACCCAGATACCAGAGCGCGCACGATATCTCTGCTTTGTCGCCCAACTCTCGCGAGATTTCCAGATGTTCTTCCGCATAGTCGTGCCCAAGGTCCATATTACCCAGGGACCAATTTACGGCCTGCAAATCATGCAAGACCAGGTTGATCAGACCTTTATCCTGCAAATATCTCGCCATTTCCAGGCTTGCCGCCAGGTATGTTTGTCCTTGTGAAATGTCACCGAAATGAACGATAAGTTCACCAGCAGACTTTAGCGCTATTGTGCGCAATTTCCCGGGCGGCCAGGACTCTGATAATTCGAGAATGCGCATTACCCAGCCATAACATTCCCTTTCCCGATAAGTGACTTCAGTAAACCACACTAAAGGATCCTCAAACCGGATGGCTGATTCTAGATAATTGGCGATGGCGTATTCCATCGCAGATCTCAGATTATCGTACTCGGCCTCAAAACGATTGGCCCAGATTGGCTGCCCAGCGCTAAAGTGGGGGAGTCCTCTTTCTGCGAATTCCAAATAATAAGCCAGGTGCCGTTCTTGTAGATTGTGCAGCTCGCCGGAAGCCAGTAACCTCTCGAGGGCATACTGGCGCACCGTCTCCAGCAAGCCATATCTGGCTTCGGTCGTTCTCTCCTGTGCGTAGACCAGCGAGTGATCCACCAGCGCACCCAGCAAATCAAGCACCTGGGAAGGCTGGATTCCATGTGCTGGCGTCCCATCGTCGATCTTGTCAGCACAGATCGCCTCAACCGCTTCCAGCGAAAAGCTGCCGGTGAACACGGAAAGCCGGTTGAATAGAGTACGCTCAGCCTCAACCAACAACTCGTAGCTCCAGTCCATCGTTGCCCGTATAGTCTGCTGGCGTGGCAAGGCGCTACGGCTCCCACCCGTTAGCAGGTTGAACCGATCGCCCAGCCGGGCTGCAATTTGGTCAGGCGATAAAAGCCGCATGCGAGCCGTAGCAAGCTCGATGGCAAGAGGAATACCATCCAGGTGCTGGCAAATTAGGGTTACGGCAGGGGCGTTTTCATCCGTTAAGCTGAATGCAGGCTGCACTGAAGCCGCCCGCTCAATGAATAAGCGAATTGCATCAAACTCCGCCACGTCAAGCAGTGGGGCTATCCTATGCGAGTCAGGCAAGCTAAGAGGGGGTACGGAGTAATTCACTTCGCCAGGGAGATTTAGGGGCACCCGGCTCGTAGCCAGGATTTTTAAATCTGGCGCGGCGCTTAGGAGCAGGTAGGCAAGCCGAGCACAGGCATCCACCAAATGCTCGCAGTTGTCCAGGATGATCAGCAGATTTCTTTCGCGCATATGCTCGATCAGAAGATCGGACATTAACTGGTCTGGTCGATCACAAACACCCAAAACCGAGGCAATCGCATGTTCTACCACCGCGGGATCACGCAGTGTCGCCAGCTCTACCAGCCACACGCCTCCTGAGAATTCATTGATCATATCTGCAGATACCTGAAGGGCAAGGCGTGTCTTGCCCGTTCCACCGATCCCGGTCAGGGTGAGCAGGCGAGTGCCAGCGATGAGTTGCTTGATCTCGTCTATTTCCCGCTCACGACCGACAAAACTTGTTAAGGACGCAGGCAGATTGTGTCGGTGGGCATCGAAGGGCTTTGAGGGCGCGCTGTCAGCCGGTTGGTATACATCTGAAATACCTTCATATTGCTTCTCCGCAACCGGCACAAGCGTCTCCCCTGTTTTGATCTGTTGCTGCAGATGGATGGTCTCCACCTCCGGCATGACCCCCAGTTCCTCTCCAAGCAACACCTTGAGTCGCTCAAACTGATTGAGCGCCTCTCCCCGCCGCCCGCTGAGCGCCAGCAGGCGCATGAGCTGCCGCTGGGCGCTCTCATCCCACGCCTCGCTCTCGACCTGCCTGCGGGCATACGTCAGAGCGCGATCATATTCTCGGCGGTTTTCCAGCATTCCTGCCAGGTGGTGTAGCATCTCCCGGCATGCCCGGTGGAGTTGCTCGACTTTCAGCCGCACCCAATCTTCGAAGGGCGCAGCATCCGCCACGGATAAGCCTTCCAGGAACTCGCCTTTGTACAGGTAGATAGCTTTTTCCAAATCGTCCACATCCTGGCTGCCAGCCAGGCGGGTGAACTCGGCAATATCCAGGTAGTGGTCGCTCTCAGTGTTGAACTGGATCGCCTCCCGGCTGATGAGCAGGAAGGGCGGTTTAGCCGTCCGGTCGCCGATGACCTTGCGCAAATCAGATAGAGCGTAGCGCAGGTTGCTCAGCGCGGCGCGGTCAGGCCAGTCAGGCCACAGCAGGGTCGCCAGTGATTCGCGCGGGCGCGAGCGCTGCGCCTCAACCGCCAGGTATGCAAGAAGGGCGCGTACTTTGTTGGACTCGAAGGTAGTGATGGGTATCCCGTCCAGCGAGACGCGAAATCCCCCCAGGAATTCTAGCCTTAGCTGCGGCATTTTTCCCTCCCCTGTTGAAAAAGAAACAGCCGCTGACATCCGGTCGGCGGCTGAAAAGGGTTTGATCGATGAGCGACTTGTAATGAAGTCTCCACCTGCAATGGCAGCAACAATGTGGTGAATCCAATATAACAACAATTGAGGATAAAAGCAATAAGTAATTCCCCAAGTGTTTGTAACATACACGGTTGGTGAGTTTTACAACTCCACTGGGAGCGTAAAATTGCACGGATAAGCTATGTCATTGCCCCACATTC
>CAZGIX010000373.1:0-3017 GCA_964525785.1 uncultured Anaerolineaceae bacterium
TTTCACACGCTCGATCACGCCTGGGAAATGGAAGACAAGGATCTGACTGCCAAACAAGCATGAGGCCGAGCGTTCTATCATCAACGACATGGTGCATCACTGTAGCTTCTGTCTGAACGAGGCGTTCGCAATCGCGCTCGAACGGTGATTTGATACCGACGTACCGCCGACCACAGCGTGCACGCGGACGGCTGGATTCTCACCATCAAATTGGCCTTTTTCGTGGCTTTGGGTTTTGTCCGTTTCGTGGGCGAGTCCACGTCCTCCAGCCGCCGGTAACGCGAGCTGTTGAACGGCAGATTAATGAAATGCTCTAAATGGAGGCGGCTATGGAACTTGGCTATTACTGCTTTCAGCTGGGAAACTATGAATGCGTGTCACTCTACGATGGCTTCCATGATTACAAACATGAGCAGATGTTCACCAATGTCCCACGTGCAGATGTGGAGTTGGCTCTCCAAGCCCAGGGACTCTCACTACACGCCGTCACAACGCCTTTCACCTTTCTGTATGTCAACACCGGAAAGAATAAAGTCCTGGTGGACATCGGGGCGGGCACTATATCACCGACAACGGGTCAACTCCCGCACAATTTGTCTATGGCCGGGGTCGCGCCAGAAAGCATCGACTCCATTTTTATTACCCATGCCCATCCGGATCATATTGGCGGGGTGCTGGATGACTCGGGCAAGCCAATCTTCACGCAGGCCACCTACTTCATTTGTCGGGTCGAATGGGACTTTTGGTTTTCGGAACAGGCTCCGAGCCAGGGCTGGGAATGGGCGACAGGCATCA
The DNA here is from genome assembly GCA_964525785.1 of uncultured Anaerolineaceae bacterium. GTDB lineage: Bacteria > Chloroflexota > Anaerolineae > Anaerolineales > UBA4823 > JAQBDA01. The sequence goes on from CAZGIX010000373.1 coordinate 796, forward strand.
CTCGCGCCAAGCTGACACCGATCAAAGATAAGACTGTTATGCTAGACCGGGAGGATGAAATCCTCCCTGGTGTGAGCGTGCTGTTTGCGCCGGGCCACACCCCAGGGCATATGGTGGTATCCTTCTCCGCGCAAGGTGAACGACTGCTCTATACAGGAGATACCGTTCTCCATCCGCTGCACTTGGAACACCCGGATTGGCTCCCATGGTTTGATAGACTCCCGGAACTAGCCGCGGCGAGCAAGAGTCGCATCTTTGATTTGGCGGCCTCCACCCAGTGCTGGGTGATGGGTCAACAATTTCCACCGTTCCCCAGTCTGGGGCACGTGGTCAAACACAAGGTCGGCTGGAAATGGCAACCGATTGAAACGGCAGTCTAAAGAGCTAGCCACCACGTCAGTCGTGGGCCGTCCAACACGGCATGCAGCCGACTTGCTCTGCTAGCGTTCGCGGGCGGCTGACGCCCACGTTGGCCTCGTGCCGACATGTTCACCTCACTTCAAAACAACTCAAAGAAATCCTCCGTCCCCAGTTTTGGGATCAGCTGGCGGGCCAATTTTTCCAACTTTCCTGACTCTCCGATATAGCTCCAGCGTTCGGCATAAAATTTACGTTCTTCCGGGTCAACCAGGATAAAGCGCAGGATGGGGCTGAAGCGCGCCATCGTGTCCAACTGCTCCTGGAGGCAATTTCTCACAATGGCGGAGGGTAATGGGCTGAATTCCCCGAATATGGCGCTCAGTGTATCGATGTCCGGTCCAAGCCGCTCATAGATGACAATATGGTTTTTCTTCACAGCCACGCGATAATCATGGCTTTTGGGATGGCGAGCCAGAACCGCCTCTACACCGGCGAGCTCTTGTGGCATGATAAGTTGTGGTCGGTCTTTTACCAGCGAGACGACCCCGTTGACGCTCTCGCTGATCTTGTAGCCTTCTGGAATTTGGTCAGGGGGCCCCATTTTTGGCTCGCGACCAAAGTAGTAACGCAACTTGCCAGCTTTCGTCGACCCCTGGCACAAGAAGTACGTATGCCCCTTGCGGTTGGTGTAAGTGACAGGCATGTTTTAAGTCCTCGGCTGATTATACCCAGCCGCTTCTTTTCCAACGATCGATCAATGACGGCCGTGAGGCATATTTTTGGGCCAGTTGCTGCAGGCGTGCCTGAAAAGAATCCCGCGTATTCTGGAATTCCGATAATTGTTCGAGTTTTTCCAGTAACGCCGTAGCTTCATCATAAACCGAGGCGATCTTGCGCCCAGTATCCAGCAAGGTCTCAACTTGCTGCCAGACCTGCACCTCGCGTGCCGCCAGAGCCTTCATTTCGGCAATATGCTTCTGGCGGGCGGCTTCGACCTGGCGTTTTTTCTCGGCTTCTTCGAGCTCTTTGGAGCGTTGGATCAATTGCTGGATGGTTCGCCGCCTGGCAGGCTGAGAGTGCTTTTGAGGTAAAAATGCGCCCAGACGTTTACGCAAAGCCAACCCCACGCCGGGATCGCCTACTGCCAGGTGCGCCAGGAATTCATCGCATTCTTCCCGCGGCAGGCGACGGATCAGCATGCGGTAATTTACGGAAAGGGTTTTCTTCAGGTCCGGGCTGGTTTCGGCGGCAGCCTGCACCAGGAAGGGATCGATCTCGAAGACCTGGACGAAGTTCTGCAAGGATGGAGATAGTTTCTTCAATCCAGGTGGGACGGGTGGCTCGCGGTCGTATGCGGGGCTGTCAGAAACATCATCTTCATATTCTTCATCGGCATCCAGCTCGCCATACATCGTCATCGCTTTCAGCCAGGCAAGGTATAGCAGGCGGTAATCACCTTCCAGCAGATCAGCACGTAGGCGGATGAAATGAGATAGCCCCGCCTCGGCTTCCATCCCTTCGCCGCTGTCTTCAGGGCTGAAGTCCAGGTCCAGCACCTGATATTTGCCGATCGTCTCAAAGGTGATGTATTCATCGATGCAATAGGGTTCCAAATCGGCGTCATCGAGGAGCCCATTGGGGAAACGAAACATCAACCGCAGGCTGCCCCAGTTCGCCAGGTAAAAGTAGGCATCGAAGTATTTCAGCAGCACCTGCTTGGGATCGTGACGGAAGTCGCTCCAATGATAGGTGACCATCGCCCGGCTGGAGCTGACCTCGATATGGCTGGAAAGATCGTCAACGGCCTCCTGCTCTTCGGGAGTCAGCACCCGGTCAACCGCCTGCCATTCGTGGTACTGGTA
>CAZGIX010000374.1:0-3010 GCA_964525785.1 uncultured Anaerolineaceae bacterium
TTCAAGGATTTTCCCTAACGCCAGGAGGGATGTGTATCGCTGGAAGGATTGCGGGTATAGTTGGCCGCGTCTGCACCGTTGTTGCGCATGACATAGATTTCCGGATTGCCATCTCGCTCGGTGGTAAATGCAATCCACTGCCCATCGGAGGACCAGACAGGCCATTGATCTTGGACCGGATTAGTGGTCAGCTTACTAAGAGCTGTGCCGTCCAGATTGATCGAGAAAATGTCATAATTCCCATCCCGATTCGAGCTGAAGACGATCGCCCCCTCCGAGTCGCCTTGGGGCGCGTTGTCATCGGCTGGATTCAAGCTGATATTGACCTGCTCCAGGCCGTTGGGCCTCATCGAGTACACTTCCTGGTTGCCGTCGCGGTCTGACGTGAAGACGAACCAATCATCTGCGCCAAACACGCGCCGGATCAAGAACCAGCTGGCTTGAAAATCGTTGGCAGGGTTGTTCGACACATTGCGCAGCTCGGTTCCATCGCTGCGCATGACGTAAATCTCCTGGTTTCCATCTCGGTTGGTGGTGAATGCGATCCACTGTCCATCTGGGGACCAGTCCGGGAATGAATCATCTGCGGGATTGTTGGTGAGATTGGTCTGTCCAGATCCGTCAGCATTCATGACAAAAATGTCGTTGTTGCCCGTGCGATTGCTGGTGAAAGCCACCCGTGTGCCATCCGACGACAGGCTCGGCTGTGAATCCACGCCTGGATCGGACGTCAGGCGGTTGAAACTGCCGGTTGCAGGATTGCTGATATAAATATCGGACTGGCCATCCCGGTTCGACTCGAAGGCGATGATGCCCGACAGCACGGGAGCAGTGGAGACTGCTGTGGGCTGGCCGGTCGGAGATTGGGTCGGAAGCAATGTGGGCACAAGCGTGGAAGGGACGGGGGTGATCGAGGCGTTGACGGTGGCGGTCAGTGATGGGTTCTGCGGGTCGCACTTGTCGATATCAAGACCGTCAATAATGGCATCCCCATCCGTATCGGGATTGAAAAAGTTAGGGCAGTCGTTCGATTCGGAGCCGTCCATTAAGCGGTCGTTATCTGTGTCGGGGTTAAGCGGATTGGTACTCAGGCGTACTTCGTCGCCATCGATAAGCCGGTCGCCATCGGTATCCGGATTGAGTGGATTGGTGCCGACCTGGACCTCATCAGCATCCCCCAGGGTGTCCGCGTCGGAATCGGGATTCTTTGGATCAGTTCCAAGGCGAACTTCCTCGCCATCCTTCAGCCTGTCTCCATCGGTATCTGGATTCTTCGGGTCCGTACCACGCCGCAGCACTTCCTCTCCATCCGTAAGCTCATCCACGTCGGTATCCCGGTTCTTGGGGTCTGTTCCATAACGCAGCACTTCATCCCCATCCCACAGCTCATCTCCATCGCCGTCGGGATTATTGGGATCGGTGCCCAGCTCGGCTTCACGCTGGTTAGTCAGGCCGTCGCCATCGCTGTCTTGCTGCCCGATGACTGCAGCCTGGGTCTGGTTGAAGGCTGCGGTCTGCGTTGCGCCTGCTATGCCGGAGACCAACGCCTGAGCAGTTTGGGTAGCACTGCTATCCCGACTGCCGGGGGGGAACAGCAGATAAGCAGAAATGCATATCGCTGCCAGGCCAAGCAATACTGCAAGAACCAGCAGCCAGATTGGTATCAATGCTCTCTTTGTGATCTCTCCGCTGATTACCTGCATTTCTTTCTCAGCCGACTGGATGTAGGCTGAGAATGGGTAAACAGCCTCTCTACCGATCAGAGGCGGAAGGCGTGGGCTGGCTATAAATTCAACCAGGACAGCCTCGCCAGCCTGGACGCGGATCGGCTCGGGCTGCTCTGGTCTGAACAGCAGCGCGTTCTCCGGACTGGCCCAGGTCAGGGTATAGGTCTGCTGGATATTGCCCATATTGGAGATGATCAGCCTGCCGGGCTGCCCGGCTTGTAGGCGTGCAGGCTCCAGCTCGGCGCCGAATTGGGTGTACGCAGCCAGAGTCAGGATGCAGTCAACCAGGGTAACCTGGTCGGGATGGTCCTGACTGATAACCTGGATTGTAAAAGGATGACGACCGGCTTTCGATTGAGCGTTCTGGGGCGGCCGAATGCTGATGGTAATCCCCTTTTGTTCGCCTGGATCCAATTGCGTGGCGGGAGACGTAGTGGAAACCCACCCGGCAGGGATCCCTTCCACGCCAATACGGAAAGTGTCTGCCTGGAGACCCTGATTGCGCATGACGATCGGGATGGTAACGCTGCTGCCCGGTGTGACGGTAAACTGGTTCGAATGCATCAGAACGCCAATGCGCCCTTGGACCTCGTATACCGCCACCTTTAATGCGATCTCTACCTCAGCAAACTGTTTCCGGTCGCTCTGGCTGGTGACCAAGATCTTGATCGGGTACCATCCGGCAGACACCTGAGGGGAGGCAGGTGCTGTTACCGAAAGGCCTACCGTAGTCTGTTGCCCGGGTGAGAGCATGATGACGGGTGTGGGTATCGAGATCCAGGTCGATGGTGCCCCAAGCACCGCGATCTCGAAATAATCCTGCTTCGAGCCCAGGTTACGCACATCGAAGCTGATTGTGCTGCTGCTGCCTGGGATGACTGGATATTCCGCTGCCTCGATCTGGATTTGGATGGTATTTTGTGTCTGCTTTGGACCGTCTTCCATACCGCATAGTTCCCTTCTTGAGGGGTATCAGATACCCGCAGCCCAATTTTATCCCGTTTCCATCGTTATATGGAATTGAACTTGCCAATAAATGGGCAGCGTGGTTTACGGTATACATCGTCCCCTAGCGGGCGCATAACGTGATCGGGAATTACTGATGGGAATAAATGCAAGCGTCCGGGTGAGGGGGGCACCCGGACGCTTGCAAAAATAATGTTATCATAATTGCAGAAATTAAGCAATAGTAACTCGACTTTTGCAGTAACCTGGTAGTCGCAGCACATTAAAAACTGAATAACCAAGCAGTGACACAACGGCTCAAAAATCGGTACAATCCA
>CAZGIX010000375.1:0-3005 GCA_964525785.1 uncultured Anaerolineaceae bacterium
GTGTCACCGGCTACTACCCTGAAGGCCAGCGCCTGCTCTTCTGCACCATCGATCCTTTCCAATGCTACTATTCTAACCGTGTGTACATCGGTCAAGGACAGTACATCCGGGTATACAGCAATATCGACGATACGCTCGATCCCGACCCGATCTATGACAGCGTCGACTCGACTGCCAGCGTCCGCTCACTGGTGACTGACTTTGACCAGTTGTTCTTTTTCGAGCAGCGAACGATCCCATGCAGCCCGGATCCTTGCTTCCCAACCTATACCACAGTCCTGCAGCGCACCGGTCGCGGCGGTGGAGCGGTTGATTCGCTCTACACCTACGGTCCTAGTATATTCGGGGGGCCTGACGGTTTGACGACCGACGGCAGCTTCCTTTTCTTCCACGAAGATGACAGGGTGCTGCGTCTGCCCAACGATGCCAGCGCCCTGCCGGTGGTGAACATGTACTTCACAGGCATGGAAGTGACCCAGGGCATCCAAAACCTGGCCAACAGTGTCTTGCTGGTGAAGGGCAAGCGCACCTTTGTGCGCCTGTACGTGAAATCGGCCGGTCCGAGCGTATCGGATGTGAGTGCCCGCCTGTATTCCCCGCAGTTCGATACGTACCTCCAGCCGGTCAACCCGGTGGGTACAAAGATCACCGTGCGCACCAATCCAAGCCGGGCGGATATCAACCAGAGCTTCCTGTTCGAGCTGCCCTGGACCTGGACTCGGGATGACACCCTGACCCTGCACGCTGACGTGAACCCCTTCAAGGTTCCACTGGAGCCGTCCTACGCTGATAACGGCGCCGACCTGAACCTGAATTTCCAGGAATCGCCTACCCTGTCGGTGGAGTTCTTCCGCCTCAACTACACCCTCAACAACACCACCTACACCCCGCGCTTCGTCGAAGACGTGCTCAAGACCTACTCCTGGATCCAGCGCGCCTACCCCATCGGCGGGGCGGTGGGCGAGAACTTCAAGCCGCGCCTGTGGGATGTGGATGGCGGGGCATTCCTGGGCAGTCTGGTGGACCAATCCAGCATTATCTGCGATATCCTGTACGGCGGCGAGGATGACGACCCCGCCCTGTGCGCCAGCTACATCACCAATGGCTGGTTGTTCAGCTACCGCATCAACACCATGTTCGGGCTGCTCAACGTGGGACTCAAGTCCAATGCCTTCTATTACGGCATGATCTCGGATGGCTCCAACAACTTCCCACGCGGCCAAGCGGTCTATTCCAAGACATCCGTCGGACCCTCCGGAACACCGGGGCAGTTCTTCAACCTGGGATCGGGCTGGGATACCGATGGCAGCTACGCCGACTGGTACGCCGCCCACGAGATCGGGCACTCGCTGGGGCGCGCCCACCCCAACTCTGGCTCGGACAACCCGGCAACCGAGGATGTCTTCGAGAACTGCCGCCACAGCCGCAGCGACCCTGGTTATCCATACGGCAACACCTCCACCGCCAGCGCCCCGATCGGTCCGGCTGATGGCAGCATGGAAGGCTTCGACGCCGGCGATCCCTATTTCAACATCCCCATGGCAGTGCTCCCCAGCAACATCTGGAACGACGTGATGAGCTACTGCAACAACCAGTGGATCAGCGATTACACCTACACCGGCATGTACAACAACATGATCGCTAACCCCAGCCTGCAGTCAGCCAGCCTGCCCCAGGCCGGGGATTTCCTGGCCGTAGCCGGCGTGATCAACCCGGCTACCAACGTAGCCGGCATCGCCCACATCAGCCGCCTGGACAGTGTGATCAACACGCCACCCCTGATTCCCGGCGATTACAGCCTGCGCCTGCTGGATGCTGGCGATGCAGTCCTGGCCGATTACGCCTTCACCCCCGAGGAAGACAGCGATACAGGCACGCTCGGATTCGGCCAGGTGGTGGACTTCGTAGAGGGCACGCTCACGGTGCAGGTGGTGCGCCTAGCAGATGAGGTGGTGCTCGCCAGCCAATCAGTCAGCGCCAACCCGCCTGAAGTCCACGGGGTGGCGCTGCAGGGCGCTCCAGACCCGGTGGATGGCGTGGTCACCCTGGAATGGACCGCCACAGACCCGGATGACGACGATCTCAACATCGAAATTGCTTACAGCCGCGATAACGGCGTCACCTTCCAGCCGGTGATGTTGGTGTCGAGCGGCGACAGCACCCAGATCGATACCGCATTGCTGGGCGGCAGCGGGACGGCTATCCTGCGCGTCATCGTCAGCGACGGCGTCAACACCGCCTACGCCGACAGCGCCCAATTCACGATGGCGAACAAGCCGCCGCAGCCCTTCATCCTCAGCCCCGCGGATGGCTTACACATCCACTACGGGCAGCTGGTCAACTTCAGCGGCATGGCGCAGGACGTCCAGGATGGCCTCGTGACGCCCTCCAGCCTGTATTGGACGGATGGGGATGGCGACCCGCTGGGCGCCGGCGCCCAGTTCTCGATGGATAACCTGCCAGTGGGTCTGAATACCATCATCCTGCAGGCGACCAACAGCATGGGCGAAACTGCCACCACCAGCATCACCATCATCGTGGATGACGACCTGAGCCTGCCCGGGCCGACCCTGACCGCCGGTCCAGCCACGGTGAGCTGGCACGTGCCCGCCGGTGAGACGGCATTGCAGACCGCCGAAGTCAGCATCAACAACGCCGGCAGCGGCGAGCTGGATTGGACTGCCAGCGATAATGTCGCCTGGCTGACCATCTCTCCCATCACCGGCACGGTGGGCAGCGACGATCCCTCTACGCTAACCCTGACGGCAGACCCGAGCGGGCTGGCAGAGGGCGCGACCTTCAACGGCGCAGTGACCATCACCAGGCCTGCCAGCGGGGGCGATGCGGAGCAGGTGGTTGTCATACCGGTCAGCCTGAGCGTGGGCGACATATGGACGGTCACGCCAGGCGAGAGCGCGCCGGGGAGTGGAAAGCTGTACCTGCCGATGATCAGGAGATAAAAAGCCGACTTGCCCCCTCGGGATGATCAAGTGGACTGGCAGTCC
>CAZGIX010000376.1:0-2953 GCA_964525785.1 uncultured Anaerolineaceae bacterium
TGGGTTAACCCGTTGGGGGATGGCCTTATTTCACCATCTAAGGGGTGGATCCCTCACGCTTTAACAGCGCGCAGGCGGCGATCGACCTGCAGGCGGAAGTTGTTAAGCGGACGGCGCACGAAGGGCAGGCGCGCCAGCAGCAGCAACGCCAGCGCGAACCCAAAGGCCAGCGGCTCGCGGATATCGGCTTTCACCAGCCAGACATAATGCACCACAACCAGGATGCCCGCCAGGTAGACCAGCTTGTGCAGCACCTTCCACCGCTTCCCCAGGCGAGCCATCCAACCGCGGGTCGAGGTGATCGCCAGCGGGACCAGGATCAGGAAGGCCGACAGGCCCGCCAGTACATAGCGCTTGCTGCCCACATCCTCCCACATCAGGGCAATGTCCAGGCGATAATCTAACCAGACGAAAGCCAGGAAGTGCAGCAAGGCATACATGAAGGCGTATAGCCCGAGCGCCCGGCGCACCTTGAGAGCCGCCTTAAAACCCAGCATGGTGTTGGCAGGCGTGGCTGCCAGGGAGAGCAGCAGCAGCCACAAAGCAGCCTTGCCGGTGCGCAGGGTGACATCCTGGATGGGATTGGCAGTCAATCCCCCGCTCAGGCTGAGATAAATCATCAGCGCCAGGGGCACCAAAGCGCCCGCATGGACGAGGATTCGGAAGAGGAGTAAAGAACGCGATTTCGCCACGGAGCTCATAGAATAGAAAAACCAAGATAGTTGTACACGGATTTCAAGGATCGACATGGAAGGTGTTATCACCACGAAGTCTCCAAGGCACGAAGAATTTGATAGTATTCTCATTCCCTTCGTGTCTTCGTGATTTCGTGGTGAGAACCAGACCTACCACCATGGCGCGAAGTCACCACGTATTTAATAATATACACTCAAGTCCATACCGGAATACAGCGCGGCCACTTCATCGGCGTAGCCGTTGAACGGCAAGGTCTTGCGCCGACCGCTCTCGCCGATACGCCGCTCGCTGGCTTGCGACCAGCGCGGGTGGTCGACTTCCGGGTTGACGTTGGCATAGAAACCGTATTCGTCGGGCGCCGAGGCCATCCACAGAGAAGTGGGCTGATCAGCCACCAGGTCGATCTTGACGATCGACTTGATGCTCTTGAAGCCGTATTTCCAGGGCACAACCAGGCGCAGGGGCGCTCCGTTCTGGGGCAGCAGGTCTTTCCCGTACAATCCGGTGGACAGGATCGCCAGGTCGTGCATGGCCTCATCCAGGCGCAAACCCTCGACGTAGGGCCACGGGAACCACCCAACTCGCTGCCCGGGCATCTGCTCCTCATCCAGCAGGGTCTCGAAGCGCACGTATTTGGCGTCTCCGGTGGGCTCGACCGCTTTAAGCAGGTCTGCCAGCGGAAAACCCAGCCATGGGACAACCATCGACCAGGCCTCCACGCAGCGAAGGCGATAAATGCGCTCCTGGCGCGGGAATTTAGCCAGCAGGTCATCGATGGCGAAAGTCGCCGGCTTATTTACCAACCCGCCCACTTCCAACGTCCACGGGCGGGTCTTGAAATCTACCGCCAGGCGAGAGACTTCTTGCTTATCCATCGAAAACTCGTAGTAGTTATTATAGGTGGTGATTGCCTCGTACTCGGTCAGCGGTTCGCCCATCTCGTCGGTTTGGGCGGAGGCCGTGGCGCCAGCCCCACTGGCAGCACCGGTCGTGGCAGATGGGCTGCTGTCATCGCCGCCGGCGGCAGGACCGCAGGCAGCCAGTGCCAGAGCGCCGGCGGTTAGAGCGCCTAGCTTCATGAATTGGCGCCGGTTGAGATAGACGCTTTCGGGAGTGATCTCGGAGGATGGGATTTTAATCATGGTGACCTTGACTGGTGGAAATTGGTGGTTAAGGTATACAGCAATTGATTAAGGGTAGTGTACCAGCCAAGTCTTAAGAAAATATTACAATAATGATGAATATTTACTAATTTTATTCGATGATTTTCACCAACGCCTGAGGATCGTCGACCATTAAACCATCGACACCCAGAGCCAGGATCAAGCGCATCACCAACGGGTGCTCCAAAACCCCGAACCAGGCGTAGACCAGGCGCCCGTCCTGATGCGCCTGGCGCAACATCCACGGATTGAGCAGCAGCATCTCCGCCATCGGGCAAACGGTTGGCGCTTCTGCTGGCTGCACGCTGCCCAGGCTGAGATCCCACAGCCCGTACAGCGGGCAGACCAGCAGGTCGGGATTATCCCGTACTACGGCTTCCAGACCGGCGTGTTCGAACGACTGCAACACCGCCTGCTGCAGGTAGTCCTGGTCCTCTAAGACTGAGACGATCTGGGTTTCGATTCCCGGATATAAGGCGGGACTTTTGGCCTCCGGGAATATGCCCACCCCAGAACCCCTGGCAAGCTGGATGGTCTCCTCGAAGGTGGGGACGCGCTCGCCGTTCCCGGCGTCCAGGCCGCGGATCTGTTCCAGGGTCAGGTCCACCACCCGCCCGCTGCCGTCGGTGGTGCGGTCAACGGTCTCATCGTGGATCACAACCAGGGCTCCATCTGCGCTGCGCTGAACGTCCATCTCCAGCCAATCCGCCCCCACCAGGACAGCCTGGCGGAACGATGCCAGCGTGTTCTCGGGCGCGTGGGCGCTGTCGCCACGATGCGCGATCGCCTGCGGCCCGGTTACGCGGGGTCCGCGCAGCAGAAAGTACGATCCGTAATAGATCACCACGATAGAAATCAACCCCAGGGCAATCCTACCGGCACACCCCAGGCAGCTGCGACGGAGCTTGAGCGCCTGTTTTGGGCGAGGTGAGAATTGGTCATTTGCTTGCATGGCTTCCTCCAGATGGCACGGGATTAGCAAACTTGTGCAGTGGATTAATGCTACACGGATTTTACGATTAGCAAGTACACGGATTAAACGGATGGCTCCACTGAAAAAACGACCAGACAAAGGATATCCGATTTTCATCTCT
>CAZGIX010000377.1:0-2932 GCA_964525785.1 uncultured Anaerolineaceae bacterium
TAAGTACCCGCTGCCGCCGCCAACGGTGACCCATGGGTGAGATCTCCGAGAGCGCAGACATCTCCGGGCTGGCCGGTCTGGACCGGCTGGTGCACGAGCCGGCGCGCCTGTCGGTCATGGCCTTGCTGTATGTGGTCGAAAGCGCCGACTTCACCTTCCTGATGAACCAGACCGGCCTTACCTGGGGCAATCTTTCGACGCACCTGAGCAAGCTGGAAGGAGCCGGCTATATCCGGGTTGAGAAGAGCTTCAAAGGCCGCCGCCCGAACACCACGCTGCGCCTGTCCAATGAGGGAAGAGAGGCTTTTCGCACCTACGCCGTTAAAATGAGGCAGATTTTTAAGGATATCCCCAGCGATCGCTGATGCTTGGGGGCATTTGCCCGGTGATCAATTCTACACAGTTGTAATATGAGATAGACGGCTCAGCTGCCAGGTCAATATAACAGCTGAGCCGTCTCTTGCATCAACGCACGATCATCGGCAGATACAGGGTTCTCTCATCGACCACCACCGGCACCCTCACGGTGGCTGGATTGGTGTTGAAATCACCGTACTCATCACTGATGGCTGCCAGGTTGGTGATATCGCCGCTGGCACCTTCACCGATCTGGACCGGCCAAGAGATCACAACCAGCGTATCGGTCAGGACTGTCCCCGACCAGCTTACCGTGCCACCGGCATAGCTGCCCGCGCCGTAGTTGTAGCTCAGCGGTCCGATATACGTGACTTCCTCGGGCAGATCATCCGCCAGGCTTACCACCATCTCTGCGCGGGTGGCATTGCTTAGCGTGAGCGTGTAGGTCACCACGTCCCCTGCTTGAGCGCTGTCGGCTGATACATATTTTTGCGCTACCAGAGGCCACCATTCATCCGCCCCCATGTCGTATCCGTCGTAATGCGGGCGGGCCTCGCCGTCAACATCCCCGGCGACCCCACCATCCGTGCGGCCGACATCGATAGCAGCTGAAGCTGGCGCAATGTGATAATCCAGCCCGTCCGGATCTACGAAGGCTGGATCGCCGGTAACCTCGTCGAAGGCGAATGCGGACCCGGCGGTATTGCTGGTGTTGCCCCACCACAAGACCCCGTACAAGGTGGCAAGGTTCTGAGGTGAAGCGTTATTCACTTCGACGCCGATCGCCTGCTCGGCTATGATGGTGTTATACAGCACCGGCAAACCCGGTTCACCGGAGTAGGTCGCATACAGACCGCTGCCTGATCCGCCGGTATTCCGGGCGATGGTGTTATGGTAGAGCGTCGGCGCTGCGCCTGCCACTGTGATCCCGGCCCCGCGCCCATTGGGACCTCCCACCCCATTATCGGTCACGATGTTGTTCGTCAAGGTCACATCGCCGTCCACATAGAGGCCTCCGCCGGAACCGGAGTAATCCGAAATCCCTGCGTTGGCGCTGTTGCCCTGGATGATGTTCCTATCCAGGGTGACATTTACTCCTTCCACGTAAATTCCACCCCCGCGGCCCCCGCTGGCAATTCCGGTGGTATTGCCCCTCACCCGGTTTCCCTGGAAAAGGATAGGACTGTCCTCACTGCCGTATAAATATACACCTCCCCCCTTGAAGGAGCCGTTCCCCGAGGTCCTGTTGTCCAGGATTGAATTTCCAATAAGTGTCGCCCGCGTGTTAATGGAGATTCCCGCCCCAAATCCATCGGTGTGGTTGCCCTGCACCAGGTTGTCCGTCATGGTGATGGCGTTTGTACCGCCAAAACTGCTTGCCGATACCCCACTGCCTGCATTGTTTTGGATCACGTTCCCGCTCAGAATTGCTTTTGCACCTTGCGAGCCAGGTTGATAGCTGACAACCCGTACGGCGGTACCTTCATTCTCTTCGATCCGGCTGTTATCAATCACCAGGCGACCATCCTGGAACAAGATGCCCGCTCCGTTGGTGGTAATCAGCTTCCTGTTGCCGCGGATGGTGCTGTCGAAGATCTCCACCTGGCTGTCGTAGACGATATTTATACCCCCGCCGCCATGCTGGCAGCCTCCCTAGGGTCCGCCGGCATGATTATCCAGGACCGCAGCCTGCTCCAGGCTGGCATGGGTATGGTTGAGGTATAGCCCGCCCCCGGCTCCACCGTAGTTGGCCTGGATCGCCGTCCCATTGGTCATGGAGATATCGGCGCCCACCGCGTAAATCCCACCGCCGAAGCCATTGTCGGGGGTGGTATTGGTCATGATCCAGGTCTGGTCGATGGTCACCGTGGCATTACGGATATACACGCCCCCACCAGCATCGTGTTCAGAGTAGCAGACCGGGTACCCGCCTAACCCCTCGGCGCTGCCGTAGACCAGGTGCAGCCCATACAGCGAAACATCCAGCGTGCCGGAGATGACCATCACGCGTCCCTGGCTGAGGCCGTTCAAGATGGTGGGATTAGCCTCCGGATCGGGTGCATTCCAGTCGCTGGTCGTATAACCGCCCATTATGGCCACGCTTTTCTCGATCAAGGCGATCTGAGCCTCCCCCACCTGGATGGGGTACATACCGGCGGCGATGCGGATCTCATCGTTCTCCTGGGCGGCATCCAGCGCAGCCTGGAGCGTGGCGTAGCACGGGCTGGCGCTGCCGCAGCTGCCTCCTGGAGCTACATAGAGCACATCGGGCGCGGCGCGCGAAGGGGCGCTGGCAAGAAAGAGAAAGGCTGAAATGAAAAGCATGGCTAACCCGAGCGTGGCGCTCAAGCGCAGTACGGACTTGATCGACATCGTTCACCTCCTGTCGCTCAATTGGTAGATTCTCGCAGATACTCTTTGGAGGACGCCGGTGATCACGTGCAGTGCATTATCCCCGCCAGGAAATACAGAAACGCCTTTTCGAGCAAAGAATTGTGCTGTTTATTCCATGACCCTCCTGCATGGATATCGAAGACAAATAACCATTTTTGAGATGACTTCTAATCATTTTAGC
>CAZGIX010000378.1:0-2910 GCA_964525785.1 uncultured Anaerolineaceae bacterium
GAGTCGAGAGGAGAGAGTGGGTAGGGCCAGCCCGGATTGGCGATGCGGGGCAGACCCCCCTCAATCCCCCCGTCGCAAAGTGCAGCGACAGGGGGAAGTTTGGTCTCCCGTGGCTTAACAACCGATGAGTAAACCAGCTCGCCGCTCTGTGGCGCTTGACTTGCTATCCCGGAGGATGGTAAGATCATGTTAACATGTACTTAAGAGGCGATCGGTGGAATCTAAACAGCCGGCGCAGGCGGCGCTCCAGCCCGTGGCGGATTTTGTTGCTATTAGGGCTGATCGGCATGTTCCTGTACCTGAACCAGGTGGTGGTGCCAGCTACCCCGCCGCTGTTCATCGCCACCCCCACAGCCACACGCAGCCCGGAGAGCTTCGTCAACGAAGCCGAGCAGTTCTACCAGGAAGGCAAGCTAAGCCAGGCGATCGACTCCTACCAAAAGGCCATCCTGGCTGACCCGAACAATCCCGCCAACTACATCACCCTGGCGCGCCTGCAGATATTCGCCGGAGACTACGAAGGCGCGGTCGAGAACGCGCAAAATGCCCTGCTGAAGAACCCTAACAATCCCATGGCGCATGCCGTACTGGGCTGGGCGCAGGGCTTTATGGGGGATTACTTGTCCGCAGAGGCGGCAGTCAAGAAGGCGCTCGAATTGGACCCCAACCTGGCCTCGGCGCACGCGTTCTATGCTGAAATCCTGGTCAATAAGGGGGATTTCGGCGACCTGGACCGGGCTATCGAGGCTTCTAAGACCGCCCAAACCCTGGATCCCAACCTGCTGGAAACACACCGGGCACGCGGCCTGGTGCTGCTCAACACGCAGAACGTGCAGGAAGCCATCAACGAGCTGCAGGCTGCCCTGGCGATCAACGATAAGATCGCCGACCTGCATCTCAACCTGGGCTTCGCTTACCGGGTGAACGGCGAAAACGACCTGGCAGTCGAAGAGCTGCTGACCGCCTTCGCCCTAAATCCCGATTCGCCGGTGGCGCCCACCGAGATCTCCCTGGCGTATGCCAATGAAGGGCAGTTCGGCAAAGCCGTGCAGTACGCCGAGCAGGCAGTGCAGGTGGAACCGGACAACGCCCGCCTGCACGGCAACCTGGGCACCATGTACTACCGCAACCAGGAGATGGATAAGGCCATCGCCGAGCTGGGCCTGGTGGTGCACGGCGGCACCACGGAGCAAGGCCAGGTTGTGGAGGGGCTGCCGCTGGATTACAGCACTGTGGCGCAGTATTATTGGTTTTACGGCTTTGCGCTGGCTAAGAGCAACCGCTGCACGGAGGCCGTGCCGGTCTTCCAGGCACTGCTCACCGGCGTCCCCGATTATGACCTGGCAGTCGAGAATGCCCAGGCAGGCATCGATCTGTGCCAGCAGGGCATGCAGACGCCCGCCCCAGAGGTCGAAGCTGGCGAGGACGCCGAAGCCACGCCTGAGCCCTGATCGATAATCCATGGAACGCGACATCGTCGGTAAACGCCCAACTTTTCACCGCCAGAAATCCCAGGTGAACCCGTACCGCATCATGCTGTGGATCAGCCTGATCCTGGCAGGCGTGTGGATCCTGTACGGGCTGGAGCGCGGCCAGGTGGAGCCGCTCTTCGAGCCCACCCCGACCCCAACCCGCACCGCCAACTCGTATATTCAGGAAGCCCAGGCCTATTTCCTGGCCGGCAAGCTGGACGATCCCGACCCACCCCAGCCCACTCCGCCGCGCTACGACGCCATCGACACCTACCAACGCTCCCTGCAGCTCGATCCTGACAACGCCCAGGCATGGGCCGAGAAGGCGCGCATCGAGACCTACTCGACCCAGATGCTGAGCAACGACCGTGAGCGCCTGCAGCGGCTGGAGCAAGCCCTGGAGTCGATCAACCGGGCTGTGGAGCTGGCGCCCGACGACAGCACCGTGCGTGCCATCCGGGCCTTCGTGCTGGATTGGTACTCCACCAGCCCGCTGGTGCCAGCGGAGCGCCGCCAGGAGCTGCTGCTGGAGGCCGAGAGCGAGGCCGTGCGCGCCTACGGGCTGGACCCGGAGAACGGGCTGGCGCTGGCTTTCTACGCCGAGGTGCTGCTGGACCAGCAGAAATGGTCGCAAGCGGAGCAGAACGCCGAGAGGGCGGTGGTGCTGGCCCCCGATTCGATGGACGCGCACCGCGTGTATGCCACTGTGCTGGAGTCGCTGGGCCAGTACCGCAGCGCCATCGAACAATACCTCAAGGCGGTCAAGATCAGTCCCAACCTGACCTTCCTGTACGTGTATATCGGGCGCAACTACCTCAGCCTGCGCCTGTACGATAAAGCCCTGGAATACTATGCCCAGGCGGCGGAGATCAACACCCAACTGGGGGTGAGCAACCCGATCCCCAACCTGGAGATCGCCAAGACCTACGCCCAGCTGGGCGAGTTCTTCATCGCGGCCCGCAATGCCGAGACGGCCCTGAGCTTTGACCCGACGATCGCCAGCACTTACGGGCAGCTGGGCATCATCTATATCAAATCCCGCAACTACGAGGGGGCGCGCCCGGTGCTGAAGTGTGCCGTGGTGGGCTGCAACGCTGAGGAGAACGAGGCGGGCGGGGTGGCGGTGGAAGGGCTCGACCTGACCAACCTGACCGTGGCATATTATTATGTGGAATACGGCACGGTGCTGGCCTTTCTCAGCCGACCGGAACAGGACTTCTGCCCGGAGGCGCGCCAGATCCTGAACCAGGTGCGGGCGGCCTATCCCGATGATTCGATCCTGATGAGCATCGTGGCCGACAGTGAGGGCATCTGCAACCGTCTGGGGTCGAACGCGGCGGCAACCGAGGAGGCGCCGGAGGCTACTCCGACACCGACCACGGATAGTTGAGGCACTGCAGCGACGGAGCCTCTCAAGCCAAGCAAATCCACCACCAAG
>CAZGIX010000379.1:0-2891 GCA_964525785.1 uncultured Anaerolineaceae bacterium
GAGGCCAGCAGGACGACGATAAACAAGACAGTGACGATCCCGGATGGCTGGATTTTATTCATAATACTCCTCCCCGGGGACGGTCAATAAGGTACGGTATTTAGCTTAATTGTATAGTCGATTCAGGATGAAATCAATATGCGAAACGGGCGCGCTGCAGCAGGGGCGTGGGAACAGAGGCGGTCGATGTTATAATGCCTCCCATGGACAGGAGCGAAATTATCAGGCGCATCGCCGCGGTGCTCCAGAATGAGCCGGGCCTGCACCTGGCGTATCTTTTTGGCTCGCAAGTGGACGAGACCAGCGGGCCGCTGAGCGATGTCGATGTGGGCATCCTGAGTGAGGGGGGCGGGGATGAGGCTCAGATGCAGGCTCGGCTGGCTCACGAGCTGGGCCGGGCGGTGCATCCCCTGCAGGTGGATGTCATTGTGCTGCAGCGCGCCCCGGTCGAGCTGGCGTATGCGGTCATCGCTCAGGGTATTTGCATCTTCCAGCGCGATACGCTGATGCGCGTGGAGTATGAGGCGGATGTATTGAGCCGTTATGGGGATTACCTGCCGGTGCTGCGGGCGCAGCGCAAGTCGATTTTGGAGGAGGGTGGGCATGACCGCCGAGTTCAGCGGTATCGAGAGGCGCTTGGACGAACTGAACGAGCGCTTGGCCAGATTAGAGCCACTCAAAAGTAAGCCACTGGGGGAGTTTCTCCAGGATGCCTACCTGCGCGATATTATCGAGCGCAACCTGGAGGTCGCTGCGCAGGCCTGTATCGATATTTGTCACCGGCTGATTGCCTTGGGCAATGCTCGCAAGCCGGTCGATTATTACGAGGCATTCCTGATCGTGGGCGAGATGGGAATCCTGCCGGTTGATTTTGCGCAGCGCCTGGCGTCCATTGCAGGGTTTCGCAACATTTTGGTGCACGAATATCTGAGGGTGGATTGGGACCTGGTGTACCAAAACTTGCAGCGCCTGGATGACCTGGGCCGTTTTCGAGAGTACGTTTTGCGATGGCTGAAGCAGCAACTTTCCGAGGATTCACCCTGAGACCAGATCTTCAGGTTATGTTTTTCAGGGAACACAGGCTGGGCGGGGGAGAGTGGAGGAAAGGGTAAAGCGAGCAGTGGATGTACTCCGGGGGTTGCGCATGGCCCATGCGTATAGTTATTGCAGTGCGAGTACGTCTCGGCACGGACCAGGGGGCCTTGCCTGTCTACACCCTGGGCGATAATATATTCCAGCCGTACACCGCTTGCTTGCGTATCCACCACGATCACATGAGCTGTGCGCGTCTCGCCATCCTCGGTGAGGATTTCTCCAGTGCAGTACATCACGCCGCGATACCGTTGCAGATCGGGGTCGCAGTTATCCTGCAGGTTCTGCTACCACGGTGGCGTCTCATCCTGAGCCAGGACAGGGCGGGGAAGCGGAAATACTGTGATCAGGAGAAAAAATATGATCATCCAGGCGAGTGCAGTTCCGCTCACTTTTCGAAGACATACAAGACGCAGATTCATCTTTCCCTCCCCTGCTCCTCCAACTGTTCTGACGGTTTTGTGCTGTGTCCACCGTCCCCGCTCAGGCCCAGTCTTCCACGCGGAAGCCGGCGGCAAATGGGTTGGCAAAGCGCACCCCCTCCAGCACCTGTCCATCGTTGAAGTCTTCGCTGAAGACAGTTATCACCTGGTTAAGACGGGCCGCGGCCCAGATCTGGGCATCGTAATACGCCAGGTCGTAATCGCGGGCGCCGCGGGCGGCTTCGAGGACGATCAGGGCGGTCAGGTCGAAGATGGGCCACATGCGCGTAAACAGGCCCGCCTGTGCCAGCGCCTCGGCGCGGCTGAGCGGCGGGTCAAGCTTGTGGGTGGAGACCTGGATGAACTCCGCCAGGCTCTGCACGCTCAGCCTGCCGCTGCGGGTCAGCTTCAGGTGGTCCAAAACCCGTCGCGCCTGAGCCGCTTTGGCGGGTGACCCGCTGTCGTACAAGTACACCAACAGGTTGGTGTCGATCAATATGGGCGGCATGGGCTAATCCTGCTCGTTATGGCGCGGCCAGCGATTCTGACGGTCAGTATAAATCTCCTCCCGGTTCCAGTGGAAGGGTCGATGCTCACCGGGTATATTCTGACGGACGTCCAGGAAGGCGACCAGCTCCAGCCAGGCGGAGCGGTCGACGGCAGGCTGTGCGGGCTCTCCGGCTGCCTCGCGGTCGATAGCCCGGCGTATGATCTCGGCCTCGCTCAGGCCACGCGCCTGCGACAGTCGCTTGAGCAAGGCAGCGTGGCGCTTCAGGATGTAGATTTGCTTGCGAACCATCTGGGTGGTCATGGCTCACCTCCACTCCCATTATACATCACTTTATACACATATCAGCCTGGCAGTCCGTTGTGAGCCGCAATCTGCTAGCTACTGCGCCCATACGCCCGTGCCGGAAAATTGCTGAGCCTGCTGTAGCTGGCATTATTTTCCTAAATCTCGCAGAAGCTGGCGCAGGTGATCTTGTTCGGGCAGCCTGAGCTGAAGCGCATCTTCAACCAGCGCCCCGAGGTGCTCAGCCGGGTGGATGCCTGGTTCCGCCTCAACCCGGTCTCCCTAGAAGACACCCTGGAGCTGATCCGCTTCCGCAACGCGGTGGCGGGGTGTAAGGAGCCGCTGCTCACCCAGAGTGCCTTCCTGAAGGTGTGGAAGGCCACCCGTGGCGGTGTGCTTCAAGGTGATCAACGAGATAGGCCAGCAGGGCATATCGCTGGCAGACAATGCCGTGGTGTACGCCGCCCTGCTGGATTCGCAGCCGCCGCGCGTCGAAGCGGCCGAGCTGGTCTGATGATTTAGCAATTCTGTTTGAGGGATTCTGACAGGACTCCATTAAAAGTTATCCACAGCCTTTAACCCCC
>CAZGIX010000380.1:0-2889 GCA_964525785.1 uncultured Anaerolineaceae bacterium
GGAGTAAACCCATGAAACGCAATTTCAAGCTACTGGTCTTCATTCTGTTACTGGCTTCCATGCTGCTTACATCATGCGCACAGCCGACCCAGGCCCCTGTTGAGGAACCCGCCGCCGAGGAGCCCGCGGCAGCTACGGGCGAGTGCAAGGATGAGGACCGCGTGCCGATCGCCTGGTCGACCATCGAAGGCTTCTACACCATTGCCATGACCGAATTGGTGGCGGACTTCGAAGCGACCCACTGCGTTAAGGTGCAGGTTGTGGGCATCGACAATTCCCAGCTTTACGACAAGCAGGTGATCGAGATGGTTGGGAAGACCGGCGCTTACGACGTGGTCAACCTGGAGACGGCGGAGAAGGCTGAGTTCGCCGAGAACGGCTTCATCCTGCCTTTTGATGACTACATCAAGGCGCATCCGGAAGTTGACTATGCCGATGTCGCCCCCATCCTGGCGGATATGACCACCCAGTACAAGGGCAAGATCTGGGGTCTGCCGTACTACACCTACACCGCTGGCTACTTTGGACGCTGTGACCTCTTCGAGGACCCCACCGAGCAGGCAGCCTTCAAGGAGAAGTACGGCTATGATCTGGCTATCCCCACCACCTGGCAGCAGCACCGCGATATCTCTGAGTTCTTCACCCGCAAAACCGGGGACATGCTCAAAGGCGAGCCTCTCACCAAGGACTTCTACGGGACCGGCCTGCAAGCAGGGCGCTTCCAGGAGATTCAGGATGAGCTTTCCGCCTTCCTTTGGTCCTACGGCGGAGACTGGCTGAAGGATGACGGCACCGTTGACGTGGAAAATATCACCAAGGCTTTGAAGTGGTATATAGACCTGCTGCCCTTCGCTCCACCTAACGCCTTGACGGTGAACTACAATGGCGTGATGGATTCGATGCAGGACGGGCAGATCGCCCAGACGGTGGGCTTCTTCCTCGACCAGTGGCCGAACGCGGTTAACACCGAGAAAACCGTGCCCGGTGCCAAGATGTGCAACGCTGAAGCCCCTGAAAATAAAGCTTATATCGGTGGCTTCCTGATGGCTGTCTCCGCGGCTTCGAAGCACCCCAACGAGGCTATGGACTTCGTCGCTTATATCTCCGGCAAAGAAGCGCAGAGCAAGTTCTCGCTGATGGGCGGCACCACTACGCGCATGAGCATCCTGACCGATCCAGAGATCACTTCGGAAGCTAATCGCACGAAGACGGGGCACTTTGCCACCCTGGTAAAGGTGTTTGAGAGCATGAAGGACACCCGCTCCAACCTGTTCTACACCCCCTTTGGCGCCAAGATCTACAACACGCTTGGCCCCACGCTGCAGGCAGCGGCAGCCGGCGAGAAGACCGCCGAGCAGGCGGTACTGGACCTGGCTGTAGAGGTCGAGAAGATCTGCGGCGGCCCATGCCCAATTAACAAGTAAGTTCGTATCTTAACCTTTCTGACTGGGGTGCCCCGCCGGGCACCCCAATCAGAAAATCCTTTACCGGGATTGTCTGCCTAAGGAGAGAGTCATGCCATCGACTTCCATGAGCGCACCCCAGGACAGCCGTGCTGAACCCAAAAAACAGCGCAGGGCGATGTCGGATACCTGGTTTTCTGTCCTGCTGATCCTGCCGGCGATGATCATCATCGCTTTCTTTGCCCTGTATCCCCTGTTCTACGCTATCAACGTTTCATTTCGATTGGCTGACCTGACCCACGGCGGCATCCAGGGGTTCGTCGGGCTTGAAAATTACCGCACCGTGCTGTTCGACAAATTCTTCTGGCAGTCGGTCGGCACGACGTTGTTCTTTACAGTCTTTGCTGTTGCCATCGAAGTCATCCTGGGTATCTTCGTGGCCTTCCTAATCAACGGCGCCACCGTGGCAAAAGGCTTGATCCGCAGCCTGCTGATCCTCCCGCTGGCTACGGCTCCGGCAGTAACAGGTCTCTTCTGGCGGTATTTGTATGATACCCAATTTGGTTTGTACAACTACTTCTTGAAATTAGCAGGGCTGCCACAGCCCAACTGGTTAGGTGATATTGACGTCGCTTTATGGGCGGTGATCATCTTCGACGTCTGGCTGTGGATGCCGTTCGTCGCCCTGATCGTCCTGGCTGGCTTACAGGCGCTCCCGAAGGAGCCTTTTGAGGCCGCCGAGCTGGATGGGGCGCCCTATTTCCGGGTGCTGCGCAAGCTGACCTTCCCCATGCTGAAGCCGGTGCTGTTCCTGGTGATCGTCCTGCGCACCATCGATGCGCTGCGCCTCTATGACGCGGTCGCTGTGCTCACCCGCGGCGGTCCCGGCTCGACGACGGAAACCATGACCTACTACCTGTACCGTCAGGGTCTGGTGTTCTTCCGCATGGATTACGCTTCGACGATGGCGCTCCTATTTCTGTATGCAGTGGTTGTGGCTGCTCTATTTGCCCTGAGGCCGCTGTTAAATATGTTTTCCGCCCGTGCGGGAGCAAGGTAAGGAGGTAAATCCACATGTTGGAGAGACGAAAAGCACCTGTTGAAATGTTACGCTACGGGATCATTCTGATTGTCCTGCTGTGGACGGTGTTCCCGATCGCCTGGTTGATCCTGACCTCGTTTAAGCCGGCAAACGATATCATGGTGACACCACCTAGATTCCTATTCAAGCCGACGCTGGATAACTATATTCATGCGATAGCCAGGTCCAACTTCGCCTTGTTCATCGGCAACACCCTGTATGTTTCTCTCCTATCAACGTTCATTGTGATTATCCTGGCTTCTCTGGCGGCATATAGCTTCGCTCGCTACAACGTTGGAGGCGGGAACCTGCTCTTCTTCATCTTGACCACCAAGATGATGCCTGCCATCGCCGTGGTGCTGCCGTTTTTCCTGATCTTCCGCGATATCGGCGCCACCCCCATCG
>CAZGIX010000381.1:0-2862 GCA_964525785.1 uncultured Anaerolineaceae bacterium
CCGACAATAGCCCATGACACTTTCTTACCGAGTCTGGATAAAAAATATCCACCCAACATCGCTAGTGGGGCCACGAAAATCAACATGTAATTGGTCTGCTTGGGGATAAATCGTAGAGGCTTTCCGGAAACCACCATAAATGAAAACACCAGAACAAGGCCGATTGACCACAAAGCAACATATGCACCGCTATTCCAGTCTCTTTTTGCCCCGCCCCAATTTTTCACAATCAAGATGAGTCCACCCAAGGCAATATAGGCAAGCAACCAAGTGTGCTTAATGTCAATGAACAAATATTTAAAGTAATAATCCGGACTGTGCCCTCTTGTAGGAGAAAGCACTGGATTTGGGGTTTGCATGTTCCTCTGTATCACGTGAAAAACGTGAAGCGGATCACCCGTAATCCATGCCATTAATAGACTGTTTGCAGCCAAAACTGCAAGCGCAGATCCAGCGACTAAAAGCCAACGCCAATTCCAGCGCCAAGAAACGATGGCATATAGACCGAAGACCAACAAATAAACAGGGAATACGGATTCTTTGACCCAAAACACAAGACCAGCCGAAACGCCCGTGAGCACGTACCACAGAATGCGCCGTTGCTGCTCTGCCAACCAAAAAAAGTAGAAGCTCAGTGTAATGAAAAATGCGAGAGGCGAGTCAGCCATGAGCCGCCCGGCGTAGTGCACGTGCAGAGGCAAAAATGCCAATAACAATGCCGCAAGCCAGGCAGCACGCACGCCCCAAAGCTGCCGTGCGAATAGGTAGACAACGATAATTTCACCAATCGAACAAAGGAAGGACCACAGGTTGGCCGAAAACTCACTCGGCCCAAGTAGAGCCATGAAAAATGCAACCGGGATATTCACGCCATAGCGAATAGAGCCGATATATTCCGAAATCGGCCAGACACCTTTAGTGATCGCCAAAGCCTGCGCTGTGTAAGTGACTTCGTCGGAACCGAAATAACCAGTAAAGAAAATCCACCTGAGCAAAATAGCCAAAGCCACGATGGCAGCCAAAATTTGGCCGTCCCGGATATTTAAATTAATCATTTTCAGCTCTGTTTATTCAACGCAGCAGTTACGTGCTGTATCACAAACGATTGGTGCTGTTCCAAATCCAGCCATAGCGGCAGGCGCAGCAAGCGGTCCGCTAGATCCTGCGTGGTTTTCAAGTCACCGCTCGCCCGGCCGCATTTCACGCCGGTAGGTGCGCTATGCAGGGGCACATAGTGGAACACGGCATTGATGTCGTGCTGCTTGAGTTCGCTGATCAGCGATGTGCGGCTGGCGAGGTCGGGCAGCAGGATGTAATACATGTGTGCGTTCTGAACGCATTCTTTGGGGATGGTCGGCCGCAGCAGTTTTCCTGCTTTCTCCAGGCCTTCCAGCCCCTGGTGATAGGCATCCCAGATCGCCAGCCGTCTGCGTGTAATTTCATCCGCCTCTTCCATTTGCGCCCACAGGAAGGCGGCGATGAGCTCCGAGGGCAGATAGGACGAACCCACGTTGACCCAGGTGTATTTGTCCACCTGTCCACGGAAAAACTGGCTGCGGTTGGTCCCCTTCTCGCGAATGATTTCGGCACGCTCCGCCAATGCAGGATCGTTGACGAGCAGGGCTCCGCCCTCGCCACTGATGATGTTCTTGGTTTCGTGGAAGGACAGGCAGCCCAAGTGGCCGATCGAGCCCAGGGGGCGGCCCTTGTAGGTGGACATGATGCCCTGGGCGGCGTCCTCGATAACGAGCAAATTGTGCTTGCGGGCAATGGCCATGATGGTGTCCATTTCACAGCCGACACCCGCGTAATGCACCGGCACGATCGCCCTGGTCCGATCAGTGATGGCGGCTTCGATCAGGCTTTCGTCGATGTTCAGGGTGTCCTGCCGGATGTCCACGAACACGGGCACCGCTCCCCGCAACACGAAGGCATTGGCGGTGGAGACGAAGGTATAGGACGGCATGATCACCTCGTCCCCCGGCTGCAAATCAGCCAGAATCGCCGCCATCTCCAGGGCTGCGGTACAGGAATGGGTGAGCAGGGCCTTGTGCGCACCGGTTTGGGACTCAAGCCAGGCGTTGCAGCGTTTCGTGAAGCTGCCATCTCCAGCAAGGTGGCCGTTGGCATGGGCCTGGGCGATATACCAGAGTTCCTTGCCGGTCATGTGGGGTTTATTGAATGGGATATTCATACAGCCCTTTCATTGCTTCGGATTGGGTTAATGAATGTGGGCTGCAAGCCTCTTCCAGCCCACATCATTTAAGTGTCGCAACTGGGCCATATCATGCACGAGACCTTCATTGATCATGGTTAACCGGTCTTTCTGGCGAGATAGAAAACAGTTTCTTCAGGACTATGGTGCGATCCAACAAGCCGCAGCATCATGCGAATCGTCGGCACTGCCAGTTTGAACGCGATGAATCTCAACATCCCTCCAGCCGGGCCTCGGAGGGGTTCATCAATCGCCTTTGCATCCATCCCGGCAAAACGCAGCTGTTCTAGTACTTGTCCAACCGTGTATTCGGTCACGTGCAGTTTTGACATAAATACTACAGGCAAGCCGAGACAAGCTCTGACCATGTTACGAAATCGATAACGGCTTGGAGTGGAAATGATCACATAGCCCCCAGGCTTTAAAACTCGCTTTACGCCCTCGAGCAAACGCAGGGGATCGGGAACATGCTCCCAGATGTTATTGAGGACAGCCACATCAAATGATTCTGGCGGATACGGCAAGCGGTAGGCATCTCCCACAGCAAACTCAATATCGCCATGTAGCCTGGAGGAGGCCCCCTCTATCGCAGAGATCGAGTAATCGATGCCCCAGACATCAGCTTTACTAAACCTTTTCTTTATCTC
>CAZGIX010000382.1:0-2860 GCA_964525785.1 uncultured Anaerolineaceae bacterium
GCTGATCGCGAAAGCCATAGGCTCCACTGGACTGGTAGAAGGCGGTTCGCCCCCAGATGCGGCAGGCCAGGGTCTGGTACAGAAGCCAGCGATTGATCAGCAGATCGAAAGCGGGTTCTGGAGTTTGAACGTGAACCGTACCCAACAGGTCATTCCACATGCGGTTATTGGACTCCCAAGCAACCTGCACCTGCCCCGGTTCCTTGTAGCGGCGTACCAATTCGAGGGCTGTATCCCGGTCCTCGGCCTGCCCCAACACGAAGTAAATTTGTTCCTCGGCACCAGGCTGGATGTCAATGTGGAGCTGCAGGGCGGCGCAGGGATCCAGCCCCGCTTCCACCGTCCCCGCCAGTCCAATGCGCCTGAGTGCAGCCGGTTCATCCAGACTGCCCAGCCGGCCGAGGAACTCCGTCCGGTCGGCTGTGAGACCGTGCAGGGGGTTGCTGGCTGAAACGAAGGCCACGCGTTCCGAGAACTCGGTATTGTATGGGTTACGCACCAGCAAAGCCTGAGGATCGCTACTGAATTCCGGGATTAAGTATTGCTGAGTCACTTCCCGGCTTACCCCCAACACCCATTCGACATAATAGGTAGCAGTGATTCGCCGCGCCCGATCCCATGTGTTCTCCAAATTGAGCTGCAGGATTTTAACTGGGGTATCTGGTGGGGTGAACACTCTTAGCTGTTGGCGCAGACCGTGACTGTGGTGCTCGAAGATGGTATATCCAGCACCATGTCGCGCCAGATAGGGAGCCGGGGCAGGAGATGGCTGCGGGGTGGGGGACCAGACGATTGCCGTTTCTTCATCGCGCAAATACAAGGCTTCGCCGGGCTCATTGGAGACCGGGTCATTCCCCCAAGGACTCAAGCGGTTCTCGCCGCTGTTTTCGGCCCAGGAGGCGCCTAACCCAGACTCGGATACCAGGGAACCGAAGTGCGGGTTTGCGATCACATTGATCCAGGGAGCAGGCGTGACCTGTCCGGGTGCCAGGTAGATACAATACTCGCGCCCATCCGGGCTGAAACCACCCAGACCATTGTCATACAGCAGGTCTTGAGGACGAGACAGGGGCACGGTCGGTTGCAAATCCACCCCGCCGGGTAGCGATGGAGAGAAGGGCGGCAGCCGGGACGGCTTATGGTCGAGCACCGGTGTGTACTGAAGATGTTCAGCCAGAGTCCCTCGGGCACCATCCAGCACCACCCGTGCCGCCGCTTCCAAGAGGACCCGTTCTGCCTCATCCATCTGGTCTACATGGAGCAAGTAGATGCCTCCGCGGCGGTTAAGCCATCCTTCGCTTGCCGTGCGCGCCACCAGACTATAAAACTGCGAGCTGAGCTCCTGATTATAGCTGGTTCCCAGCTTGTCCAGGAACACCAGATCGATCATGAGTCGGCGCCTGCGCCAGTAAGTGTGCGCCTGGAGAAGCTCCCTGGCCAGAGTAAGCTCCTGCTCGGACTCAATTTCGACCAGGAGGACGGGGTAATCCCCGGAAATTGCGAAGGGCCACAATCCTGGCTGACCTTTCTGATTGTCGGACAACCGTTCGGGGCCGGCTCGTAACGCATGAGAGGGGAAAACTAGCAAAGACAACAGGGTTTGAAAATCCTTCAACTGGGCGTTGGAGATCTCCAGTTCGTTCAATTCTACTTCAGCGAGCACCCGGGCTTGTTCCAAGGCTGCCTGGATTGCATCCAACGACGAGTAACGGTCGATTAAAGACTGGCAGCTCTCCGCTGTGTGTGCTGCGGCAGTCAGGAAAGCCAGGCGAAGTGTGCTATGCGGTGGCAGATAGACTACCTGGCCAATCGAAAAGATCGGGTCCAGAGAGGTCCCGGTTCTGGGCTGCGCGCCAGCCTCCAGGGCAGCCGGACGACGGGCGGTGCGGCCACGCCCCAGGAATCGACCGCGGTCGGTTTCCAGCCTGGGTTGCACAACGGTGATCTCACCCGGGCTGATCACCACTGCATGGGCAAGATAGACCCCTTCTTCCGACTTGGAACGCGTCCGTCGCCAGAACAACAAACCGTTGCCCCTGCGCAGCGGTCCGCTTTCGATGAACAGCTTGTTGAATGCCGGATGGCGGGCGTCAGTTGCCTGGGGAGCAAGGATGACCTCCCCATAGCTGGTCAAACGAAGGCGCCGCGGCTGATCCCCATGGTTCGTCAGGGTCACCAGGCGAACCTCCACATCATCTTCCGGAGCGACGAAGACCTCAGTCACCTGAGCCAGTGAGCCATCTTGGCGGCGGAACTCAGCATAGTGACTGCTAAAGAAGACCTCATGCTCATCGCCGCTCACTAAAGTAGGGTGGAGGCCCGACGACCAGGCCGCGCCACTTTCTTCGTCCTGGACGTAGATCCAGGTTCCCCATTTATCCAGGGTAGTGTCGGGCTGCCAACGGGTCAGATCATTCTCTTTCCAGGCACTGTACCCGCCGCCCGCAGCGGTAATCAGGATGCTATAGCGGCCATTCGAGAGGTAATGCGCCCTGGGCTGCGGCGCTTGCGGATCCACTTCCCAGGGGCTGGCCAGGCTGCGGGGTCGGATGAGGCGCACACCAGGCGAACCTTCGGTATTCGGCTGTTCGATCGGGGCATCCATTGGAATCTGCTCCAATAACAGCAGCTCTACACTCTTGATAAGAGGGTTGCTCTGGAAGCGCCGGACCATCGCATCCCCCCGCAAATAATTGACCAGCGAGAGCATGATCATCCCCTGGTGGTGGGCCATGTAGGACTGTACGATGGCGATCTCCTGACCCACGGCAAGGCGCGCCGGGGTGAGGTCGGCTGCTTCGTAATAACCATACATCCCCAGCATGCCCAGCTGTTTGAGGCGCTCCATATTCTGGAGAAC
>CAZGIX010000383.1:0-2849 GCA_964525785.1 uncultured Anaerolineaceae bacterium
ATCTTACACGGAGCTTGCTCTTTTTGTCAAAACCCACCGCTTATGTTACAGACACTTTGGGACGGACACCTGACCCCCTCCATGTCCGAATATAACTATAGCTGTTCGCTAGCCTGAGCGCGGCTGCTGCTGGGTGATGCAGTGGATGTTGCCCCCGCCCAGCAATATCTCACGCGCAGGTACGCCGGTCACTGCGCGTCCGGGGAAGAGTTCCGACAGAGTTCGAAGGGCAGCTTCGTCGTGTGGATCGTCGAAGGTAGGGACGACTACGCCAGCATTAGCGATGTAGAAGTTGACATACGAGCCCGCCATGCGATCGCCAGGCTGGCGCGGCAGGCTGTTTTCAACAGAATCCACCCCCTGGCTCTCCTGCTCGGTGATAGACAAGGGTCCAGGCTGGTTCAAGCGGTGGATCTCGAAATGCTGTCCGCCGGCATCCGTCTCTCGAGATAAGATCTCGTAGGCCTCAGCTGAGATCTCGTACTGCGGGTCGGAGCGGTCCTCAGTCCAGGTCAGTGCCAGCACGCCCGGGCGGATAAAGCACGCCAGGTTATCTACGTGCCCGCTGGTCTCATCCAGGTACACGCCGCGCGGCAGCCAGATAACTTTCTCCACACCCAGATATTCCATGAGACAATTTTCGATCTGGCTCCGGTCAAGATGCGGATTGCGGTTGGGATTGAGCAAGCATTCGGCGGTTGTCAGGCAGGTGCCCTGCCCATCGACGTGGATCGAGCCGCCCTCCAGCACCAGAGGAGCCTTGTAGCGGGCCAGGCGCTCGATCTCCAGCACCTTGCGCGCTACCTGATCATCCTTATCCCACGGAAAGTATAATCCCCCAGCTAACCCGCCCCAGGAGTTGAAATCCCAATCCACGCCGCGCACACCGTCCCGGCCATCGATGACAAAGGTCGGCCCGCAGTCGCGCATCCAGGAGTCGTTATAGCTCATTTCGACTACACGCACAGCACCTGGTAACATTCTGCGGACGTTTTGGTACTGCGCCGCGGAGACGCCCATGGTCAGCAGCTCAAAACGGCTGATAGCAGTCGCTACGGCTGTGAAGGCTGCCTGGGCTGGCTTGGCGCCCAGACGCCAGTTATCCGGGCGTTCGGGCCACAGCATCCAGCAGCCGGCATGAGGAGCAAACTCGCCGGGCATGAAAAAGCCATCTTGACGGGGGGTGGTGGTCAGGGTAAGGGACATAGCGATCAGAGAATAGAGATGAGAGATGAGTGGGTTGATATAAGGTAATTCTATTATAGCGCGAGACCGGAACGGCAGACATATGGAGGTTGAGCGAAAGTAGGGAGTCTTCCCCATCGTATTTAGGTATCCTCCCCATAAACATGCAAGCCGAGGAGGCATATACTTGTCTAAAGCTGCTTCCCAAGGAAGGGTTTCCCATCCGGCAGCACAGGGAAGCGATAACGCCCGGCTGCGCAAATCAGATGCGCCAGGGCCAATACCATACTTGACACATATTTGGAGGTAAGAAATGACCAGGAATTTCCTATACGTTTTGATCGGCGGCGCAATCGGTGCAGCAGTGGTGTGGTTTACCGCCTCAAAGACCGGTGAAGAGAACCGTCTTATGCTTCGAGATACCCTGACGGACGCTCAACATAAAACGAGCACAGTTCTTGATGAAGCGCAAAGTAAAGCCAGCATGTTGGTGGAAGGCGCCCAGACAAAAGCGCGCCAGATTACCAATATCGGTCGCCGGGTAGTCGAAGAGCAGAAATCCAGCCTGGAACAGGGCGCTGAGGAGATTAAATCAGCGGTGAAGAGCTCTGAATGATAATCCCAGCGCTGCTGGATTCAATTACTTTTCTCCACATGGAAGGAACACAACGATGGGTAATAGCCAAACGCGTACGAAAAACTCAGCCGATGGAAAGGTGCGCACCTTCAAGACCCGCATCGACCTGAGCAGCCAGACCCGAGGACAGATGATCAGTACCCTCAACCAGACACTGGGCGATTTATTCGACCTGTACAGCCAGGTTAAGCAAGCCCATTGGAATGTGAAAGGGCGTGAGTTTTACCAGCTGCATGAGCTGTTCGATGAGATGGCTGAGGAGCTGGTTGAATATATCGATATGGTCGCTGAACGAGCCACCGCATTGGGTGGCGAGGCGCTCGGCACTGTAAGGATGGCTGCTGCTTCCTCACAGATCGAAGAATTTCCCAAAGGGATATTCGAGGGTTTGGAAGTTGTGAAAGCCCTGGCTGACCGTTATGCTCTGGTCGGCGGCAGTGTCCGAGAAGCGATCGACAGCGCCGAAAAAGCAGAGGATATGACGACTTCGGACCTGTTCATCGACGTATCGCACAGCCTGGATAAGCGCCTGTGGTTCTTAGAAGCTCATCTCCAGGGGTGATCACCGCATAAACCCCCTATCACCCCGTTACTCCCCCAGTCCCCGTCCGACAAAGGGACGGGGACTGGGGGAGGCAAAGAAACGTTTATATGAGCTCCGGTCGGCTAAGCCGACCGGAGCTCATATCATATAACCTGATCTTGACTTCAGGTGAGGTTAAGCTAGATCCCTAAAAATCCCTGATATCCGCGCTTCATGTTCGAGGCGCAGCTCCGGGCTGGGATTTTTCATCCGGGGATGTAAAAGCCAGACCAGCAGGCCTTTCTCAGTGTGCAGGCGGTTCTCCGATTGGTCAAAGATGATCGATTGGGGCGAATCCATGACCTCATCCGTAGCCTCCACCCCGCGCGAGGCTGGCAGGCAGTGCATGAACTTGCAGTGCGTCGGCGCCTGGCGCAGCAGGTCCATCGTCACCTGGTAAGCCGGCATGAAAGCCGCGTAGCGCTCGGGGATCTCGTCCTCCTG
>CAZGIX010000384.1:0-2847 GCA_964525785.1 uncultured Anaerolineaceae bacterium
CAAACCGCCAACACCACAGAAATACCAATCCCAAAGTACCGGGAATATCCCTGAGTTGAGGTGAAGGATGACAATGAAATCATCTCCAAGAACTGCGCGAGAGCAGCGCCGCGCAGCCCGAGAAGCCAAACAGCGCAATACCCGCATCATCCTCGGGGTCGTAGCAGTGGTGGTGGTTGCGGCAGTCGCATACTTCGTTTTTACCAGCCGCACGGGTGAGAGCCCTGCCGAGGACACTCCTACCGCGCCTGCCGAGGGTGGCGATGTCGTCACCACCGCATCCGGTTTGCAGTATCAAGACCTGGTTGTTGGCAGTGGAGCGGAGGCTAAATCCGGGGATACTGTGTCGGTGCACTACACCGGCTGGCTGACGGATGGTACCAAGTTCGACTCGTCGCTGGACCGTAGTGCCCCATTTGAGTTCAGCCTGGGCGCCGGCAGAGTGATCAAGGGCTGGGATGAAGGAGTTGCCGGGATGAAGGTAGGTGGCAAGCGTAAGCTCACTATCCCCCCCGAGCTGGCGTATGGCGAAGCGGGTGCGGGCAGCGTTATCCCAGCGAATGCCACCCTGGTCTTCGAGGTGGAGCTACTTGAGATAAAGTAGCATTCAACAACAGAATTAAATAACGTGATGCGAGCTTTTGGTTGCCCGCATCACGTTATCTTTAACAATCATGTCACCAATGGTTGTTGGAGGTCTGCGTGGCACCTTCGCAGACCCGCAGCCTCAATATCCTGATCGTGAAACGACTCCTAGCTCACCCTTACAGGCGATCCGATGATCTGGTAGATTGCGTCACCCAGGCGGCGTATACCTTCCTGGATCGTCTCCGGCGTGCAGTATGAGAAATTCAGGCGCATCGTGTTATGCCCACCGCCGTTCGGATGGAAGGGTTCTCCAGGCACAAACGCCACCTTTTGTTCGATGGCTACCTTGAGCACATCGGCTGCATTGATGTGTTTGGGCAGTGTGCCCCACAGGAACAGGCCCCCTTCCGGATGGGTCCAATCCACTTCGGGTGGGAAGAAGCGATCCATGCTGGCCAGCATAGCATCGCGGCGCTCGCGGTAGGTGCTGCGGATAAGCTTAATGTGCTGATCCAGGAAGCCACCCCGTGAGACTTCGTGGGCGACCATCTGGGTAAAGCTGGCGGTATGCAGGTCTGCGCCTTGTTTGGCCTGCACCATCTTGTGAATAACTTCCGGAGGAGCGACCACCCATGCCAACCGCAGCCCCGGCGCCAGGATTTTGGAGAAAGTGCTCAGGTAGATGACGTTGCCATGATAAGTGCCGTGAGAGTTGCCGCGGAAGACATCATCCAGCATCACAACTGGCGGCAGGTGCTCGCCCTCGAAGCGCAGCTGACCGTAGGGGTCATCTTCAACGATCGGCACCCCGTATTGGTCGGCCAGCTCTATCAACCGCTGGCGGCGATTGATTGACAGAGTCACACCGGTGGGATTCTGAAAGTTGGGCAGAACGTAGATGAATTTTGGACCTGCGCGCAGTGCCTCTTCGAGTACGTCGGTATTCATGCCGCTCTTATCCATCGGCACGGTGACATACTCGGCGCCATAGGCATTCCAGGCCTGCAGCGCTCCCAGGTAGGTTGGGGATTCTACAAGTATGTGATCCCCGCGGTTGATAAAGACTTTGCCTAACAAGTCAAGCGCCTGCTGGGAGCCAGATGTAATGAGGATATTGTCGGCGCTGACATCGATGCCATAGCGAGAAGTGTGGCGGGCGATCTGCTCACGCAGCGGGCGGTAGCCGTCG
This sequence comes from uncultured Anaerolineaceae bacterium, assembly GCA_964525785.1. Classification (GTDB taxonomy): domain Bacteria; phylum Chloroflexota; class Anaerolineae; order Anaerolineales; family UBA4823; genus JAQBDA01. The sequence continues at coordinate 1,778 of CAZGIX010000384.1, forward strand.
GTAGCGCCATATTGCAGCGCTTTAGGGCCGAAATCGCGCAGGACAACCTGGCAGGCATCCTGGAACTCCGCCACAGGAAAGACTTCGGGGGCTGGCATGCCCCCGCCAAACGAGATGATATCCGGTTTTTCAGTCAATTTAAGCAGCTCGCGGATTGCCGAGCTGCTCATGCGTTGGGTGCGCTGTGCAAAGCGTTTCTCCCAAGGTGTATGCATTCCACTCTCCATATTTATATCTGGTTACGGCGTCTCTCTCCACGGACTATTGACAAAGGCGATAACTTCCGATGGACTCATCCTCATCTTCATTTTAGCGTTTCCAGTGAAAAGGGTCAAGTATTTCATTCCACAAAACCGCCGCGATTCGCCTGCCAAAAACGTTAGGATAGCTTACTGAGCAAGCCGCGCCAGTCATCGTAGCAGTAAATCCATTGCCGTGGCGATATCCTGAGCGATCATTTTGCGCTTGCTCTTCTCGATGTTGAAGCTAGGCCCTGCCTGCAGGTAAGATGGAAAGACCCTCGCTCCGCGGAAGGTATAAATCCCTCCACGTATCTTATAGGTCGAGCCAGCGGGTATGACCCTGCCCTCACCCCTCCGTCTGGCGACCTCATTGACCGCCTTGATCGCTACATCACCCATCAGCAAGAAGGCGCGCACGTTAGGGAAGAGGCTGATCTCACGCTCTAAGATCTTCGAGCACTCCTGGATCGTAGCCGTTTCAATGTTGTAGGAGGTTTTGCCGCATTTCACAGCTGTGGTGAAATATATACCGCGAACCACAAGATCCTGGAGAGAATCTGCCTGCACCCCAGCATCGCTGAAAGCCTGCAAGGTAGTCTGCTGGAAGAGTGAGCTGCCCCCCGCATAATATCCGTCCGCTGGATTGGCAGGTGCGGCCTCGGAGATCAATACGACAGATATTCCCTGAGGATCGATGTCAATTTCCGGGTTGGAATAAGCAGCGCGATTGGTGTCGATACATGGGAAATCCAGGCATTGAATGCCGCTATCTACACGCATAACACGCCCACCTTACATTTTGAACTGCTTTATCGTTTCAATCACAAA
>CAZGIX010000385.1:0-2829 GCA_964525785.1 uncultured Anaerolineaceae bacterium
GGAATCCCTCCTCTCGCACCACTATCCGGGTAAGGCGTGGATCGGCAGAAACATCTTTCACAACTAGGGACTCGCCAGATTGGATCACGAGACCTGAGAAGCCCTCTCCCACTTGCAGCTCATCGACCTCGCGGATGAATTGCGAGCTGAAACCCTGGTGAGTGGCGATAGTTAATAATTGCGTCTTTTCATCCAGGAGATAGATGCCCCCGGCTTCGATCCTCGTGACCTCCAGTGTCTTACCCAGCGCATCCCTCAGAACCCCCTGCAAATCCTGGGGCAGGTTCAGGATTGCGGCAATTTCATTGAGGGCTACCAATTCCCTGGTGCGGTTAGCTACCTGGGTTTCCAGCTCGCGACTGCGCGCTTCCACACTCTTCAAGCGCAGCCGGACCCCCGCAGCAACAGTGCCTGCCAGCGCCACGCCCACCAACCCGAAAAACCACCAGGTCTGCCAAAAGGGTGGTGTGATGGTGATCTGCACCGCTGCGCCCTGCTCATTCCAAACCCCACTGTTGTTGGAGGCTTTGACACGGAAGGTGTAGGTTCCCGGCTTGAGGTCCGGGTAGTCGGCATGGCGGCGTGTGCCGGCTTCGATCCAGTCAGCGTCGAGCCCTTCCATCTTATAGGCGTACTGGTTTTTAGCCGGAGCAGTGTAGTCCAGGGCAGCGAAATCGAAGGATAGATAGTTTTCCCGGTAGGAGAGTTTGATCTGCTCATCAGGCAGCAGATCGGTGCGTAGCGGCTGGTTCTTCAGATTGAGTGCAGTGATCGCCACTACCGGCGGATTGGGGTTGTCCCGGATCTGGTCCGGGAAGAAGGTGTTGACGCCCTGGCTGCTGCCGAAGAACATCTCACCCTGCTGGTTCTGGAAGCACGCCGATCCTTCGGACTCTTCGCCGATCACCAGGCCATCGCGGGCATCGAAGTAGGAGAAACTCTCCGTGCGCGGGTCGAAGCGCGCCAGGCCGAGCTCGGTGCCCATCCACAAGAAGCCCTGGGCGTCGCCCTGAACACAACTCACGTACCTATCGGGGCCTGCATCCGGCACATAGCGGGTGAAGGTTTGTGTGTCCCTGTCGTAACGCACCAGCCCGCCCTCCACACTGCCCATCCACAGGATGCCCTGTGCGTCTTCGTAGAAGCTCATCACCGTGCCGGCCCCAGGGCTGCGGGGATCGGCGCGGTCTTGCGGAAAGTGGTGGACGGTCAATTCGGTTCCGCCCGCCGCGGCCGGATCCAGCCGGTAGAGGCCGAGATTGCCAAAACTGACCCACACCGCTCCGGCGCGATCGGGGTAGATGGCATAGACCCGATCCACGCCGAGCACCAGTTCCCGATCCAACGGCACACTGGCGAAGGTAGAGACGCCCGGCTCACGGCGGGAAATTCCTCCCCAGTAGCCGACCCACAGGGCTCCCCGCTGATCCTCAACAATAGCCGTCACCCGCAGCCCGCGAAACGCTTCTACGACTTGAAACGACTGCGTCTGGGCGTCGAAGCGATCCAGGCCGTTCAGCGTGCCCGCCCAAAGCGTTCCAGACCGATCTTCGTAGGTGACGTACACCGGCCCACGGCTTAGGCTGGTGGAGTCATCGGGGTTGTGCTGGTACACCGTGACGACGCCCGTCGCGCGGTCCAGGCGGTTGAGCTCGCCCCGGTATGTTGTGTTGGTGCCCATCCACAGGATACCCTGGCGATCCTGATAAACGGAGGACACCGCATTGGAACTCAGTCCCGGCGGATCGTGCGGGTCGAACACCGTCACTGACTGCGCGCCCCACCCCTGGCTGGGCTGGCTGGGGCTTTGCTGGTAATGGGTGAAGTTGCTGGCGGTTTCATTCAGTTTACTGATCCCGTTGACCGTGCCGAACCAGAGGACACCGGAACGATCCTCGTAGATGTCCCAGATCGTGTCGCTGCTCAGGCTGCGCGGGTCGTTCGGATCATAGTGATACTGGAAGAAACGGCCCGTCGCCCGGTCGAACAGGTTTAGACCGTAATCCGTACCGACCCACAAGCGGCCGTTGCTGTCTTCAAGGATGTCTCTTACGTAGTTGTTGCTCAGGCTGCCCGGGTCCTCCGGGTCGTGTTGAAAGCGGGTGATCTTGCCACTGGCGCGATCCAGCCGGTTAAGCCCGCCCGTCCAGGTGCCCACCCACAGAGCACCCTCGTGATCCTCAAATAGGCTAGTGACTCGATCCTCACTCAGGCTGGTGGAGTTGGCAGGATCATACCGGTACTTCTGCGGTTCCCCCTGGTCTGGCGAGTTGGCCGCGTAGTGCCACAGCCCATTTGCTGCTGTACCAAGCCAGACGCCTCCTTGCCGGTCGAGCAGGAAACTGAGCACTGATGTGTCCGGCAGGAATCGGGTGAAGGCGTCCGTCGCAGGATCGTAGCGGCTCAAGCCCTCGGTTGTGCCAACCCATAGGTTCCGCGCGGCATCCTCTGCGATCGCCCAGATCTGCCCCGGCGCCAGGCTTTGGGGGTTGGCGGCGTCGGGCACGTAATGGACGAACTCCCCGGTCTTGATATCCTTGCGTACCAGGTCGACGAGGGTACCGATCCACAGGTTGCCGCTACGATCCTCATGTAGGGCTCGCACGTAATTGGCGAACAGAACATCCCCGCTGGATCCCAGGACGAACACTCTAAAATCAAAGCCATCAAACCGATTGAGACCGTAGCGTGTCCCAAACCACATGAAGCCTTGCTGATCCTGGAGAATGGATGTGGTGAAGCTGTAGGACAGTCCCTCGGTGGTCGATAGCCGGTCGAAACGCAAATTTGGTTGCGCGGAGAGGCCCGGCAGCTGGTCATATTTTTGTA
>CAZGIX010000386.1:0-295 GCA_964525785.1 uncultured Anaerolineaceae bacterium
TCGGAATGGCCCTTATTGGCATTGGCTGATTGGTAAGCGAGATGCCTGGCTCTGCGGTCTCGGCGGGCAGACCGCGGAAACGGATGCCATCTCGGCATCCTTTTTATTATACTCATCCGGCAGCCTGGGAACGCAGACCACTTATTACCACCCTATCGAATCACCCGGGGCAGATAAACCGTAGGGTTGCCAAAATTTTTTCCGATAGGTTTTTAGCGAGTGTAGACAACCACCTGCCCACAAAGAGTCTGGCGATAGCTTCGCCGTTTGAAGCCATACTTGTTCACCAGGGTCT
>CAZGIX010000386.1:305-2827 GCA_964525785.1 uncultured Anaerolineaceae bacterium
GGGTGGGAATAAGCACGGTAGTGGCTCCTGCGCAAACGGAAGACGAAATTTTCCAAGGCCAGCCCAATTTTCACCCACCATGTATCACGTGGATAGACCAGTCCATATAGCTTGCGCGCCCGTGCCGCAGACAGGCCTACCAGTTTCTCCATATCAGGATAGCAGCAGATGACCCGGTCGAGCGTAACAATATCGGCCGGGGCGATGTCTGCCGCCAGATCGACAAAATTTCCGTGATAGAAGCTAACGCGCTCGGCGAGACCTCGTCTTTGGGCCTCAGCCCTGGCGGCAGTGAGGTATGTGCTGGAGGCCTCCACACTGGTGACTTCCTGTACGCCGGCGCCGAGCAATTCATGCTGAATTGCCCCCACTCCGCCGCCGATGTCGAGCAGCGTTGAGCCATCGACACCTTTCTCTTTGATGGCTTCAGTCAGCATACGAGTGGTCTTGTCTGGACCCCTGGTGTGGTAGCGGCTGAGCTCCCTGGTCACGTATTGCTGGCTGAATAATTCCTCAATCCCCTGGCATTGACAGCAGTTCATGATCTGTCTCCATAAAGATTCCCTGGATCATGGGACGATGTTCTTGTTCGTGCGGAAGAAATTTTCAGGATCCCACTTCCTCTTGACTTCTACGAGCTGCGCGTAGTTATCTCCATAAGCAGCCCGAATTCTGTCATCGCCTTCATCCAGCGTCTGGAAATTGATATATGTGCCGCCTGTAGAGAAGCGGTGCATATCCCGCCAGGTCTGGCGCGCCCACTCGATATTTACGTTGTCGTCCTCGGACCTTTCCCAGGAGGCCGTGATATTGAGCACGGCAGCGGCGTCCCGGTTGCCGGCGGCGGAATGGTCTTCTGGGAGCTGGTTCAATGCCCCATCCAGCGGAAAATAGATGATCCCTGAGTGAGGGGAAGCGATGGTCTGGGCGTGCTCGATCAGCTTCGAGACCATCTCCTCCGGGAAGCCGGGCAAATAGTCAGATTTCCAATAATAGCGCCGTCCCTTCGGTTGGGTGGCATCGAGAAGGCTCTGCTGCGACAGATACGACCGCCGCTGGATGACATCTCCGACCGGCGATCTGAAGGACTTGATCGCTGCCACAGCCCGCTCGCCTTCCTTGACCGGCCCGGTGTGGCAGACGAAAAGGCCAATGATCGGTTTACCGTGAATATCTTTCGCCAGCCATGGGGCGGGTGGGGCAATCCGCAGAGCAGACACACAAACCATCTCCGGCGGGGCATCCCGAATGATCTCCCGGTACATCTCGAGCACACCTTCTGCTTCTTTGATATCCCATGCAATTCCCCCTGCCACAATTTCCGGACCGACCGGGTGCAGCGCATACTCAATGCTGGTGACGACCCCAAAATTGCCGCCGCCTCCACACAAGCCCCAGAACAAATCCGGGTTTTCATCCTGGCTGGCGCGCACCAGGCGGCCATCGGCTGTCACCACATCCATCGACCGGACATTGTCGCTCGTCCAGCCGAAGCGCCGGCTTAGGTATCCGAACCCACCGCCGAGCGTCAGCCCGGCAATGCCTGTCGTGGAGACAAAGCCGAGCACCGCCGCCAGTCCGTAGACCTGCGTCTCACGATCCACGTCGCTCAACAGACAGCCCGGCTGTGCACGCGCTGTGTGCCCCCTGGGATCCACCCAGACGCCGCGCATGAGCGACATATCGAGCAGCATGCCCCCGTCGCACACCGCCAACCCGGATATATTGTGACCGCCGCCCTTGATGGAAAGTTGAAGGCCATGCTGGCGGGCAAAGTTCACGCATGCCAGGACATCGCTCACACCCAGGCAGCGCACGATCAAAGCGGGCCGGCGGTCGATCATGCCGTTCCAGATGGAGCGCGCCTCGTCATAGGGTGGGTCGCCGGGCAGCAGGAGCGCGCCGCGTAAACGCGTCCCTAGATCTGATAGGGCGCTTTGGTCGAGCTTGACCAGTTGTTCCAGATTAGCTGCCATCCAGTCACCGCCTTTTAACATGAGATGGCGTTGATTATAATACTAATAACACCTTATTAATCTATGAACCGATCCGGAAATTATTTTTGTGGTGTGTGCTCGAGTTCAGCGTTTGGGTGGGCCGTGTGGTTTTTAGAGCAGGTTTTATGTGTTGCCTGCCCGCCGAAAACGTCAATGGGTGATCAGTGTCCTACCAGCGCGCCTGGTGCTCCTCGGCAAAGCCCAGCAGATCCTCGATGTGGATCTTTTCACCCTCGTCGCTGACCGCCTGCCCGCGGTAGCGACCGAACATCTGGTGCACCTCGCTGGTGATCACCCCCAGGTTCGTGCGCGCCAGGCGCTCTTTGAAGGGCGTGAACTCCAGCTCCAGGCGTCCTTCGCGGTCGGTAAAACGCCAGGGCCGCATGTAATCCCCGGATGTGTAATCGTACTTCACCGCTCCGAGCTTGTGCAGGCGACCCTCCAGGATCAAAGCATCCTCCGTGGCGGCGGAGGTGTCGCCAAAGCCCATGCAGACAGTATTACCATATCGGGAATGGAGGGAGG
>CAZGIX010000387.1:0-2804 GCA_964525785.1 uncultured Anaerolineaceae bacterium
AGACGATATCGGCGATCACGTCTTTGATCAGGAGCTTACCAGCTTTGAGAGCCGCCTCCTGCTCGGCGTTAGCTTGCTCTTCCCCTTGGGCTTCTTTGGTGCGGCCCCACTGCGCCCAGGTGTAGACTCGCTCGCCGAACTCGGCTTCGGCGGTCTCGTAGCCCCAATTGCGGAAGGCGCCCTCGGTGAACTTTATGATGTTGCCTTTGTGCACCAGGGTCACGCTGCGGCGCCCGTTCTGCAGCGCCCACTGAATCGCCGCCCGCACCAGGCGGGAGCTGCCCTCTTTGGAGACGGGCTTGATGCCCAAGGCAGCGCTATCCGGGAAGCGTATCTTGGCGTATTCCTTGGGGAAGTGTTCCTTAAGCAAGTCCCTGAATTGCCGGTTGTCCTCGGTGCCGAATTGGAACTCGGTGCCGGAGTAGACGTCCTCGGTTTTTTCGCGGAAGACCACCATATCCACGTACTCCGGGTGCTTTACTGGCGATGGTAAACCGGCGATGTAGCGAATGGGTCGCTGGCAGACGTACAGGTCCAGGGCTTTGTGCAGCCCCACGTTCGGCGAGCGGATGCCGCCGTCGATGGGCGTGGCAAGCGGGCCTATGATGCCCACCAGATATTCCTGGAAGGCCCGTACGGTTTCATCCGGAAGCCACGAGCCGGTTTTATCCAATGCTTTTTCCCCGGCGTATACTTCCATCCAGTGCACCTTGCGCTTGCCGTCATAGGCCTTCGCTACGGCGGCGTCGAAGACGCGCACGGAGGTGCGCCAGATATCGCGCCCGGCGCCATCGCCCTCCACGAAAAGCAGGATGGGATGATCGGGCACCTGCAAGGCGCCGTTCTGGATGGTGATTTTCTCCCCACCTTTTGGAATTTGGATCCATTGATAAGGCATGTTCATCGCTCCCTCGGTTCAGATGTAGCGGTTATTATAACGGCAAAGAAGGCCCATTTGCGCGGAAAAATTGGGGGCTCATTGGGAGTTACCGTGATTGAGCCACATATGGTGGTCGGGCTGCGAACAGGCGATAGCCTTCCAGATCGAGGAAGATGCGTTGGAAAAGATGCTCCAAGTTGAACAATCCATAGCAGCGCCGCTTGAGCACCTTGAGTTTGTTGTTCAATCCTTCGACGAAGGCGCTATTGTCTCGGTTGACGAAATAGTTGAGGATTTCCTGCCACCAGCGGCCGAGGGTGTTGAGGAAATGATCGAAGCAGCGCATCCCGCTTCTGGCAACGCGTTTGATCCAGGCTCGGATTTTGGTTTTGGCTCTGGCTAGGGAGAGGTGCTGGTCAAAAATGGCGGTCAATTGCTGCTGCAGGTCATAAGCCTGCTTCAATTTGGGCGAGTAGCGAAAAAGCAGTCTGAGGAGGCGTCTTTCTTCGGCAGTCAGGTCCGTGGGTTTCTTACGCAAGGCCCACAGGCTGCCCTTCAATTGTTTGTACTCGCCGGCTGGGAGCTCCTTTTTCAAGCGCCCAAGTTCCTGTTTGCGCATTTCATCCAGACCGTCTCGGTAAGCCCTGGCCACATGGAAACGATCAATCACGATCCGGGCTTCGGGCAGTTCTTCTCGCACGGCTTCGCTAAAGCCTTCGTACATGTCACAACACACCGTGTGGAGGCTCTGCTTCAAACGCTCTGGGATCGAGCGCAGAAATTCGACCACGCTATCCTTCTGGCGGTCTGGCAAAACTCCCAGGATCACCACCCGACCTCCTGCCAAGCGCGCCGTCACGATCACCACAAAATTGCGGTGGCCTTTCTTGAGCGCAATTTCATCCAGTCCAATCACCCCCAGGGCCACATACTGCCCCCAGTCCACCTTGGCGCTGATCCGGCGCTCCAAGACACCCAAGACGCAGTCATACCCCACGCCCTCTTTCAGACTGACGTCTTCCACGGTCGAGTTGACCAACTGCAACAGCAAATGGTCATCATATACGATGCTGTGGGGACTGTTGCTCTCCCGCCAATCCAGGCGCTGCGTCGTTGTCGGATGACCCTCACACTCCAGGCATTGGTAGCGCCGCGGGCGATAGCGCAGATAGCTCGGCCGCCCGAAGACCGGCAAGTGGCGGATGATCGTCCATTCATCATACCCATGTCGCTTGCGGATCTCTCGCCCACATTGCCGGCAGATCGTCCCTTCTTTGCTGCTCTCGATGGTGATGATCAACTCGCCAACTTTGTTGATCTCTGTGCTCAAAACCCGCACATCGGGAATGTCCAATGGTACCGTTACTTGTGCTCTTTTCATCTCAACCCTTCCCTGGCGCCACCTCGTTTACGCTATTTTACCCCCACATCTGGCGGGTACCACGGCTATTCCCAATGAGCCAAAGTTTTCTAGCCAGAACGGGTGGTTTTATTACTGCCTATCCCGATGACGGCAGACCAATTCCATGATCTGTTGGGGCGAAAGACTCGAACCCGACTGGTGCAGGCAATCGAAATTATCCGGATCCAGGCGCAGGCGTAAGGCTTTGACAGCCGGCCGGTAGCTGGCAGCATCGATTGGAGCCAGGGCGAGGCCCAGTCGGTCACGGATGCCGGTTTCGGCGCCCGCCAGGCGGGCGGCTGTCTCATCGTGCTGGAGGGAAGCCAGCAGTTTTACCATGCCGCGCAACGGGTTTAGGAAGGTGCTCCAATCCTGCAGCTCGAAAAGCGTCTGTAAACTGGGCAGAAAGGCCTGTTCTGCAAGCTCAGGCGCATTACGAGATAAATAGATGTCGCCCTGGGTGCTTTGGAATAAAGCGACCAGCTGGCGGTCATTCATCTGCTGCTGTATGTCGATCGCCTC
>CAZGIX010000388.1:0-2797 GCA_964525785.1 uncultured Anaerolineaceae bacterium
AAACGCGCTCTGGCTGGCTGCGATATCTTTGAACGGGCCAATTTCCCAAAGAGTCCTGCCGAGCAACTCGCTATGAGAATAGCCCAGCAGATCTTGCAGAAATGGGTTTACGTCAGCGATCATTCCTGTTGCTGCATCCAGAAGGAGGATACCATCTTTAGCGGTCTCGAAAAGTCGCCGGTAGCGAACCTCGGAAGCTATAAGAGCTTCCTCTATCTGCTGGCGCTGGCTCCAATCGTTCTCAGGTCGCGTCAATTCGATAGGAAGATGGTGTGAGCGCATATCTGCCGCAACTTTACACTTCATGAATTGATTCTATAACAAACACCCCCCGGCCGCATCCATCCGCCGGGGTGTGTTTATCTCACCCAGTTGGGGGAGATCAGATGGGGTGAGTCAGGTACCTGTAGTGACTCAGGCGATTAGCCTGTGACGCATGGCCAGCGCTACGGCTTCCGTACGGCTGGAGACACCGAGCTTGGAGAGGATATGGCTGACATGGGTTTTGATGGTGGACGGGCTGACCACCAGCCTTCCGGCGATCTGCGTGTTGTTCAAACCTTCAACCATCAATGCCAGCACAGCCCGCTCACGCTCCGTCAGATCCTGGCCAGGCACTGGCGGCTGGTTGGCTGCGTTAACAAGCGCCTGGACAGCCTCTGGTGAGACGGTGGCGTGCCCCAAATGCGCCGCACGGATGGCTTGGGCCAGTTCATCCGCCGACACATCTTTGAGCAAATAGCCGATCGCTCCGGCCTGCAGTGCATTCTGAACCACCTGCTCCTCTTTGTAGCTGGTCAGTGCAACCACCTGCACACTGGGAAACTGATGTCGAATGAGGCGCGTTGCGGTTGCCCCATCCATATCAGGCATCATAAGGTCCATCAGGATGACATCGGGCAGAACCTGGCTGCAGAGTTCGATAGCGGCCTCGCCGCTATCAGCCTCGCCCGCCAGCTCCAGGTCGTCAAAGACCTTCAAGAAGGTTGCCAATCCCCGGCGCACCATCGTATGGTCATCGACCAACATTACTCGAATCGGTTGGGAAGGGCTCATGGTTAACCTGCCTTCTGTTCCTGGGTCTCAACCCAGCGAATAACAATTTCGGTGCCGTATCCCGGCTGGCTGGTGATGGATAGCTTCGCCCCCACGGCTGTGGCGCGCTCACGCATCATGCTCAATCCGTAGTGTCCGGGGGGCGTCTGTTCGGGGTCAAAACCGCGGCCGTCATCTCGAATGCGTAGTTCAATCGCACCTGTCTCATATTCTAAATGGATGTCGACCCGGCTGGCTCCGGCGTGTTTGGCAATATTATTCAACCCCTCCTGGCACAGGCGGTATAGCGCCACCTGCACATCCGCGGGCAGTTTTCCTTCTCCCGCAACGGTAACGCTGATTGGGATGTTCGTCCGGCCTGCCAGCGCATTTCCCAACAGGTGCAGCAGGTCGCCCAGTTCTGCATCCGTCAGGGTCGAAGGCCGCAGCTCGGCCAGCAGCAGGCGCATATCGGCCTGCGCGCCGCGGGTCAACCGGCGCAAATCCTCCAAGGACTGGCGTCCCTCCTCCGGGTCTCGTTCCCACAGGCGCGGCAGAACTTCAGCGATCAATCCGGCAGAGAAGAGGGACTGGTTGACAGCGTCGTGCAGGTTTCGCGCCAGTCGCTGCCGTTCCTGCAGCGCGGCGAGGGACTGCGCATGTTCGTAAAGTTCAGCATTGACCATCGTAATCGCAGCCTGGTTGGCCACAGTCAGGGCCAGGTCGGCGTGGTGGGCTGTAAAGTAATCCCGCTCGGCGTGTGCAACCCCGATTGCCCCGATCATACGCTCTTTGATGGCAAGAGGGACCCACATCCACGACTGGACGCCCTCCAGCAGAATGCTCGCCTGGTCATCCAGAAGTGAGCGCAGAAACCGAGCCAGCGGATCAGCGCTTTGCACATCTGCGATACGAGAAGATCGTTGCCCGTTGAATAGCGCTGCCAGAGTTTCAGAATTTTGCAGCCGGATCTGGAAGGGCATGGCCTGCTCCAGCAGTTGTGGTCCGCGCACAGCCAGGGCTACCAGGGTTGAGTCCTCCAGCTTAAAAAGTCCGGCGTGGGAATAATCGATGATCACCCGCAGTTGGTCGAGGATCAGACCTGGCTGCAGCTCGAGAGCGGAAGCTAACGTTTGGGAGATCTCCAGCAAGGTAGACTGTTCGCGGGTGCGAGCTTCCACCCGCTGTTGGAGCAGATGCTCTGAATGAACCCGCTGGCTGACGTCACGAACGACACTCAGGAGATATGAGTGGCCCTGTTCTGTATATACTGTCCCGCTTAATTCTACATAGAATTGTGAGCCATCCCGGCGCATGTGGATCTGTAGTGATACGTTCCCGCCCTGAGACTGAACCACCTGGACGTATGTAGTGAACCGGTGAGAGCTGTCTGGGTGGATGAAGCTGGTCGGGTGCAGGCCGATGAATTCATCGTGAGTATACCCGTACATCGTGTATGTTGCAGGGTTGGCCTCGACCACCAGGCCGGTATCCAAATCAATGATGATCAACCCATCACTGGCGGCTTCGAAGATGCTCTGATAACGCTGTTCCCTGGGAGACATCGAATATAGTTTACCCCAGACCCGCTTGGCTGTCACCCTTGCGGTTCTGTAAGATTCTGCGTACCGTCCAGTAAATCTAGAGCATTAGCTCAAACACTAGAACTCTAATCTCGAAGGGGAAACTACATTCTCGTATACGAGATCAATACCTTCGCCAATTAGCCTGAAGGGACAGGCATTTTGACGGTGTGAATGCG
>CAZGIX010000389.1:0-2770 GCA_964525785.1 uncultured Anaerolineaceae bacterium
AGATGAAAATCGGATATCCTTTGTCTGGTCGTTTTTTCAGTGGAGCCACGGATTGCCACGGATAACAATATAATGGATAAAAACGCTGAGACTGAACCAGCTCGTCCACCATACCAGGATAGCGGCACCGAAGAACAGCTAACCCGGCTGTTCCGCTCGACTACGCCCGACGCTGAATTTACAGAGCGCCTGGAGCGAAAACTCGAGCAGCGCGCCGCCGACATGGCCCGGACCCGCCGCAGCCAGGTACGGGTTGTCCTGACCGGCGCCTGGCGCTGGGGCTTGAGCCTGGCAGGATTGGCCGTGCTGGTGGGCATCATCGTGCTGGTGATCGGCACGCTACCCCAGCGCCTATCCGCCCTCCCGGCGGTCGAGATGACCGCCACGCCATTTACCACCGGCGCCCAGGAGGCCTCCGGCAGCCAATCCACGCAGGCGGCTCTTGCGGTCAGCACACCAACCCCGCAGCCCTCGCCCACACCGCTGATCTACCGGGTTGCTCCCGGGGATAGCTGCCTGTCGATCGCGGCCCGCTTCGGGGTGGAAGTTGGCAGCCTGATGAAGCTGAACAGGCTGAGCCCGGACTGCACCGATCTGATGGTTGATACTGAGCTGACCATCCCGGTCACAGCCAGCCCGGAGCCGGGCGCCACGCCGTATGTGGTCAGCCGTATGGCAGATGTGCCGGTCAACCTGCGCTCTGGACCGGGCACCGAGCACCCGATCGTGGGGACGATCAGCGGCGAAGACCGCCTGCCCGTGCACAGCGGCGAACCGCAGGGGGAGTGGGTGCCCGTGGATTACATCGGCGCCCCGGACGGCATCGCCTGGGTGTTCTCTGACCTGGTGACGGTCATCGGCCCGCCGGCGTCGACCCCCACGCCCGCTCCCACGCTGCAGGTCAGCGCCGATAACCCACGCCGGGATGGCGATGACCTGCTGGTGGACGTGTGCATCGAGCTGCCGGATAACGAGGACTGGATGGTGAATGAATCCACCCTGCACTATGTCGATGAGCAAGGGGGGCAGCACCAGGCGTCGCTCTCGGGCGGGATGCTGCTCTCCCTGGAAACGCCCAGCGCGGAAGGAGCGCACGGTCAGCGCTGCGACGTGATGGAGTTCAGCCTGCCTGCAACCGGGGAGGCGATCAGCCCGACGCTGGAGATCCTGTCGCTGAGCGCCTACCCGCGCGAGGGCCAGACCTGCACCGCTTACCAGACCAGGGTGCAGCCTTTGTTGGATGCGCGGCACACCGGCATCACCATCGCTTGCACAGAGGATCCACACGGCTCCAACATGAGCATCGCGGTCCTGCCGGAGGGGCTGAGTGAGCAGGATGCCCTGGCGGTCGTCTACCAGACCTTCATGGAAGCCATCTCGATCCAAGGTCCCTGGAGCTTCGAACTGTCTGGCATGGCAGGACCGGAGGGCATCCCCGATCTGGAGATGCAGCAGCCCGTGCTGGCAGAACTGCGGGCGCTGGACGAGCTGCGCTTCGCCAGCTACTACCCCCACCCCGGGTGGCTGCACATGCGCGCCCGCGAGCTTTACCAGGAGAGCATGGGGAGCCTGCCAGATGGCAGCCCGATACCGCTCGAGTACATTATGGATTATTGGTTTTACATGAACGAGGCCGGCCTGGTCGAGCGGTCAATCACCCGCATGCTGGCAGCCTCCGGAGAGCAGCTCAGGGTTAGCATATTCAAAGAAGGTCAGGTGACGGGTCCGGCTGCAGAGGAGAGCTATCCCCAGGAGCCCTACGAGCCGGGCGCGCTGGACTACGCTTTCACCGACATGGCCCAATCGGGGGCGAAGAGAGGCGCCCAACTCAGCCGGGGGGAGATGAGGTTCGAGGGCAAGTATATCGGAGAGCAGTTCGTGGTTGAGGACGACGAGGTGCGCCGGGAATCGATCTACGACCCGCAGACCGGTAAGCAGATCTCCTTGATGACCTGGCGGAAGATCCCCGGGGGTACGCAGTTCTTTTCCAGCGTGCACTTCGAAGTGCTGGAGAAGGATGTCGAGCCGCCGCCAGAGGTGCTGGCACTCTTGGAGTAGGCCACCAGGGTCCCTCTCGATAACAAATCATCAGGACTGACCGTTCTCATGGGACAGGCAGTCCTGATGCACTATTAAATGGTCAGGACCTACTACTTCATCTAAAAGGTTTTGATCGTTAAAATTCGCCAAAAGCCAGAAAGAGTTGGCAATGGCGAAGAGGTACATCACCAAGAAACTGGAGCTTCACTATACGCCTGAACATAGCAGTTGGTTGAACATGGCTGAAGTCGAAATCTGCGTTATGACTGAACAATGCCTGGATCGCAGGTTGGGTAGCCAAGCAATCGCAGCAAGCGAAGTCGGTGCTTGGGAAGCTGAACGGAACGCCGCCCGGGCAACCATCGATTGGCGTTTCACAATCCCGAATGCCAGGGATAAACTCAAGAAATCGTACCCGGTGAGAGAAGAACAAAATTGACAGCTCCCCAACATCCAAATTCACCTGCCTTTGGAGCGGCGAAGCCGCGGAAAAGGTCAGGTGAAATGACTGTTAGGCATGATTGGATTTTCACCTCTTTCTGAGTCGTCCGGTAATCCCCTCATCACCGCGGCATCAGGGCGAACACACCCCAGCCCAGGTATTCACGAGTGTAAGCGGCGTAGCGCTCGGGTTCTGAGGTCAGTTTGGCGCGAACATCTTTCGCGAACTCGTCGTCGGGATTGGTTTCAAGCCATCGGCGCATGGTGAGCCATTTGGCCGCCTCGTATC
>CAZGIX010000390.1:0-2760 GCA_964525785.1 uncultured Anaerolineaceae bacterium
ATGCTCTGAAAGTTATACGCTCTGCGGAGAGGGTGGGATTCGAACCCACGGTGGGGACTAGCCCCACAACGGTTTTCGAGACCGTCCCATTCGGCCGCTCTGGCACCTCTCCAGTGACCCAGAATTATAGCATACCTCGAGTATAATCGTTCCACCGCAAACGACGCTGCGTCCGCAGAGATAGCCAAGACTCTTCGGCGTACCTTTCCAACCTCATCCCCGCGGTGCAACCTCTTTGCCGAACTCTTTGGTGTAGCCTTAAAAATTCTTCTCTGTGTACTCCGTGGTTAAATCTCTTTGCTTAACTCTCACAGGTTCTTCTCAGCGCACTCTGTGCACTCTGTGGTGAATCCCATTAATGGAGTCCCCCATGCCCGGTCAGATCATCTCCATCTACATCACCCCTTCCGCAGGAGAGCCGCCCCAGGCGGTGGACCAAGTGCAAGCCGTCCCAGGGCTGGGCCTGCAGGGCGACCGCTACTTCTTACAGCAGGGCACCTATTCTGACAAACCCTCCCCCGGGCGCCAGCTCACCCTCATCGAGAGCGAAGCCCTGGACGACCTCGCCGCCGGGGCCGGAATCCACCTGGATGGCGCTCAGTCGCGGCGCAACCTGCTCACCCGCGGCGTCCAGCTCAACGCCCTCGTGGGCGTCACCTTCCGCATCGGCGCCGTGACCGTGCACGGCGTGCGCCTGTGCGAGCCTTGCGAATACCTGGAGGGCCTCACCCAGCCGGGCGTCCTGCGCGGCCTGGTGCACCGCGGCGGTCTGCGCGCCGACATCCTCACCCCCGGCACCATCCACGTCGGCGACCCAGTTGACCTTCTTAAATAAACAAGGATGTACAGGATACACAGGATGTCGGTCGATCTCCCCGCCCACCCCCCTAATACATCCTTTCCATCCTTGTTAACAAAAGATGGACCTCCCTCATCCTGTCCATCCTGAATATCCCTGTTAAAATCATTCCCTCGTGCCTTGGTGGTAAAACACACCTCCCTGAGCAATCCTTTGCATCCTTTCTATCCTTGTTTAAATTAAAAAATGGACATCCCCCATCCTGCCCATCCTAAATATCCCTGTTAAAACCATTCCCTCGTGTCTTGGTGACTTGGTGGTAAAACACACCTCCCTAAGCGATCCTTTGTATCCTTTCCATCCTTGTTCAAATTAAAAAAGGTCGTTCCCCATCCTGTCCATCCCTGTTAAAAACTTTCCCCCTCCTTCATACCTCGAAGCTCGAGTGCAGCGCGGGGTAGGCTACCTGCCCCATGCCGCCCTCGGCCAGCTTTTCTGTCAGCGCCTGGGCCGGACCGGACTCCCCGTGCACCAGGAAGATCTTCTGCGCCGATCCCTTCACCGCCTGGGCATATTCCACCAGGAAAGTCTGCCCGGCGTGCGCTGAGAGCCCGCCGATGGTTGCCACGTTCGCCCTGCGCTGGTAAGTTTCCCCGAAGATGCGCACCTCCGTCTCGCGGTCTGCCAGGCGGCGCCCCAGCGTGTTCGGCGCCTGCCAGGAGACGATCAAGATCGTATTGCGAGGGTTCTCGATATTGTTGCGCAGGTGGTGCAGGATCCTGCCCGTCTCAGCCATCCCCGAGGCCGAGATGATCACCATCGGGTCCGTACGGTCGTTAAGCGCTTTAGAGTCCTCCACCGAGCGGGTATAGGTCAGCAGGTCGAATCCCAGGGCGGTCTTGTGGCGGTCGCTGCGGATGAACTCGTTCGTCTCCGCGTCCATGCATTCGGGGTGGGCGCGGAAGATCTCCGTCGCGTTGATCGCCAGCGGGCTGTCCACGATCACCGGGACGCGCGGAATTTCGCCGCTGTCGATCATGCGGTGCAGACCATACACCAGCTCCTGGGTGCGTCCCACTGCGAATGCCGGGATGATCACCTTTCCGCCCCGCTCCACCGTCTTCTTCACCACGTCGCGCAGTTCTTCGTAGGCTGCCAGCGGCTCGCGGTGGGGTTTATCCCCATAGGTGCACTCCATGATCATATAATCCGCCTGCTCTGGCAGGATCGGGTCGCGCACCAGCGGCAGATTGCGCCTGCCGATATCTCCGGAGAACCACAATCGTATCTTGCGCCCCTTCTCCTCGATCTCCAACGATACCGCCGCCGAGCCCAGGATATGTCCCGCATCCACCAGCTGCGCCCGCACCCCCGGCACCGGCTCGAAGGGCTCCTCGTAGTCCATGGGCTGGAAATACTGCGCCACATGGGCCGCGTCTTCCAGGTTGTAGATCGGCTCGATGGGCGGCTCGCCGCGCTTGAAGCGCTTCTTATTTACATACTCAGCATCTTGCTCCTGGATATGTCCCGAGTCCATCAGCATCAGGTTGGATAAGTGCGCGCTGGCAGGCGTGGTATAGATCGGGCCGCGGTAGCCGCTTTTCACCAGGTTCGGCAGGTTGCCGCTGTGGTCGATATGGGCATGCGAGAGGATCACCGCGTCGATACCCCTCGGGTTGAATGGAAAGGTCAGGTTGCGTTCGTAAGATTCGGCGCGCTTGCCCTGGTAGAATCCGCAGTCCAACAGTAAAGTGTGCCCGTTAATGCGCAGCAGGTGCTGCGTGCCGGTGACCGTTTGTGCCGCGCCGTGGAAGGTAATTTTCATCATCTCTCCTTTTACATACCGCCGCTAATTCGACAGTCTTCCAACACAGTGTTATTGGGGATCATGCGATCAGCCTCCGCCCATGTCATTCCGAGATTCGGCTAAACCGCCGAAGGCGGTATTCGGGGATGAAATA
>CAZGIX010000391.1:0-2751 GCA_964525785.1 uncultured Anaerolineaceae bacterium
TTCAGCGCATATCTAGTTGCATTGGCCTTATACGATTGGTGGATCTGGCTAACTAAGACCCCACCCAAGCCATGGATAACCACAATAATTGCACTGGCGACACTTTGTTTTTGTACTTATCGCGTAATTGAACTTCGAGCCGAAGCCATTCGCATGAAAATGGCCCGAGACGGTGAGAAAGCTGTTGGTCAATATCTTGATACTCTGCGAAAAGATGGCGCGTTGGTGTATCATGACATCCCTGGTAATGGCTTCAATGTAGACCATGTGTTAATCTCGCCGCATGGCGTATTCGTTATCGAAACGAAAACATACAGCAAACCGAAAACTGGTCAAGCCAGAATTACTATATTAAAAGATACTATTCGGGTCAACGGATACGAAGTCGACCGTAATCCCCTCACCCAAGTGCGATCCCTCGCTCAGTGGGTAAACGATCTGTTTCTCGATACTACTGGCAAGAAATTCCCGATTCGTCCGGTAGTGCTATTTCCGGGCTGGTATGTAGATAAGGTGAAACCTACGGACGATGTCTGGGTTTTGAATCCGAAAGCTCTACCAGTGTTTGTCAACAATGAACCCATCAAGCTGAAAGATGAAGAAGTTCATCTAATTGCTTACCATCTCTCACGGCATATACGGACTTTTGACCCCGCCAAAGCCATTGTAAATTGATAGTATCACCTGGTATTTGAGGCACAAAAGAGTTGATAGTATCGCCCCATATTTGGAGACAGTTTTAATGTTTGTTGAAGCATCAGCTGGAAAGTGCCTTGATTTTGCCTAGGTCCAGCTCACCGACGGCACCCCAGCCACGTTTCCCCTCCGGGATCTCCGGGCGAAACTGCTCGTACAACGAGTACGCCCTTTTGGAGAGCTCACCAGGGCTCATCGATTCGGCCAGAGCCTGCATCGCAGCGCGGGCATCCACCAGGTTCTCCCCAAACTTCTGTTCCAGATAACGCTGCACGCTGCGTGGGTCAGCTGGCTTATCCTTGTCAAGCGCCCTCAACCCGTCTTTGGTATAGACGGCCGGCACCGACCGTCCAAGCAGACTCACGAAGGTCTGTTCGCCGGGTACCTTATCTTTTTGGGGCATGGCTTCAGCCTCTTTTTCCTCTGGCGCTTCGTAGATGCCCAACCGCCGCCCTTTGGCCTGGGCGTTCAATCCAGCGACGGACTTCCCCAGGGTCAGCGCCGCCTGCTCATCGTATCCCAACCGCTCTGCCACGACTGCCGCCCAGAGCGTCATCACCGGTGCCCGGTTGATCATGATAGGTTTTGAAGTCATAGGAAATTCTCCCAAAACATAAACCAGCCACAAAACAAGTCTGAGATGAGCAACAAACAAGTTACCGGCATCACCTAAATACCAATACTCCAGATGGCCGAGTTGAACAATTTCTACCAGGGTATCTGAGGCAGGATGTTTGTGGTATAAGATAATCGCTCCTGTGTGCAATATCCGCGAACCTATCAATTACCCGAGCTAGCGTATCCGAGAACAATTCGCTTTTGAAAGGCCCATATCCCCAATCCATCCAGAATTGCCCTAAAACCCTGCCGCATCTGTGAAGCGTGGCTAACATAGATTTCAGCAATTAATCATCGCCGGGATGATAGATAATCGTACGCCGTCATCTTGAAAGTGCAAGACTTATTTTGGAATGCTGGTTGTTTTCACGGGAAACACTAATCCTTGCACACCCAACAGTGGTCAGGGGGAAATGCTTCGGTGGTACTCCGGTCGAAGGGTACAAATTCTTACATCTCAAGCTGACGGCTATGCTCGTGACACAGTACAGATTACGTCGATTGCTATCAGCTCACCAGCACCTTGGGCCTATACTGCAGGGCCTCCGCCAGGTGCTGGGGAGCAATCTGCTCTGCCCCTGCCAGGTCGGCGATGGTGCGCGCCAGCTTGAGCACGCGGTGGTAGGCACGCGCCGAGAGCTGCAGCTGGCTCATGGCGGTCTTCATCAGAGCCCGGCAGGTATCGTCCAACGAGCAGAACAGGCGCACCTCCGCCGGGCGCATGTCGGCGTTGCAGGCGATCGATGCCTGTAGAGAAACAGCATGCATTGGTTGAGACGCAGCATGCTGCGTCTCAACAGAAAATCGTTGCCTCTGCCGCTGGCGGGCGGCCTCGACGCGCTCCTGGATGGCTGCCGAATGCTCGCCCAGGCGCTGGTCGCTGAGCTTGTCGTACTCCACGCGCGGCACCTCGATGTGGATGTCGATGCGGTCGAGCAGCGGTCCGGAGATGCGCTTCTGGTACTTGGTAACCGTGCCGGGAGCGCAGGTGCAGGGCTTGACCGGGTCGCCGTAGAAGCCGCACGGGCAGGGATTCATGGCGGCGACGAGCTGAAAATTGGCCGGAAAAGTCAGCGAGCCCTGGGCGCGGCTGATGGTGACCACCTTGTCCTCGATGGGCTGGCGCATGACCTCCAGGACACGCAGCCCGAACTCCGGCAGCTCGTCCAGGAAGAGCACGCCCCGGTGCGCCAGCGAGATCTCGCCGGGATGGGGCCAGTTGCCGCCGCCCACCAGCCCGGCGTGCGAGATGGTGTGGTGCGGCGCGCGGAAGGGGCGCGTGCGGATCAGCGGCACGTCCGGCGGCAGCTGGTCGGCGACCGAGTAGATGCGGGTCACGTCCAGGGCCTCGTCGATGGTCATGCGCGGCAGGATGCCCGGCATGGCGCGCGCCAGCAGGGTCTTACCCGCACCGGGAGGCCCGATCATCAACATGTT
>CAZGIX010000392.1:0-2745 GCA_964525785.1 uncultured Anaerolineaceae bacterium
ATGCAAGAGCAGGCTGAGTCGATAAAGCTGAAAATACGACGCGCCCTACAGCTTGGTCGCGCCTTGCGTTTTGTCTGGCAGAGCGCGAAAGGCTGGACCATAGCGAACGGGGTTCTCATTGTGGTCCAGGGGGTATTGCCGTTACTCCCGCTGTATCTCATGAAGCTCATAGTGGACGCCGTAACCGCAGGGGTGGCGGCTCCTGACAAAGGGGTTGCTCTCAGACACGTGCTGTTGCTCGTTGGCTTTATGGGTGCAGCGACCCTGTTTGCTTCCTTGATCCGCTTGATAGCGGGACTGGTCAGCGAATGGCAGGCTTTCATCGTCACGGATCACATGAACGAAGTCCTCCTCGCCAAGTCCATTGAGGTAGATCTGGAGTATTACGAGAGTGCGCGATACTACGACACACTTCATCGCGCCCAACGCGACGCCCCCTATCGGCCCATCAGTATCGTGAATGGTTTGGCGCAGATTGGTCAGAACGGAATCTCGCTGCTGGCAATAGCAGGGCTGCTCTTGTCATTTAATTGGATCATCGCGACAATACTATTTGCTGCCGTCATTTCCGGTGCCGCAGTGCGATTAAGATATACCGGCCAGATGTATCGCTGGCAACGTGAGCAGACATCCACGGAACGGCAAGCCGGCTACCTCAATTGGATGCTCACCGACAGCAGCCACGCCAAGGAAATCCGCCTGTTTGACCTTGGACCTCTGTTCATGCGCCGGTTTCGCGATCTCCGCTGGAAACTCCGCACGGGAAGACTGGCCATCACGCGCAGGCGTTCCATCGCTGATTTTGCGGCTCAGACCTTTGCCACCGCGGCAATCTACGGTTCGTATGCTTATGTTGCTTATCAGGCGATGTGGGGGAAGGTCACGTTGGGTGATCTGGTGATGTATTATCAGGCATTTCAGCGCGTACAGGGATCTCTTCAGGGGATATTGGGCAGTCTGGCAGGACTGTATGAAGACAACCTGTTCCTTTCCAATCTCTACGAGTTCCTTGATCTGAAACGTACAGTCATCGAACCGGTTCATGCCAGACCTGTGCCTCAGCCGATGCAACGCGGTATCGTGCTGAACCATGTGAGTTTTCAGTATCCCGCAGGCACCAGAAAGGTTATTGAGGATATTTCCCTCACCATCCGGCCGGGAGAAGTGGTGGCTTTGGTGGGTGAGAATGGCTCGGGTAAGACGACTTTGATCAAGTTGTTGTGTCGATTGTACGATCCAACAGCTGGGACCATTACCATCGACGGGGTAGATCTACGCCAGTTTGAAACAAGAGCGTTAAGACACGAAATCGCTATCATTTTTCAGGACTATGCACACTACCATCTGACGGCCCGAGAGAACATCTGGTTTGGGAATACCGCCCTTCCGCCCGACCATGAACGTGTCATCGCCGCTGCGCGCCGCTCGGGGGCTGACGACGTCATCAGCGCGTTGCCTCATGGCTATGATACGGTTCTGGGAAAGTGGTTCGAGGACGGGGAAGAACTGAGCATTGGCGAGTGGCAGAAAGTGGCCCTGGCCCGCGCCTTCATGCGCGATGCACAGATCATCGTGCTTGACGAACCGACAAGCTCTATGGACGCCAAGGCGGAATATGAGGTCTTCCAGAGTTTTCGCCAACTGGTGTCCGGTCGAACAGCCATCCTGATCAGTCATCGCTTTTCCACCGTCCGGATGGCTGACCGCATTTATGTACTGAAGCATGGAAGCGTCATCGAAGGCGGCGCCCACGAAGAATTAATAAACCGCCAGGGTGTTTACGCTGACCTCTTTGAGAGGCAAGCCCGGTCCTATCGTTAGCCGCAAGAACTGGAGGACTTATCATGGAAAGAAGAGAAGCGGGCAGACTTTTATGCGATTTTCTTTCAGGTAGAAAAATACCGGAAGCCAGGCTGGAAACATTATCGCCGGCTGATGGGGAGAGTCTGGTAGATTGGGCGCTGCGTTTTAAAGTGGGGGGGTTGTTCTATCGGGAAATAAAGTCCCATAACTTTCCGACTGAGCTTATCCCGGTTGATGCCAGAAACAGACTCAGGGAGGCATACCGCAACCGTGCGACTATAAACACGAGTCTTTTTCTTGATGCCTCAAGAGTTCTTAAGTCTCTGGCCGACAATCAACTGCCGGTCATTGCGCTCAAAGGTCTTTCGCTGGCAAAAAACATCTATGGTGATATTGCTTTAAGACCAATGTCCGATATGGATCTTTTAGTGAAAGAAGAAGATCTGGTCAGGGCCGGCCGGATACTGCTGACTCTTGGCTATAAACAGTATTTACCTGCCTGGGAGAGCATGATAAAGACTTACCATCATTTGCCGCCTTTTACGAATAAGAGCGGGGCGATGATAGAACTTCACTGGAATATAGTGACTCCGGATAGCCCCATTAAAGTAGATCTTGACGGGTTGTGGGAGAGAGCGTGTCTTATCAAAGTAGATAATGTAGAGGTCCGGGCTTTTTCTCCGGAGGATTTATTTTTACATTTGTGTATCCATACTTGTTTTCATCTGCAGGCCGGATTGGACTTGATTCCTTTATGTGATATGGCCGGATTGATAAAAACATCCGCAGATAAAATCGACTGGCAAATAGTAACTGAGAGGGCCACCCGGTGGGGCGGCCAAAAGTGTGTTTACCTGATGTTGCTTCTGGTCCGGGAATTGCTGGGAGCGGCGCCGCCGGATAAAATAATGTCAGAAATAAAACCCGATGATTACCAGTCTG
>CAZGIX010000393.1:0-2713 GCA_964525785.1 uncultured Anaerolineaceae bacterium
TTGTTTGCAGGCTGACCACCATATGTGGCCGAATCACGGTAACTCCCAATGAGCCGGAATGCACATCCTTGTATAATAATTGGTGTTAACTTATTCGTGCCCAAAGGTTGGAACGATTAATTCGATTAAACTTTCATGTCCATCTGCTCGCCGCCGCTCGCCAACGGAGCCGTTCATTGAAAATCCTTGCCATCGAGAGAGAGCTGCTGCCGGCTGGTTCAGGCGTTTCAGATCAGCCGCACCTGGTTGCCGAAGCCGCCCGCCTTTGGGAGCTGTACCAGGGCGGTGTGGTGCGCGAGATGTACTTCCGCGCCGATGCTCCCCTGGCCGTGCTGGTCCTGGAATGTGATAATTTGCGCATAGCCGGCGAAGCGGTGGCGACCCTGCCCCTCGTCCGGCATGGCCTGATCGCTTTCGACCTGTCCCCTTGCGCCGTATCCCGGCTTTGCCCGCCTGTTCAAGGATGGTTTGCCTGGAATAGAGGGGCAGAGGCCGCTTTAGATCCTTTCGCCCACCGGTAATATACTGGAGGAGCAGGCTGGTTTGTCCATTCTAAAACGCCCCGTCTTGCGCTTGAGCACCTGGAAGCTGGTCCTGGTCCTGGCGGTCATTATGGCATTGCAGATGACCAGCGTGGTGATCATCATGCCGTTGTACGCCCGCCGTTTCGAAGACTTTGGCGGGGGCGTGAGCGACCTCGGCCTCAGCACGATGGCGTATGCCCTGACGGGTGTCCTGGCAGCCCCGCTGATGGGCTCTCTGGCGGACCGCTTCGGCCGGCGTCCCATCGTCATGGGGTCGCTGGCTGTCTTTATTCTGACCTTCACCGGCTTCCTGTTGAGCCGGTCGGTTGGAGTATTTATTGTGCTGCGCGCGCTGTCGGGGGCCTTCACTGCCGGCCTGATCCCCGCTGTGATGGGCATTGTCGCCGACGTCTCCCCGTTAGACCGCCGTGCCCAATATATCGGTATAATCACTGGCGGCGCTTCTGTGGGCTGGGTTGCCGGTCCGTTGATTGGCGGCTTGTTATACGATGCCTTCGATTACGCGGTGCCCTTCGGGCTGTCGATCGTCATCGCCGCCATCACCCTGGTCTTCGCCATCCTCGCTGTCCCGGAGACCCACACCGCGTCTGCCGGTGCCCGCCCGGCATTATTTCCTGCCCTTAAGCTGAACCTGCGCGCTGGCTTGCAGCGCGCTTTGCCATCCATACGGCGTCCATCGAAGCCGACCCGAGAATGGGTCGGCATGGCGGTCTTGTTGTCCGTCAGCATGAGCGTGATGTTTGCCTGGGCTTTCATCGAGCCGGAGTTGATGTTCTACGCCTATGACGAGATGGGTTGGACTTCCGCCCAGTTGGGCAGCGCCATTAGCCTGTACGGCCTGGCGATGACGATCGGCGAGTTTACCCTCGGGCGCTCCAGCGACCGCCTGGGGCGCAAGCCGGTGCTCATCCTGGGGATGGTGCTGTTCTCCGCCCAGTTCGCCGGCCTGGTTTTAAGCGCCGAATTTGCCTGGATAGCTTTTAGCTTTATCGTGGCCGGGTTAGGAAATGCGCTCCTCGATCCAGCCCTCACCGCCTCCTTCCTGGACCTCGCCCCCCAGGCGCACAAGGGCCGGGTGATGGGGCTGAAAAGCGCCTCCAACTCGCTGGGCAGCGTCCTTGGCCCGGCATTGGTGGTCTTATTGACCCCCTTCCTGTTCCCTAAAAGCATCTTTACGATCTCGCTGGTCTTGGTGTTATTGGTCGCAGCCGCTACCGCCGTCCTCCTGCCCGCTGCGGGTAGGCCTCGCCCCCCTTTCCCGGCGCAGGAGCTCGACCAGAGTCTGGCCGGGATCGACCCTCCCATGCAGAGCGGCGGAGCTCCTGCCCCGTAGCGCAGGTATTTGTGCCTGCTTCAGTGGATGGATACCGATCGTAGGATCGATACAGTCAAGGAGTATACCGATGAAAACCGTCTTAGTCGTCTACGCCACCAACGCCGGCTCGACCGTCGAGGTCGCCCAGGCTATTGCTGAGGAGCTCGGCCGGGATGGAGACCAGGTGCAGCTCCAGCCGGTCGAAGGGGTCGCCGGTTTGGGGGATGCCGGCGCGGTCGTGCTCGCTGCGCCGATGATCATGGGCTGGCACCGCGCGGCGGTCAAATTCCTCAAGACCCACCAAACTGCCCTCAGCCGCCTGCCGGTCGCCTACGCCTTCACTGCCATGAGCCTCACCCAGACCGGCGAGACGACCCTGGATGGGTTGCCCCTCGCCATCGACCGTTACCTGGCCAAGCCGCCCGCCACCCCGGGCCGGCTGAGCTACCGCGAGCGCTATGCCCTGCCCGCCAGCTACCTCAGGCCGGTACTGAAAGCCGTCCCTGCCGTAAAGCCGGTCAGCGTCGCCTTCTTCGGCGGCAAGCTGGACATGCGCCGCCTGCGCCTGCTGCACATGCTCTTCGTTCTGCTGGTCATCCAGGCCCAGCCCGGCGATTTCCGCGATTGGGATTTCATCCGCTCCTGGGCTGCGGACCTGCGTCTGCTGTTAAAAGATTGAACCGCAAAGGGCGCGAATGCCGAAGGAACGCCAAGGTTCACGAAGGTAATTGGATATCCCCCAGATCCTGTAGCCCGGATCAGCGATCCGGACAGGATCTCCTAATTACCCAATTCACCTGTAGAGTCTCGATTTATCGTACCTTAACAGTCTCAAAGTAATCGTACCCCTTGG
>CAZGIX010000394.1:0-2699 GCA_964525785.1 uncultured Anaerolineaceae bacterium
CCCAACAGGTTCCAGTAGTCCAGGAACCAGACAAAAGCGACCGCCGCGACCGTCACCAGCGTGTAATACAGGCGCCCGGCGATGCCCCAGTAGCGGTTCTTCCAGGCAATTGCCGTATAGAGCAGCGCTCCAGCCGCCAGCACCGCAGACAAAATTACCAGCCCCATGACGGTTTGAATTGCCAAGGGTGGGTCGAGCAAGAAGGACGTTGAGCCCGCCATCACACCCCACGCCGTGCCTGCCATGATCAGCAGGTTCAGAATGCTGAGACCCAACAGGAACCAGGCTGCCAAGCCGGCGCCACGAGAGGTGGTTTTGCGGTCATCGCCCAGGCGGCGCTTCCGGATATAGCCGATCCCTGCTATGGGGATCACCGACAGGAAACCCAGGGCACAGACCAGGAGCAATGCCATGTTGAAACCGGACGTTTCGTACCAGTCCAGCTTATCAAAAGCTGTATGGATTACGGGATCCAGGTACATGCTGGTGATGCGCCCCCGATCATCCTCACGGAATAGGATGGCAGAGGAGCCGTCAGCCTGGCGGAAATAGAGCGGTTCTACTTCGACAAATCGCCACTTGCGCCCGGAGAAGAGACCAAAGTCATAGGTAAGAACCAGCGCGCCGTCGCCCGAATCGCTGATATCTGCCTTAAACGCGCCCATGAGCCCTGCGACTTTTAAGAAGGAACCAGAGGGGAAAGAGGTCTGCCTGTAGCTGCCCACAAACCGGCTGGCTCGCTCCGCGAAATCTGCTGGTGGCTGGATTGGCTCAACCGCAGAAGCAGGGAAGTAGTGGTCGATAAACGCAGCCTGGAACCCGGTGTGCGGATCAGCCACCATGTTGCCGCCTTCGCTGTTGTAGACCACATATACACCCAGGTCCTGTTCAGGCAGGAGCAGCAGCAGGCCGTGCATCACTCCTGAATATCCCCGATGCCCGATCGTACGCAGACCGTTATAGCTGAAATCGAATAAGCCGTAGGCGATGCCATGGAAGCGCGGGTCAGCAGTGTACTGGGTGCTGTGCATCTGCTGCATGGTGCTTTCATTCAGAATGCGCCTCTCGGGCATTTCTGCATCGCTGTAGCGACCGCCATGCAGATGGGCGATCATGAAGCGAGCCATATCCGTTACGGTAGCCCTGTGCATACCAGAGGGTACGAGCGCCGGCTGAGGGATGTAATCGAGGGTTGTCTGAAAACCGCCATCCGCATACACGTATCCCTCGGACGCAAGCGGGCGAAGGTCCGGAGGAAGCGATGCCCGGGCGCTTGAGTGCACCATACCCAGCGGGTCCAGGATGTGTTCCTGAATGTACTGATCGTAGGACTGTCCCGATACATACGCTACAATGTACCCCGCCAGCATGGCGTTGTAGTTCGAGTAAGCGGCAGCTTCGCCGGGCGGGCGGACGCGCTTTGCCATATGGGAGATCAGCCACTCGCGGGCAGGTACCAGGTCATCCGCATCTAATGCCACACTAGCAGCCCAGCGCTCATCGAACCCTGTTGTATGCGTCAGCAGGTGCTTGAGGGTGATCGGCTGCGGGTAGCTATCTGGGATGCGAAAATCGAGATAGCTGTTGAGATCCGCCTCCAGGTCCAGCTTGCCCTGCTCGACCAGCTGCATCACT
Source organism: uncultured Anaerolineaceae bacterium (assembly GCA_964525785.1). GTDB lineage: Bacteria > Chloroflexota > Anaerolineae > Anaerolineales > UBA4823 > JAQBDA01. The sequence continues at coordinate 1,636 of CAZGIX010000394.1, forward strand.
GCCGTCCAGGTGAACACCTTGCCGACGGACCCAAGTTCGAAAATCGTCTTTTCGGCGTCGACCGGGATGCCTTTCTCAAGGTCGGCGTAGCCGTAGCCTTTGGCAAAGAACAGCTCTCCGTCCTTGACGACGGATACGCCCGCACCGGCAATGTGATACGCTTCCAGCTGCTCTGCAAACAGCTCATCCAGGAAGGACTCTAGCTCGGCGGGATCGGTCGGACCTTGTGATGGCGCGGTGGGACCAGTCGTGCCCGGGGTGTCCGTGTTTTCTTGGGCAGCGGCGGGTCCGGCGATCGACAGCAGGATCACTAGAGTCAATAGGATCGTCATCGATATCGTCAGGGATTTCTTGATTATGAGTTGGTTGTTCATGTCCTTACTCCTTTGGCAAATATTTATTCCGGATATTTAGAACTCCTGGCGGTTGAATCGCCAGATGGCTGCGGCGATAAAGATTATGCTGAAGATCACCGTCATAATCAGCGGCAGCCAGGTAGTTATCGGCTCGCCGGCCATGAATGAAACAGACAGGGGATTCAGCTGATCTGGTTCAGGGCTGAAGGTCAGCAGCAACGGCGAGATATACAGCAAGTCGGGAAGCAAATCAGGTCCCATCCAGAAGAAAAAGTAAAGGGCTATCGGTACAGCGATAACGGCAGCTGATGATTCTGTAAGCGTTCCCATCATCAATACCAGCGCGATCCAATAGAAGCTGTGCAGCAAAATCATCAGCAGACCAGCCGCGAATCCGAGCGGAGAGAGCCACCCAAGATCACTGAATAATCCCAGGGTGATGTAGAAGATCACACCCGGCACGATCACCGAGGTGAGCAGGATGGCGATCGAGTTGACCACCAGCCGGGAGACGACAAATGCCGTGCGCGTGACCGGCTTGGAGAGCACCCAGGCAGCCGTGCCGGAGTTCTTTTCTCCCACCAGGACGCGCTGCATGATGATCATCACCCCGAAGGCGACGAACATCCCTCCGAAGAGGCTGTACATGAAAAGGAGCGGAGGACCTTCCTGCCCGCTTTTGGCTGCGTCGACAGTGGCATAGATCAT
>CAZGIX010000395.1:0-2690 GCA_964525785.1 uncultured Anaerolineaceae bacterium
TGCGAGGGGGGGCGGGTGCTCACTCGTCGTGCTCCGCCCCCGGTATACGTGAGGAGTTGAAGGCTGTCTGGCATTCAATGGAAAAACTCATGTTCTCGCAACGTAGGCAATTGCATCGGGGTGCTGTAGGTGACGACGGATTTCCTTGTGGTACGGACGACATCAGAGAAGAGGGAATGTCCGGACAGTACGACCCGGCGTCGGAGCATAGGCAGGCCTTGCGATGGTCGCGGCTGACTTTGGGCTTTTCCAGTATCGATCGGCTAGCGACAAGCCGCCGTCGAAATTACCAGGCGTGGCTTGATGCGGTGTCTGGCATGGCCGGTTGCCACCCGCTTTTTGAGAGCTTGCCAGAGACCGTCGTGCCCTACATGTTTCCACTATGGTTGGATAACCCGGAACGGGTTTTTTACCGTTTGAAGCGTTCAGGCATGCCGGTCTTCCGCTGGGATGAACTGGCCGTGAGCAGTTGCAAGGTGTCGAGCATGGCTCGCTTGGGATTGGTCCATTTGCCGTGTCATCAGGGTATCGACACGACGGAAATGAACTGGATGGTTGAGGTGTTGAGGCATTCGCTGTCAGAGCGCTGATGCATGGGTGTTAGATGGCACCGAGAGATAGGCGTCTCTGAAAATATCCGGATAAGTGACGCTGTTTTGATGGCCCCAATGACGATGTTTACCTATCTGAATGCTGAACTTATGAAAAGCGTATGTCTTATCCCTTTGCTGCTGGTAGGGGTTGTTGGAACAGATTGAGAGAATTGCGGACATGAGTTTTGCAGGTTGTGTTGCGGTCAATGAATCACTTCCTTCTGGATGTGATGACCTATTTCGGATCGGTGAAAAAAGCAACTTTGATTTGTCCGCAGAATGGTTCCGGCTGCTGACAAAGACTGCTATTCCCGATACCCAATCACCTTGTTTCTACTTGATTCAGGATGAGGGTGTGATTAAAGGAGTGTTGCCCTTGCTGCGGGTTGGGAGCAAGGGTTCTACGCAACAGATTACAGGGCTCACCAACTTTTACACGACCTTATTCAGGCCGCTGTTGAGCGACGAAATAACCGTGGATGAGTTGGCGGCGGCTCTTAAAAAATTAGTAGCTGAATCCGGCGCAGGCACACTGCGGTTCGATGCGATGGATCCTGAACATCGTTCTTTCAAGCTGATGGAAAACGCCCTGCGCACGGCTGGGCTGAAGCCTTTTGGGTTTTTTCACTTTGGCAACTGGTATTTGCAAGTCGATCAGATGACCTGGGAGGACTATCTAAAAACTCTGCCCGGAAAATTGAGGAATACCCTCAAGCGGCTTGGCAAGAAATTTTCTGAGGCAGAGGGGCATTTCAAGATTCTGGATGGACGCGGAACGGACTTTGATGAGGCTCTGGACGCCTACGAGAAAATTTATGCTTCAAGCTGGAAGAAGCCGGAGCCATATCCTGACTTCATTCCGGAATTCATGCGGCTGTGTGCACAGAAAGGGTGGCTCAGAATGGGCGTTGCCTACATTGATCATCAGCCAGTCGCAGTTCAATTCTGGTTGGTGCTGCACGGCAAGGCTTGCATTTACAAGGTCGCCTATGACGAGAAATTTTCCGCCTTCTCACCAGGAAGTCTGCTGACAGGGCAACTTATGCGCCATGTAATAGAGGTTGATCGTGTCAGCGAGGTGGATTACTTGATCGGCGACGACATTTACAAAAAGCAATGGATGAGTAATCGGCGTGAACGTTGGGGTATCGTCGCCTACAACCCGCGCACCTTGAGAGGTCTAGGGGGGTGGGCGAGCGAGACTGTGAAGCGGCTGATTAAACCCTTGTGGCTTGAATTGCGTGCGCGTGCCAGGCCAAACGTTGCGGAAAAGAAATGAAATGATGGAACTGGTGCATGAACTGATCTTTCATCGTTCGGTGACTCAGCCAGATGCCGAGGCTTTGCGTGACAGCAAAAAGTCTCTGACATATTCGGATTTGGCGTTGTCGGTCCGCCAGGTGGCCAACTTGTATGTTGCCCTTGGCCTGGAGCGAAGAGAGCGCGTTGCCGTCTACCTGGAAAAGCGCCTCGACACGGTGACCGCGATGTTCGGGGCATCCGCAGCCGGCGGGGTATTCGTTCCGGTCAATCCGCTGCTTAAGCCCGAGCAGGTGGGGCACATCCTCACCGACTGCAACGTGCGGATTCTGGTGACCTCGCCCGAGCGCCTGGAATTGCTGCGGCCGGTGCTGGCGCATTGCCGCGATCTGCGGGCGGTGGTGCTGGTCGGCGACAAGCCGGTCGAACCGGTCGAGGGCCTGGAAATGGTGGCCTGGAGCGAGCGGCTCGGTGCGCCGGAGCGGGCGCCGTTCCGGGTGATCGACGGCGACATGGCGGCGATCCTGTATACCTCCGGCAGCACCGGGCGGCCCAAGGGGGTGGTGCTATCGCACCGCAACATCGTGGCGGGCGCGGAGAGCGTGTCGCAGTATCTGCAGAACACGCCGGACGACCGAATCCTGTCGGTGCTGCCGCTGTCTTTCGACTATGGCCTGAACCAGCTGACTTCGGCTTTCCGGGTCGGCGCCTGCGCGGTGCTGATGAATTACCTGCTGCCGCGGGATGTGATCCGCGCGGTCGAGCGCGAGCAGATCACCGGCCTGGCGGCGGTGCCGCCGCTGTGGGTGCAGCTGGCGCAGCTGGAATGGCCGGAGG
>CAZGIX010000396.1:0-2639 GCA_964525785.1 uncultured Anaerolineaceae bacterium
CTAGTATGCGCCTCTACCCTTGAGAACCACCGGTATGGTCCGCATCAAGAGCTGCAGATCCAACCAGATGCTCCAGTTGCGGATGTAATGCATATCCATGCGGACGCGTTCATCGTAGGTCAAATCCGAGCGCCCGCTGACCTGCCAGAGACCTGTAAGACCCGGTCGGATGGTTAACAGGTTAAGGCCCCAATGATTAAACTGCGGCAGCTCTTCTGGGCTGATCATGCGCGGGCCGACCAATGACATCTCACGCCTGAGAATGTTAAACAACTGGGGCAGCTCATCCAGGCTGAACTTTCGCAGGATTTTTCCGACTCGTGTTACTCTGGGATCATCCCTCAATTTATGGGTCTCCACCAGTTCGTCGAGAAGATCCGGATGGCTGGCCAGGATTTCGTCACCATTGGTATACATGGTGCGGAATTTAAATGCGTCAAACTGGCTGCAATTTACGCCCATCACCCGCCGGCGATAAATCACTGGACCATGGGAATCTAGCTTGATCGCCAGCGCAATTAACCCTAACAGCGGAGATATCAGCAGCAATCCAAAGAAACTAACAGTTAAATCCACAGCAGTCTTAAAAAACAGCTCATTACCAGTAAGCCTTACTTTGTTCACACAGACCATCGGCACATACGCGAATTCCTTAACCGTTAGACCAGTGGTAAGGATCTCATATAGTCCCGATGACATGCGCAGGTTCACCCTGTTTGAGAAGCCATACAGCTTGAAAATATCCAACAATTTCTCATGAGTGGAGATTGCACTTCGAGCCAGAACCAGCTCTTCGATTTTATATTGCTCAATGACTTCTTCGATTTGATCGACATTTCCAAGGACTTTAATATTCCCAAGTAAGGGAGTGCCCGGTTTGATCTTCTTATCCAGGAAACCGACAACCTTCAGCCCGGACGATCGCCAGTTTGATAGCTGCCGTGCCAGCGAGAGACCCTCATCATTGGCCCCAACAATCAAGGTAGGCGACATGAAATATCCCACCTGGCGGAAGTTGTAGATGATCCTACGCAATAAGAAACGCCCGATAGCGGGTAGGAGAAACGAGAATCCCCATGCCATTAACAGCCAACCCCGCGCGACGATAAACTCCGGGACAAGAAAGCTGGCAAATATCAGGATTAAGAGACCGCTGAGTGAAGCACGAAATAATATCGAATACTCTTCAATCCCACCGAGCAGGTTTTTACGGTTATACAAACCGTTGAGAGCAAATATCCCCACCCAGAGTCCGACCAGGCCCAACTGCAAGCCCCCATAAAAAACCGATGACGGCTGAGCATCTAATCGGAAGACGCGTAAGGAGAGATCAAATCGAATCGAATAAGCAAGTAGAAATCCCAGGTAAAGCAGGATGATATCGCATACCAACAGAGCGATTTTGAATAATCGCCATTGAGATTGAACCGATATCGCTGGACTGATTTTTGATGCAGTCTCTGTGCTACCATTTTGAGACAGTGGATCAATTTTTATAGGTGACTGCTTCATCATAGATCCCCCCTAACTGATTCGCAATCGACAACCAATTATGCTTCTTCTCCACATAAGCCAATCCTGCCAGGCCAAGCTGGCGTCGGAACGGCGGATCAGACAGCAATTTGATGCACCAACGGGCCACTTCCCCTGCATCCTTCCCAACACATAGATCTTGCCCGGGTGTTACATCCAGGGCGGATACCGCCTGCTGCGAAGAAATGACCGGAGTACCGCATGCCATCGCCTCCAGCACCTTGTTCTGGATGCCGGCTCCATATAAGACCGGTGACACCGCCACAGCTGCCTGCTGGAGGTAGGGCCGGATATCTTTTACCGTCCCGGAGACAGTGATGCCAGGTACTTCCGCCAGTTTTTGTATCTTAGGTGTGGGATCCTTTCCCACAATCCACAGCTTCACATCCGGCACAGCCTCACGGATAACCGGCAGGATCTGCTCGACGAAGTAAAGCACCATGGATACATTCGCATGGTAGCTCATCTTCCCACTGATTACCAGGGTATTCTCCTGCCGGAGCTGCGAGGGGTCAGGTTTGAAATATTCGAGATCCACCCCGTTAGGCAGAACTGAAATCCGGGGTGTATGCCCGTTCGAAGGCATCAGCTCGATAAAAGCCTGCTTGTCCAGGCGAGACGTTACCAGGGTGTGCTCAAATTGACCGGGCAGCCAACCTTCATACTTGCGGTTGCGTCCCAACTCGAAAGAGCTGATGAAGCGGTTGATCGCCCGTTTGCTCCGCCCAGCCGCCTGCTTGAAGAGCAGGCTGATGCAGTCGACGCTATCCCATACGATAGGCAGCTCTGGATGGCGCTGCTTGATCCACAGACCATAACGAGCGCCACGCAGGTGCTCCACATGCACGACATCGAATTGACCATCTTGCCCTTGATCGGCGATCAACCGATCCAAACGGTTCGCAAGTCCGGGCTCCCAACAGTACACAGCCTGGAGCGGCGTCTGGCTCGGGATTGCAGCCAGACAATTCAGATAAGACCGCCAGCGTGGGAGATATGCAGCTTCGACTGAGTGGACTTCCCTGCCCAATGCCGCAGCCTCTTGGCGCTCCTGATCATCTGACCACAGCGTAGCCACAGTCACCTCGTGACCGCACTGCGCCAGG
>CAZGIX010000397.1:0-2626 GCA_964525785.1 uncultured Anaerolineaceae bacterium
TTGGCGATTAATCGTTATTATTTTCAGGAGGGATATGACCCATGAAATGCCATCCGCTCCTGCCCCCAAGCGACCATATGAAATATTCGGCCTGACCGAGAAGGAGCAGCTCAACTGGCGTGTAAGCCAGGAGCGCTTTCAGGCCATCCTGGCGGATAAGCTGACCCAGGTGCACGAGATCAAGGATTCTGAAAACAACTACGGGGAATTCTTGTTTGTCACCACCAGCCGACCGGGTATCCAGGGGCATATCTGCATGACCTTCTATGGCTTGGGCTATCACGAGTACCGCGAGCGCTGGATTACCGATGAGTGGTTCTGGTACCAGAGCAATTTAACACCGGAGGCACAAGGGAAGAAGCTCACCCAAGATGAGGTTCAATCACTTTTGGAACAGCGCCAAGATCGTATTGCGGCGGATATCCGCTCAACACTTCAGACCAACCGCGGCAGGTTTTTTGAGCTGCTGGCTGATTTTACCGATGAAGACGGCGCCTTAGCTGAAATCGAAGACCTGGATTTGATCGGCATATGGTTGTTTACTGATGCGCGAGCGGAGATCCCGCGTAAGACCGAGCTGCTTGACGCTGAGAGCCGGGAGAAATTGCCCCCGCTATACAGCGGAGAAGAGAAGGGATTAGAAGCCCAGGCGCAGGTCAAGTTCTTCACCCCCGACAGCAACTGGACCTGGTACGCCAGCGAGTTCGATGGAGAAGATATCTTGTTTGGGCTGGTGTCTGGGATGGAGGTCGAGCTGGGCTATTTCTCGCTCAAAGAGTTGGAGGAGGTCCGGGGACCGCTGGGCCTGCCGATTGAGCGAGACCTGCATTTTGAGCCGAAGACGTTGAAGGAATTGCAGGAGATACACGAGAGAGAACACAGAGACGAATGAAACCCGAAGGAAATATTGGCATAAATGCATTTACTATCGGATAATCAGCAAATTTTTTGACCCATGAGGATAGGATTATAAACTTGATGCAGCTTGCCGTTGCCTGGACGTCATGTCGTAGAAGAAATCAGCCTGTTGAAAAACAACCAGTTGGAAAAGCTATGACGGCAGATTCTTTGAAATCATCTAACGCTCGCCTTCAGCGGCGGCGCGTAGTGCCGTCCGCTGCAAGGCGTTATTAGCCGCAGCCCCACTCGCCTACCTGCCTGCCTCACCGAGCTGCTCGCGGAGGACGGCGGTGTCGACGATCTCCCAAAGCTCCGTGATCTTGCCGTCTCTAACATGCGCGAACACAGCCTGATCCACCCTGAACGAGTGCCCCTCCGAGGAGAACCCGCCATACGATCCGCGCATTGTGCCCGTGACGACACAGCGCGCAGCCTCAGCGGTGGGGCTGGAGAAGACATCAATGAACTGGTGATGAAGGTCCGGCATCGCCGACCTAGCCTTGCGCCACGACTCACGTTCGCTTTCGAGTCCGACCGTTGAAAGCCCGGCAGGCGCATGCACAACCACGTCGTCGTGCAGGTACTGATCGAACGCATCGAGATCGCCGGCGTCTCCAGCGGCGAACAGACGAACTAGAAGGGACGGATTGGACATGCAACCTCCTGACATCGTGCGCTTACTCGCTAACGAGAAAGTACCCGGTTGGTGTGCTTCCGGCCAACAATCGATTCTACTGCAATTAATCCATATATCACGCCTATTGGTGACAAATTGCGGACTTCTACTTTTGTGAGTATCTATATCGGTGTTGACCAGCAGTAAACACAATAACCATTCTGTTAACTTGCTGAACTCTTATTTCATAACCCGATATGAACCGTTTACATTATAAGATATGAATGACCAGGAGCAGAGGAGGGGAAAGATAGTTATTATTGTTCGTACAATGTTCCAGCCTGTTGAAAAACCCCAATTGGAAAAGTTATACTGGAAAATTCTTTAGGTCCCTTAACGGCCTCGAGTTGAGACGGCCTTTCCATGAATCAGATTTGCAGCCAATTGGCTCGATGAAGTTCTTGAAGTGCAAGAATAGTATTTCTTCGTGCCCTGCGTGGTTAATCCTGGCTATCTCCTCATTCTAACAATGATCTTACATTATTAATATGGGATTCTTACAACCATCGGTTAAGCTAAGGGAAGATGAAACACCAGACAAAGTGTAGGAGGTAAAACTATGCTTACTCGATACGATCCTTTCCGCGAAATGTTAGCCATCCGTAACACGATGGAGCGTCTGCTCGACAGCGCGGTGACCGGCACTTCGACCTTGCAGCCGGCAACCTTGGGCCTGGCCCTCGACATCGCCGAGAGCGAGAACGAATACGTGGTGAAGGCCTCCCTACCCGGGATCAACCTGAATGACCTGGAGATCACCTACTCCAACAACACCCTGACCATTAAGGGAGAGGTCCGGGAGGAGCAAGAACTAGAAGAAGCGCGCTACCACCTGCGTGAGCGCAGCTACGGTTCCTTCGCCCGCAGCATCACCCTCCCCGCCGGGGTCGAGTCCGATAAGATCGAGGCCAATTACGAGACCGGCGTGCTCACACTCCGCCTGCCGAAGGCCGAGGAAATCAAGCCGAAGAAAATCGCCATCAAAGCTGGCGACGGCCAAAAGGTGATCGAAGCCAGTGTGGTCAGCAAGAACTAAATTTACGGGTGAAT
>CAZGIX010000398.1:0-2604 GCA_964525785.1 uncultured Anaerolineaceae bacterium
GCCTGTATGAACGACATTAGTTTGTCGATGTTAATGTTCTAAGAGTCTAAATATTCCCCACTCCAGACCTATTGCACATTGCTGCGCAGGCGGATGATCTGGGGCAGGTGGGTGATCTCGTGCATGGCGAAGTAGCTGGCTTGCTGGCAGACGGTCACCCGTCCGAACTCGGCGTGACATCCGGCGCGCTGCCAGTCTTCCAGGGGGATACGCTCCACGCGCTCAAGCGTCTGTCGGCGCGAGGCCCGGTACGCTGCCAGGATCTTCGGGACGCTTGATGGGTGCCTGCCTTCATCGCCTGCCCAATCGAAGACCGCCAGCGATTCCAGCGCCGGTTCGTCAGCTTCCAGCAAGCGCTGGATGCGCACGTTCAGCACCCCCTCGGCATCCAGCAAATGAGAGAGAGCCTGGTGCAGGCTCCAGCCGCCTGCCTGGGGCGATTGATCCATCAGCTCCTCTGGAAGGCTGCCCAGGAGGTTGGAAATATCCATAGACGTCTGGCGCAGACGTTCCAGGGCGACAGAGGGCAGCAGGGCATCCAGCCAGTACACCGGAGGGAACCTCTGCATCGTTGCTGACGGGGCGCCGCAGTCCGGACACTGGTAGCCGGGCTCGCCCACCACCAGGTGACCGCAGAAGCGGCACACGTACGGGTCGGGCGTTTCATCGATCATCGGCAGGCGTCCGGCAGACATAGCACCCGCCCCGGCTCTCATCGCAGCCACCAGCGGCTGGCTGAAATCCAGGCTGTCCAGAGCATCGCACAGGCGCTGGATCTCGGCTGCAAGTCCCTGCACTGTGGCGGGAAGATGGAGGTGATATGCCGCCTGCCGGCACAGCCCATCGGCAGCGGCACGTGCCAACTTGGCGTTGTTATACTGTCCCTCGCCCTCCAGGCGGGAGGCCACGGCGTACAGGTGTACCAGGGTCTCGTTAAATTCACTGCTCGAAGAATTCATCTTATTAACCCCATTGCCCTATCCGTGTCCATCCGAACAATCCGTGTATACCATTTACAGACTCAAATACGTGGCTCATCTCATACGGCGCAGGCGCTGCGGTGAGACGCCCGGGATGCGCTCAATCACCCCAAGACCTTCCAGATGGAGCTTGACCGAAACGGTATACCAGCTCACTGAGCCCATGTTGGCTAGCTGCTCAGGGGTGAGCAGGCTGGCGATAGCATCTGGCAGACTGCTGAATGGAAAGCCTGGCTCATCATCGGGAATGAGTTGCAATATGGCAGTTTTGATCAGCTCATATTTTTCCCTTGAGATACGCGGCAACTTCTTGGATGGATCTGGGTGGATGAGCTGGATGGTTGACAGGTCGTCCATGTCCTTACTGCACTTTCTGAGTCTGGATCAGGGTATCCAGCAGCTGCTTTGTGGCGAGGGCAACTTGCTCTATCGCCGCATCGAAGGCTGCCTGGTTGCGGCGGGATGGGATGCGATAACCACTGACCTTGCGCACGTACTGCAGGGCTGCGTTGTGGATTTCTTCATCGCTGGGCGAGACGTCCGCCTGCCTGAGTTGTTTAATGTTGCGGCACATGATTTTTCTCCTCTTGCTAAACTAGACCGACCCGCGCAGGCATTGTCCGGTGTATGAGCTCTCTTCCCGCGCCAGCTGCTCGGGCGCGCCCTGGGCGACCACCCGGCCTCCAGCCGCGCCGCCCTCGGGGCCGAGATCGATCACCCAGTCGGCGGTTTTGATCACATCCAGGTTATGCTCCACGATCAACACGGTGTTGCCGGCATCCACCAGGCGCTGTAGCAGGGCGAGCAAGCGGGCGGTATCGGCGGCATGCAGCCCGACGGTGGGCTCATCTAGCAAGTAGAGCACATGCCCGCTGCTGCGGCGTCCCAGCTCTTTAGCCAGCTTGATGCGCTGGGCTTCTCCGCCTGAGAGCGTTGTGGCGGGCTGCCCGAGCTGCAGATACCCAAGTCCCACGTCGGATAAAATCTTCAGTCGTGAGGCGACCGGGGGCAGATCTGCAAACAGCTCGCCGGCTTCTTCGATGGTCAGGGAGAGCACCTGGGCGATGTCGTAGCCGCGATATTTGATCGCCAGCGTCTCGGCATTGAAGCGCCGTCCGTGACAGGATGGGCAGCGCACCTCCACATCGGGCAGGAAGTGCATCTGGACCATCAGCACGCCGGCGCCCTCACAGCGCTCGCAGCGCCCGCCGGGCATGTTGAAGGAGAAATGGCGCGCAGTAAACCGGCGCTGCTGGGCCTCGGGTTGGGCAGCGAACGCAGCCCGCACCGGGGTGAACACATCGGTGTAAGTGGCGGCGTTGGAGCGCGGTATGCGCCGGATCGGCTCCTGACCGATGGACACGATCTTCGCAATGTGCTCCCAGCCCTGGATGGCGTCGTACTCCCCGGGCGGATCGCCGGCGCCGTAGAAGCGTTGGCGTCCGGCCCGGTCGAGCGTGTCGAAGACCAGCGAAGATTTGCCCGATCCGGACACTCCGGTGACAGCGATCAGCAGCCCCAGCGGGAACTGCACGGTGATGTACTGCAGGTTGTGCTGGCGCGCCCCGGTGATGGTGAGATACTTGCCTCCCGGGGAGCGGCGGTGTTCGGGCATGGGGACGCT
>CAZGIX010000399.1:0-2575 GCA_964525785.1 uncultured Anaerolineaceae bacterium
GATCAGATCAGCGTTCAATTGACTCTATGAAGTTCTTAAAGTGCAAGGTTAGTAATTTGGTCATTTATATCATAAATGGGAGAAATTTGTCAGATCCCCTTAACGCGCAAACAGGGACGAGATTGCCCGTCCCTTCGAGTTCACGCAAGCGATAATTTCTGCTAGCCGGTTTGGGCTTTGCTGACCACAGCCGCAAACGCCTCAGGGTGCCGCACAGCCAGATCCGCCAGCATCTTGCGGTTGATGGCGATCCTGGAACCCTTCATGGCGTGGATCAGGCGGCTATAGGTGATGCCGTTCAGGCGCGCGGCGGCGTTGATGCGGGCGATCCATAGACGGCGCAGGTCGCGCCGGCGGGTGCGCCGGTCGCGGTACGAGTACCACAGGCTTTTGAGCATGGCTTCATTGGCGCGCCGGAAAAGGCGTGAGCGCGTGCCAAATTGGCCGGATGTGATCTTGAGGACTTTCTTGTGGTGCTGGCGCCGGTATGGGCCAGTCTTTACACGAGCCATAATATTCTCTCCTGCTTACCCCTGGGCGCCGGCAGGTTGCTTGTGCCTGCCCGTTGCGAGCACCCAACGGTCGCAACAAAACGGTTAATAAAGGATTGCGCTGGCGCGCATCACTCCATATAGGGCGCCAGGCGCTTGACGCGCTTGATGATCCCACGGCCCTTGACCGGAATCATTTCGTCGAACAGCTGCTTGGTGCGCTTGGGGGTCCGCCGGCGCAGGTGGCTCTTGCCGCCTTTGGTGCGCACCAGCACGCCGCTGCCCGTCAGGCGAAAACGCTTGGCGGTCGCCTTGTGGGTCTTGATCTTATACTTGCCCTTCGTCTGCTTACGCGGCACGGTCTTGCTCCTTTCAGACAAAATTCCGCGGGGTACGGGCGGAGCTTGCTCGCCCCTACGATCCGCGGATCGTAACCTGTGCTAAACTCTACCTGTCAGCGCTGTGTGTCTATTTCTTCTTGGTCTTGCCTGGGGCCAGCACCATCAGCATGGTGCGCCCCTCCAGGGCGGGGGTTTGCTCTACGATCGCCAGCTCGGAAAGCTCTTCGGCGATCTCTTTCAGGTCGTTGAGAGCGATTTCCGGGTAAGTGATCTCTCGGCCGCGGAAGCGAATACGCACCTTGACTTTCATGCCGGCCTCTAACCAGCGCCGGGCATCGCGTACTTTCAGATCACGGTGGTGTTCGTTGGTCTTCGGTCGAAGGCGGATCTCTTTGACTTCGATCTTCGTCTGAGCCTTGCGGGCTTCGCGGTCTTTCTTGGCGCGTTCGTAAATAAACTTGCCGAAGTCCATCACACGGCACACGGGTGGGTCTGAGTTGGGCGCCACCTCGACCAGGTCGAGCTCGGCATCCCTCGCCACCCTCTGGGCCTCCTCGATTGGCACCACGCCGATATTCTCGCCGTTGGGGCCGATCAGGCGCACCTCGCGGTTGCGGATGGTCTCATTGACACGGTAATTTATTGCGCTGATATGTAACTCCTTCTATCGTTATAGGAGTAACGCACTTCAAGGGGTAATTGGGGGTGTTTGAGCGGGCGGAGCCCGCTCAAACACCCCCATCCCCCTCCAACTGCGTAAGTCCTATGTTAAATAATCCTGGCTGGGATTTCCCAGCGCACGGATAATACCAAAGAATGCTCGAATCGTCAATCGAATCGAGAGAGCAGAGAGTGGAGAGCCGAGAGCAGTACAAAGATCACCACGAAGAGGCGAAGATAGCTCCAGGCGATCGGCTAGGCATGCACCTCGATTTCCTGGCGGGCGCGGGCGAGAAACTCGCTCAGCGCCATCGGCCCGGGGTTCTCGCCGGAGCGCAGCCGCAGCGCCACCGCTCCGGACTCCACTTCCTTATCACCGACCACCAGCATGTAAGGCACCTTCTGGTTCTGGGCATCGCGGATCTTGGCGTTCATGCGCTCGTTGCGCCTGTCGACCTCCACGCGCAGCCCAGCGGCGATGAGCTGCTCGGCGACTCCGACAGCATAATCCAGGTGGCGGTCAGCGATGGGGATCACCACCGCCTGCACCGGCGCCAGCCAGACCGGGAAAGCCCCGGCGAAGTGCTCGATCAGCACGCCCATGAAGCGCTCCATCGAGCCCAGCAGCGCCCGGTGGACCATGTAAGGCCGGTGAGCCTGCCCGTCCTCGCCGATGAAGACCATATCGAAGCGCTCGGGCAGCGTGAAATCGAACTGGATGGTGCTCAGCTGCCACTCGCGGTCCAGGGCATCGCGCACCTTGATATCGATCTTTGGCCCGTAGAAGGTGGCCTCGCCCTCGTCGATCTGGTAAGGCACGCCTGCCCGCTCGAGCGCCATGCGCAGGGCCTCGGTCGGCGCCACCCATTCCTCCGGGCTGCCGGCGGCTTTGTCCGGGTTGCGCGTGGAGAGATAGGCCTGGAAATCCTTGAAGCCGAAGGTGCGCAGGATATTCAGGCTGAAATCCAGCACGCGGTCGATCTCCTCCGGCATCTGGTCGGGCCGGCAGAACAGGTGGGCGTCGTCCTGGGTGAAGCCGCGCACCCGCATCAGCCCGTGCAGCACGCCGCTGCGCTCGTAGCG
>CAZGIX010000400.1:0-2570 GCA_964525785.1 uncultured Anaerolineaceae bacterium
TCCCGGAAATTCATTCCGGCAGCTTCGTCATCCGCTTTTAGCGGAAACTAAAGTTTAATGAAATTTACGCAATGACCTACGATCCGTACGGTCTTCCAGCTACCCTTTTGTTCTCTTGGCATCATCTGGTAAAAACCGAAGTTCAATCCGTGAGCCCAAAGCTTCTGCGATCCGCCTCAACATTAATAGACTTGGAATGCGGCTACCGCTCCATTGGCTCCAACTGGTTTCTGGGATCGCCAACCGAAACGCACCCCCTGCCGCTTTCGCCGCATGTTGAGAGGCATGCCATTTCCACAAAGTTACGCTTTGCCCAGCCAACTTCGCAAAAAGATGACGGTGACAAGGCATTTGCCCAAGGGAATTCTGGCCCACAGACGAAAATCGACCGCTTCGGTGCCGGTTTCGGTGTCGTGAAGCGAATTATGGGCTCAATTTGTAAGATTCGACGCTTCCGGAACTTCATTCCGGCCTCTTTGTCATCCGCTTTTAGCGGAAACTAAAGGTTTATTGATGTTCTCCAAAATTGTTCGTTACCTGTTCCGTATGTTGATGGCTACGGAGCTTTACAAACTATTATCATCGTCAACAGCAGGATTGATAGTCCTATTACACCACGAATGATGCGAATCTAACGAATAACCACCATCTCCATTAGGACATCTCGTTATATATGTGCAGGGTTGAGCGCTATCAGGAAACATAAACACCGGTTGACTACAGTAACAATTTTCAATATAATCTCATTAGAAGAAAAACCTGCCATCCCAGATAGCTAACTGAACATAAACCTATCTCTGTTGCCGGAGAACAATACGCACAACCTACCTGAGGTCACAGGAGGGTTGTGTTTGTTTCGCCATTCTTGAGGCTGGTGTTGGGTGGGAGCAAGATAAAACCGAAGCAGAATATTTTCCAAGAACAAGGGAGGTCGCGATGAAAAAAGTACTATTCTTCTTAGTGGCAGGCATCCTGCTCGCCGGCTGTTCCGGCGAGCGTATCACGCATGTATATGCTTTCGGTGATGACCACTCGGATAAGGGTAATTGTTCCGAAGGCCGATTGTCCAACGGCCCTTTAGCGGTCGAGGTCCTGGCTGAGAGGCTTAATGTTGACCTGATAGATTACGCCTGGTGTATAGCCTTTAGCGGGTATGAACATTTAGATAACGTAGATCCCTTAGATGATACTACGCTCTTGGGGCAGGTGGACAAATTTAAATCCGAACTGAATGGCAAAAAGGCAGACCCGGAGGCGCTATATTTTATTGAAATTGGGATGGTAGATTTTTTTGAAACTCGGGATTCAGGCGCAGCAGAGGAGGTAGTTACCAATATCGTCACAGCCGTTACCCGGCTTGCCGGGCTGGGGGCGAAGCACTTTATGGTTGGGAATTCATTCAATCTGAGCAAGTTCCCCGGTTTTCAGACTAGTACCAATCAGGCAGAGATGTTTCAATCCAAGATGAATGCTGCCTTACCCGGCGAGATGGATAAGCTGGCACAAGAAATGGGTCTCGAGATCGAAATCTTCGATATCACCGCCACCGAAGAGCGCATCCGGAGCAATCCAGAACAGTATGGCTTTACGCAGTTGGTGACCCCTTGCACCAATTGGGGTTTAGAAATGTATCCCAGCGAGATTTGTGCAAACCCAGATGAGTATTATTACTGGGGTCACTATTACTTAACCGGCCACGTCCACCAGATATTGGGCGAGGCGATGGCCGAGCAGTTAAAAAAATGATGCTTATACAGAAGCCTCAGGTATAGCTCTCGTGACCGGTGGTCTCTTGATCCAGCTCGACGAATTCACCAGTGACGATAAATATCACGCGCTCGCAGAAATTCGGCACTCGGTCGGCGGCGCGCTCGAGATTATGCGCAGTCCACAACAAATAGTTCGCCTGCTCGATGTTGTTGATGTAAACCGCCACGTAAGTCATCAATTCGCTGTACACCAGGTTGTATAATCAATCCACCTCGCTATCTTCGAGAGGGATCTCCCTAGCCAGATCAACATCGCAGCGGATGAAGGCATCCAATGACTTGTGGAGCATATTGCTGGTTTTCCTCGCCATCAAGGGAACGTCAATCAGCGGCTTGAGCAAGGGGATTTTCCCGATCATGATCGTGATCTTGGCAATGTCTTTGGCGTAATCGCCGATGCGCTCGATAGAACCTAAGGGCTTCTATGATCTGCCCCTCAGACAGGCCATATTGAGCTGAAATTTCCGCTATTGATTCATTCCACTCCTGACTCGAAATCACGATCGTTTGTATACGTATCCCAGTCCCCCTCAGAACTGGAACTGGCCTTCCCGATGCTACCTGACGTTAGGTAATACCCGGAAAATTTGGGTCGTCAAAGCTGGATTTCAGTTCTCTTCCCTTATCGATTACCGCTGTAAGGATGAACTGATTTAACGAGATGCCCTGTTGTTTAGCAAGTACCTGGGCTTCTCTCTTTAAGTCTTCCGGTAATCTGATATCGGTTCGTCTCGACATCCAACTACTACACATTGGCATAAATGAGCACAAAGTATTCATGCCGACAAGGGCTTGCCCTTG
>CAZGIX010000401.1:0-2569 GCA_964525785.1 uncultured Anaerolineaceae bacterium
CCTGGTGGTTGACGAGTGCCATCACATTTCAGCCGTCAGCTTTGAGCAGGTGGTGCGTCAATGCAAAGCAAAATATATAACCGGTTTATCGGCTACCGTGACGCGCAAGGATGGGCATCATCCGATCATTTTCATGCAATGTGGCCCGGTGCGGTATAAAGTTAGCGATCGCTCCCAGGCAGATAAGCGTCCCTTTGACCACAAGGTAATCGTTCGACCAACTAATTTTCGGCTACCACCTCATCTGCAAAATTCGACTGCTCAATCCATCCAGGAAGTGTATACCTTGCTGGCCAATGATGATTTGCGAAACCGGATGGTCGTTGACGATGTTGTGGCTGCAATTCAAGCACATCGATTCCCTGTGCTATTAACTGAGCGCCGAGAACACGTAGACGCTTTGGGGGCTTTACTGGCTGATAGAGTGGCGCATGTATTTGTGATGAAAGGCGGAATGGGCAAAAAGCAGCGCCGTAAATTGGCAGACCAAATCGCCAGCGTCCCGGCTGATCAATCGCGGGTAATCCTGGCAACGGGGCGTTACCTGGGCGAAGGTTTTGATGATGAACGGTTGGATACATTGTTCCTGGCGCTGCCAATATCCTGGCGCGGCACACTAACCCAATATGCTGGCCGTTTGCACCGTATGAATGCAGCCAAACAGGAAGTGATCATTTACGACTATGTGGATTTTGAAGTGCCTGTGTTAGCCAAAATGCACACAAGGCGACGAACTGGTTATAAGGCACTTGGATACGAGATCGAGTTACAAGATGCGAGTAAGCCGGTACAATTGGCTTTGGAGGATTTGTAAGCTCGATCTTATTTTACTCCATTGCGTTTCAGCGATCTTCTGGTGACCGGCTGCGCAATACTGGTCCCACTTTCATATCCATCTCAGCGCGTAGAGAGCGGAACCGTTTATAGGCTTCCATATATTTTTCATACCATAGCCTGAACACCGCCAGCCGGCCTTCGTGGAAAGCGATTTCGCCCAACAAGGCACAGTAATAAGCGCCCGCGGCGTATGTCTTGCGCCCGTTATCAATATGGACCTGCATCAAGCGGCGGTAAATGGCTTCGGATCGTTCGAGTTCAGTAGTCCGTGATACTGCCGGCGTGTGCGGCAAAGCATCGCGCAAAAAACGCAACGGTTCCGTTTCGCCCCGCTCGATTTTGGCATAGAAATCGCGCAGGTTGCTGCCCATGCGCTCATCTGGCGTTGGGCCAAGCGCAGCCAAAAGGTGTGCTTTGGCAACCAGTTTGCTTTCTTCCATGCCCTGGTACCCTATTAATGACGCAACTAACGAGTAAGCTTCATCGAACTGGCTTTCACTGAGATACACCTGGCACAGTAGATATCGCTGGCGCTCTCCCAGTTGACGCAGTCGGTCGATCGCCTCGGCTGTAAATGCAGCACCTGTTGTAGTGGAGACGGCATCGGCCAGCTTCCGGGCTTGGGAATAGGTTTCAAAGCAAGGTACGTCATCAAAGGCCGGGCGGTAGAGATCGAACGCCTTCACAGTGTCACCCAAAGCGGAATAAGCTCGCGCCAGGTAGCCGCGCAACGAAAGTGTGTGCGGGCTATCCCATGATTCGCGAAGGTAATAAGCCGGGCGCGGGGGACGGGCGACTTCGAGAGCTTCTTGGGCGTAATTGGTCACCGCTTCCCAATCGCCGGCGGCTTGCCGCTCAGCCAGCAATGGAGTGTAGCAGGCCGGGTACAGGCGGCGAAAGCGTACCCATAATGAGCGCATTTCGTCAACGCGCCCATCCAGCTTATAGAAATCCAACAGCAGGCGCAGTTGAAAAGCCAGGCCATAAAAAGGCGTTGACCAGGCGCTTTGAATGTGCCGGTCTGCCCAGGCCTCCAGGTGGGCTTGCAGTTCAAGCCGGCGCTCGCTCCCAACCAGATCTAAAAATCGCTCCAGGTCGGCTGCATGTTCGTGGCGCGCCAGGAAACTTAGCGCCTCATCAAAAAACTCTTCCTGTGGCCGGCAGGCTTGCAAGGCGACAAAATAGCGGCTAACCACCTGGCGTTCGTCTTGCGGTAAGAATTCCAGCGGGTCAGGCAAACCCAGGGTTTCGTAAGTCTCACCTGACGTCAGGTCAAGCAAGATATCATATGCTTCCGCAGCCACAACGTACTGCCCTGCATCGAAGTAAGAGTCGGCCTCGTGAAAGAAAGCCCGCAGCGCTTTTACCCCGGTATGGTCGTCAGGATCGTAGTCATCGTATTCATTGTAATTGTCTTCACCATAAAACGTTGCCGCTTCTTCGTCGTAATATTCCCCTTCGGATACTTCTTCGGCGAAAGATTCCAATTCGGCCAGGAAATCCTCTGCGGATGGATAGCGCAGATCGGCGGTTGCCATCCCGGGTGGGGCCAGGTGTTCCCAAAAGCGCTGGCGGGTTGGCTCATCCATATCCTGCACCAGATCAAGTAGCAGAGCTACCAACTCGGGCTTGGTCTTTTTCTCCAGATAGGCGCGGATGTGAGCCAGGCGGTCAGAGGTGGTTTTTCGAGGGTTTGCCATGCTTCTTTCTTTACGAAGATATGTTTATAACT
>CAZGIX010000402.1:0-2566 GCA_964525785.1 uncultured Anaerolineaceae bacterium
AGTTATAATTCTGATTAATCAGGAACATTCATCAGATCAATCCCCCTAGCGCCCAAAGGAGATGTCATGAAAATCATTTTGCGGATCATTATCAATGCGATCGCTCTGTGGGTTACGGCCTACTTCATGCCCAGTATTGTGCTCACCGGCGATATCGTTGGCTTGCTGATCGTGGCAGTCGTGTTTGGCGTGGTGAATGCATTAATCCGCCCGATTGTCGGTTTACTATCTCTGCCGATCACCTGCCTGACCCTGGGTTTGTTCACCCTGGTGATCAACGCTGCCATGCTGCTTCTAACCAGCTGGCTGGCGGGTAGTCTGCTGGATTTCACCGGTACAACGTCCCAGCAGTTCATTACCGCCATAATCGCCGGGCTGATCATTAGCATCGTCAGCGGCATATTGAGCATGTTCTTGAGCGACAAAAATGAGTGAACATCGATGCAAGAGGTGAGATATGGCTACAAGAGCAAAGAAAACCACAGTTAGTAAGAAAAAGCTGGCAGAGGCGGCGCAGGCTGCTGAGGCAACCGCGCTTATGGCGGCTTCAGCCGGGGCAACCAGGACGTCAGAAGGATTAGGGACTCTGCAGGCGGCTCAAACGGTTGGACAGATGCGTGATATAAACCTGGCAGGCGGTTCCACCGACCTGGCCTATGCGGCCAACGCCCAGGTGATGGCTGAGCGCGTTGCCCGCCTCAGCAGGGCCGCAGCGCAAGCCGGCGCTGCTGACCTTGAACAGGGAGCTGCCTTGCTGGCCGCATCGGATGATGTGAGCGTGATGAGCGCTGTGGTCGGTCTGATGGGAAAGGAAGATTTCGATAACGGATTGGAGCTGGCGCGGCTCTCCGGCGAGCTGGAGACGATCAGCGACGTCCTCGAACATCTGAAAATGCCGGTGCTCTCTGAGCTGCTGGATGCGCGCGGGGCGCGCTTGCAGGAGATGGCAGTTGAGTCGATCCTGCGCGCGGGCAGCACGCACGGATTGGTTCAGGCCATGTCTGCCACCGGCGGAGTGATCGGATTTCTGGGTGAAAACGAGATGGCGGAGGGAGCCGGGGGTCTGGCTGCCTCCGAAGCGGCAGCTCAAGAGAGCGCTGAGCTGGCCAGTGCTGCCGCCGAACTGGCGGTATCAGGCGCTGATAAGCTGGCGGCTGCCGAAAGGGCTCGAAAAGTTGCTGACGCTATGGTAGATGAAGGCGTGGCTGAAGTGGCGGCTGGTGCGGCCAAGATCGGTGCATCCGAAGGGATGCAATCAGCTGCTGACACGCTCGAGCAGGCGGCCAAATAAATGGATTGATTAACACTGAGGAAGGGGCTGCACGGCAGCTGCCGGGTCAGCTCTGGTGGGGTATTCATCTCATTCAGCGTGTGGAGGATCATGATGGCATTTAATCTGCGCAATCGCAATTTTCTTAAGGAATTAGATTTTACCAAAGAAGAGTTCCTGTATCTTCTCAAGCTCTCTGCTGATCTCAAAGCAGCCAAGTACGGTGGCTACGAACAGCCGCGCCTGGAGGGTAAGAATATTGCCCTGATCTTTGAAAAGACCTCTACCCGCACTCGCTGCGCTTTCGAGGTAGCTGCATATGACCAGGGCGCGCATGTCACGTATCTGGGTCCAGAGGGCTCGCAGATCGGGCACAAGGAGTCGATGAAGGACACTGCCCGGGTTCTGGGTCGCATGTACGATGGAATCGAATACCGCGGCTACGCCCAGGAGACGGTCGAAATTCTGGGGCGTTATGCGGGTGTTCCGGTCTGGAATGGTTTGACCAATGAATTTCACCCCACGCAAATCCTGGCAGATTTCCTGACCATGCAGGAGCATTCTCCCAAACGCCTGGAGGATATTTCTTACTGCTATACCGGCGATGCACGCTACAACATGGGCAACTCTTTGATGATCACCGGCTGTCTGCTGGGCACGGATGTGCGTATCTGCGCACCGAAGTCATTGTGGCCAGATCCGAAACTGGTTGAAGAAGCTCGCAAGCTGGCTGGCGGTTCAGGTGCCCGCTTCTCTCTGACAGAGGATGTGGAAGAGGCGGTCCGGGGTGTTGACTACCTGCATACGGATGTTTGGGTGTCGATGGGAGAGCCAAAAGAAGTATGGGATGAGCGCGTCAAGCTGCTCAAATCCTACCAGGTCAATGAGCGCATGATCGAGCTGACCGGCAATCCTCAGGTCAAGTTCATGCACTGTTTGCCGTCCTTTCATAACCGCGATACCAAGATCGGTGAGGATATCTACCAGAAGACCGGTCTGGATGGATTGGAAGTGACAGACGCAGTGTTCGAGTCCGGGCGTTCGATTGTCTTCGACCAGGCGGAAAACCGTATGCATACCATCAAGGCGATCATGGTAGCCACGCTGGGTGATTGATCCCACGCCTGCGCTCATCCGAGCAGGTGGGCGACCTGCGCGTCAGACCTGCCGTTTCGACTGAAGGCGATATTTCCGCCGGCTTCGTCGTCAACGAGGCCGGCGTTTCCATTCAGACAGATAATCGTGTGCACGCAAAGGTTGTCAGAAAAGGAGAGCCTCGGGTAGGATAGGAGTTTC
>CAZGIX010000403.1:0-2553 GCA_964525785.1 uncultured Anaerolineaceae bacterium
CTTCGATCGCCTTCGGCCGGGATGAGCCAACGATGGATGGCAATATTCGCCGCGTGCTGGCGCGGGTCTTCGATATGGACCTGCCTGCTCGCTCGCCGGAAGGCGAGCGCCGCCTGTGGCAGCTAGCTGCTGAAAACCTGCCGGCGGGTCGAGCCGGTGATTACAACCAGGCTCTGATGGACCTGGGCGCCACGATCTGCACCCCGCGCGCTCCGGAATGCCCAGGCTGCCCGCTGGGTGACATCTGCCGGGCATATGCCCTGGGGAACCAGGAGCAGCGCCCGGTGCTGCCGGCTCGTCCCGAGACGCCGCACTACACCGTCACTGCAGCCGTTATCCGCCGGAATGGGCTGGTGCTGCTTGCCCAGCGCCCACTGGACGGCTTGCTGGGCGGGCTGTGGGAATTCCCCGGCGGCAAGCTGCTGCCCGGCGAGGACCTGGCATCTTGCTTGCAGCGCGAGATCGATGAAGAGCTGGGCGTGCAGATTGAGGTGGGTGGCTCGCTGGGCGTGTACCGGCATGCCTATACCCACTTCCGCGTCACCCTGCACGCCTTCGCCTGCTCCTTGCGGGATGGCGGCGAGCCGCAGCCGCTCCAGGCTCACGACCTGCGCTGGGTGCCGGCGGTGGAGCTGGATCAGTTCCCGATGGGCAAGATCGACCGCCAGATCGCGGCCCGGCTGAATGAGTCCGCTAATCTGCGCCAATGACCGAAAGTAGGATACAGGAAAAATTAGCGGTGATTGGCGGAGATTTGTGGACTAGGATCGCTTTATTCTATGGTGATCATTGACGCACACGAAGACCTGGCCTGGAATATCTTGACCTTTGGGCGAGATTACACCCTGGCAGCGGCTGAGACGCGCCTGCGAGAGTACGGCGGCGAGGCGCCGCTGCGCAACGGCGACACGTTATTGGGCTGGCCCGATTACCAGCGCGGCCGGGTGGCACTGGTCTTTTCGACCCTGTTTGTGACGCCTGCTCACCGCCGCAAGGGCTGGGAGACGGTCTATTACCAGGACGCCAACCAGGCGCAGGCTTTCTACCGCGCCCAGGCGGATATCTACCTGCGCCTGGCGGACGAGCACCCCGATAAATTTCGCCTGATCGGGAACCGGACCGACCTGGAAGACCTGCTGGCGCACTGGGAGCAACGGGAGCTGGATCTCCCCGGCGGTGCTCCATCCGGCGACGATGGGCAAGAGCCTGAGATGGAGATGTTTACCAACCCGGGACACCCGGTGGGGCTGGTGATGCTCATGGAGGGCGCCGAGGCAGTGCGCGATCCATCCGAGCTGGAAGAGTGGTGGCAGCTTGGCCTGCGCGCCATCGGACCCGCCTGGGCAGGCACGCGCTTCTGCGGCGGTACGCGCGAGCCCGGCCCGCTGACCAAAGAGGGCTATGCCCTGCTGGAGGCGATGTCTGCCTTGGGCTTTATCCTGGACGTCTCCCATATGGACGAGCAAGCCTTGCTGCAGGCGCTGGACTTTTACCCGGGGCGCATTGTCTGCACGCATGCCAACTGCGGCTCTCTGCTGGACGATCCTGACAGCAACCGGCACCTGAGCGACCGCGCCATCCAGGGCTTGCTGGAGCGTGAGGCCGTGCTGGGTCTGGTGCCGTTCAACTCATTCCTGTACGCAGGCTGGCAGCGCGGCCAGCGCCGCGAGCTGGCCCCGCTCAGCCGCCTTGCAGACCACATCGACCATGTCTGCCAGATGGCGGGAGACGCCCAGCATGCCGGGCTGGGCAGTGATTTCGATGGCGGCTTTGGGTTGCAGTCCGTGCCGCCCGAGATCGACACCATCGCCGACCTGGGTAAGCTGGTCCCGCTGCTGGGTGAGAGGGGCTATGCCGGGGCCGATATTGCCGCCATCCTGGGCGGAAACTGGCTGGAGCTGCTGCGCTCTGCCCTGCCGGAGGCGCTGTGAACGAAACCGCTGCACCGCCTGCCAATGTCCCTTCTGAGGACAGCCAGAAGACCCGCCCGATCCGCAGCAGCAACGGGCGGGCGCGCATCCGATTCGGCCTGGTGCTGACCATCCTGGGCTTCTTGATCTTTCTGCTGGGGGTGGACCCGGGATTCTTCGGCCTTGACCGCAGCCCGGTAACGGGTTTTGTGCAGATCGCCACCTTCCTGGTGGGGCTGGCATTCATGTGCCTGGGCGGCTACACTGGCCTGAACGCTTTATGGAATGGGCAGGAGAAGAGCATCGCAGCCGATATCGGGCTGCGCATGGTGGCGACCGGCTATGTGGTGGCGGTGGCTTCCGGGATGGCTGATATCTTCGGCATCGGCAACCAGCCGCTGCCCAACATCCCGTATTTTGGACCCTGGCAGGCGATCGGCGTGATGGTGGGGGAAGTGATCATCGCCCTGGGGTTCGTTCTGCTGATCCCGTACCATCTCACACAACAGTGAGCGGCTGAGGTTGTAGGTCAGGAATTGCAAATTAGGAATTAGGAAGGTGGGACACGGATTATACGGATGACACAGATGGGGGGAAGGGAGAATCGAAAATCGAGAGTCGAGAGCGGTCAAGCCAGGCGTAG
>CAZGIX010000404.1:0-2536 GCA_964525785.1 uncultured Anaerolineaceae bacterium
CGCCGGTATAGCAATTGTCGCGAATGTGCGCTCTCCCGGCGCCAGTCAGCTCAATATGTGAACAAGCAATCACCCCGTCGTCGGTATAAAACCCGCCGGGAACAGGGTTGATCTTGATCGCCTGCTGGCCCGGGTCAATGATGTGCACATTGTAGATCAGCGTGTTCAGCGTGTGGCTGGTCTCTGTGCTCATCACGTGGATGGGGTGGTCGTAGGCCTCCTGCAGTGTCAGGTCGGCAATGGTCACATCGGAAGCTACGATTTGAACAATCTCGGTGGTGAGGTAATTTCCATCCAGCACCACTGCCTGGCGGTTCCCGCTGGCAGAGCGCAGCGTGACGCCCGGCGTGTCGAAAAGCAGGTACACGCCATCCAGGTTGTAATACCCGTCTGCCAGCAGGATGGTGTCGCCCGGGTAGGCGTTGTTGACCGCGCTCTCCAGCCTGGCGACAGTGGAGACATGGACCACACTCCCTCGGGGAGGCGGCAAAGGGGGGCAGGTGCTACCGGCTTGAGCTAAAGTCGGGTTACTGATCGCTTGCACGGGTGCGCTGGGAGCTGTCAGCAGGATCAGCGCCAGGGAGAGAAGAATGTGCATAAACCGGGTATTTGCGTTCATGGGTATCATCACTTTACCGCCAGCGGCAGATACAGGTAGTGCGAAAAGACCGGCGAGTTGCCCTCGAAGGCGCCGATGCTGGGCGGGACGTTGTAGGCAAGGCCGTCGTAATCATCGACCACGCCAGCCACCGCCGCCCCCTGGCCAATAGCCGGGCTACCGCCTTGCAGGTGATGATCCCCGCCAGCCGGATCCTGGAGCAACGGGTCTTGCCCCACCACGCCGCCCGTCTCGGTTACGGGCAGGGTGGGCTGAGATTGCGCCGGATCGTCGTGGGCATACCACAGGTTGTTCGAGAAGGTGAACGTTTCGGGGGCGGTGTTGGGGCCAATGTTGACATAAGTCGAAAGATCCCCGCGGTCGAAATAGAACAGGTTGTTGACCAGGGTGTTGTTCCCGCTGGGCAGGAACTCATAGGTTCCGTCACTGACTGTCTCTCGCAGGATGCGCAGCAGCCAATTTTCAGGGTCGATGACCGTGTTATTGGCTGCCAGGCTGTCCACTGCGCCGACGAAGACAAACGGCGTCTCACCGCCTTCGATCACGTTAGCAATCACGCGGATGTCGCGCGCCTCGAAGTTCGGCTGGCTGGTGGACAGCGGCGGGCGAAAATACTCGTAGCCGGTGCTGCCGCCAATGTTGACCGCCCGGTAGCCGGCATTGAGCATGCGGTTGGCGCGGATTTCGATGTCCTGGCTGCCGCCCTTGTTTTGCACCGCGTTGGCAGATAGGTCGTGGAAGAAATTGCCCACGATCAGCCCGTGGTGGCAGCCCACGTGATCGATGCCACTGCCCGATCCACCTCCGCCGCAGAAGGCGAACTCGCTGTTCAGCACAAAGTAATCGTTTACCCCGGAGAGCTTCAGGCAGTCTTGGTTGCCATCGCCGCCAATGTGGTGAATGCTCAGATGGCGAAAGAGGACATGCCGGGTGGCGTCAGCGTTGGCATAATCCCCACCATCGTCGGTGTTGATACCGTTGTACGCGGTGTTGCGCACTTCCACGTCATGGACAATGACGTAGTGCACGCGCACCAGGTGAATGCCCTCGCCGCCGCCTTCGATCACCGGCCGGGTTTCGCCCGGCGCGCCGCCGATCCAGATCGGCGCAGCCTCCGTACCGGCCAGGTCTTGGAGATATGTCCCTCCGGCGTATGTCCCGGCATGCAGGCGGATCGCCGCCCCGGGGGCGGCATCCTGGGCAGCGCGCTCAATGCTGGCGTAGGGATTGGCAGCGCTGCCATCGCCGGTGTCATCGTGGCCACCCACAGCGACGTGGATCTCGAGCGCTGGCTGCTTTCCGGTTTCAAAAGTAGGCACAATTGGGGCAGCGGGTAACTCCTCGGGGCGGGCTGCTGCCCCAACGGTCCCGAGCGCCAACACCAGCACGGAAATCAAGGTCAAGGTCAGGTGGAATCTCATGGCAAACCTCCTGGGGGTGTGGCTCTCTAAGGCTCCGGTGGAAACTGGGCTATCCCATTGATCGTGCCGTTTTCGATATGCGGGATGCCGCTGTCAGTGAGCACGTTGCCATGGCTATCGGTGACGCGGAACGCGTAAGGGCCTGGCCCCATGCCGGGGTTGGCCTGCACAAAATAATTGTACGCGGTGCGCGGCACAGCGACCCACTGGCCACCAGGGTCGAGATATTCGAATTTTGCGATCGGGTTGCGGTGGTTACGAACTTGCACCGCCGTCCACCATTGGTTGCTGCCATCTTTGAAGTGATAGGTGATCGGTCCGGGCAGGTCAGGGCTGACCACCTGCCAGGTAATGTTCACCTGCCCCAGCGGCAGATCGGCGATCAGGGCGAAAGCCTCTCGGCTCAGGTCCAGGTGGCCGGCCTGGCATTCGGGGCACAGATCGACGATGCGGACGGTGACTTCACCCTTGGGTCCCACGACGTGCACATAAGCTC
>CAZGIX010000405.1:0-2527 GCA_964525785.1 uncultured Anaerolineaceae bacterium
ACCTTCTGCGATTGTTTGGCTATTCAATTTTTAAGCTGCAAAAGTCGAGATTTAAGTGCACCCTTTTTGCCAGTAATCACCACATCAATCACATCATGTGGTGATGACGGCTCACCACATCGGGCGGTATCCTTTGGGCAGATAAACAACGAAAGGAAAAAAGCGAGGCGCATGATGAGGAATAAACAAACATTCGACGAAAAACATAGCCAGCATCAGTGCTACGAAATCCGCCTCAAGGGTCACCTTGAGGCCCGCTGGGCCGAATGGTTTGAGTGCCTGACCATCACGCTGGAAGAGGACGGCGACACGCTCCTGAGCGGCCCCGTGGCTGATCAGGCCGCCCTGCATGGCTTGCTCAAAAAAGTGCGTGATCTGGGCCTGCCATTGGTCTCAGTAAATTCCGTTGAGGTAGATGCCGAGGAGGTTCGCAAAACGTAAATTCCCAGCCTATTTTGACCCTCAAAAAGCAGTCTCATAGAAGTTACGCACATCGAGGGAAAATTGGGGGTGTTCGGGCGGGCTGAACCCGCCCGAACACCCCCAACCCTCCACCAACTGAGTAAGTCCTATCTCATTCAAAGCAAGTTATTCGCATTATTTCAAAAAAGGAGATATACATGAAAACCTTGCAGAAATTCGGCGGTTTCGCCGCGCTGTACCTGGCAGCAGCATACCTGGTGGGTATGATTGGTTTTCTCGCCGTAGTGGACGTTTCTGGTGTTGCTGACCCTGTCCAGAAGGTGGCTTTAATGGCGGACAACTTGGCCTTCCTGAATATACTGCACCTAATTGTCTATGTGGTATGGGGCATCTTTATGGTCGTCCTGGCGCTGGCGCTCTACGAGCGGATGAAGGCCGGCTCACCAGCAATCGTGCAGACAGCGACCATCTTTGGGATATTCTGGGGCTGCGTGATCATTGTTAGCGGCATGATCCACAACGCCGGCATGCAAACTGTCGTCGATCTCTATGGTAAAGACCCGGCTCAAGCTGGGACGGTCTGGCTGACGATTGACTCTGTGTTGGGAGGATTAGCCGGCAGTAATGAAGCTTTAGGCGGAATATGGATCTTACTGTTAAGTTGGGCAGCTTTGCGGAGAGGAGAGTTTTCCAGGGTACTGAACTACCTTGGCATATTAGTCGGTGTAGCGGGCATCATCTCGATTGTCCCGGCGCTCGCCGAGCTGTTTATTTACATTTTTGCGCTGGGTCAGATTGTGTGGTTCATTTGGCTGGGGATCGCCATGCTGCGCAGCAATCCGGGCAAGACAGCGTAAAAACCGGATGAGTTCGTCAAATCAAGAAAGGAGAAAAAGATGAAAATCTGCATTATTGGGGCATCTGGAAAGCTCGGTACTTATATGGTACAGCACGCTCTGGATCGGGGCTATGAGGTGGTGGGAGTCTGCCGGGAGCGCAGCGTGAGCAAGCTCGAGGCGTTCAAAGGACGCATCACCATCGTGCCTGGGGCGACGAATGACCGGGCGGTGATCAAGCAAGCGGTCGCAGGGTGCGACGGGGTGCTTACGGTGCTGGTCCCGTGGGGGTCCGGTCACTACTCGTCGGGAACAGCCAGGGCGGTTCTCGATTACGCACAACCAGGGGCGCGCCTGATCTTTTCTTGCGGCTGGCATATCACGCTTGATGGCAAGGATGTGTACCCGCCATCTTTAAAAAGAGAGGAGAAGATCGTTCGTTGGCTCACGCGGATTGTTCCCTTCGCGGATATTGACGACCAGGTGGAAGCATGCCGGCGGGTGTTTGCCAGCGACACGCGATGGACGGTTGTGCGGGGCAGTGACCTTGAGGAGGGCGAGAGCCAGGGCCTACCGGTGTGGAGTCGCCACGTTGGCGATCCCATTCTCGCCAGCAACATCACGCGCCGAGTGGACTACGCCCTGTTCATGGTCGAGGCTCTTGAGAACGACGCGCTGATCCACGAAGCTCCAGCCATTGTCGGATGCCGTACCCCCTCGGCGCTCGCATACTTAGCCGCAGGTTAAATGTACTCTTTTAGGGGAGCTCGCATGCCTGCAGGTGTGTCTTAGCATCAGGGTTGCTGCTCCATATCACCAAGATCTCCAACAAAAAGCCTGTACTCGTCCACATGAAGGACGGATACAGGCTTTTTTATTATACTCACCGGGGGTAGGGAACCCACCCTCTCCTGGCAAGCCGTGCTGATTCTCCCCCAACTGGCGTAGTCAAAGTTCCCCCGGCAAGTGGATGTGTCTTTGAGCCTTTGGTAATAGAATGAATTATGTCTTCTTCTTGATCACATCAACGTCTCATCCAGCCCTTAATGGTTGGATAGGAGGAGAAGCAGCTTGAAAATCCGGCGCACTACGCTGTCCTGAGCGCCGGCGTAAACTGGGGCAGCTTACCTAATAAGATGCAGATCGATCAATTAATCGGCTTGCTCCAGGAGAAGTATGGTTATGCCCAGCAGCAGGCCGGACGAGATTACGAAAAGAGGACAAAATGACAGATTATAAAGAAGTAAGAACTACACAACATGAACAGG
>CAZGIX010000406.1:0-2526 GCA_964525785.1 uncultured Anaerolineaceae bacterium
CAGCCTGTATGAACGACATTAGTTTGTCGATGTTAATGTTCTAAGAGTCTAAAGGCAGAATCATTAACAAAAGCCCTCTCCATGTGGAAGAGGGCTAGTAAAGGTTTCCCGACTGCGGGGAGGGGACCCACCCTCTCCACAGGTTATAAGATCCCCCAAGGCAGCATAAGCTGCACTTACTGCCGGACTTAATCGTTTTGGTGGTACGACTGTCAAAGTGCAAGGGATCTGCGACCGAGATCGCTCAGTTCGCGCTGGGCGATCTCACTTTTAAGGTGCATACTCCTCTGCTCTCGTCAAGGTATTGTGGGACATCTGCAGCACGATTTCGACACCGGTGTTCATTTGTCCTGTATCTTCCTCTATGTCACAGATGTTCTTTTGTGTCTCCAACCGCTATCATATAATGCATCTCTCCTTTGTTCAGGGGAAACCACTCCCTGTTCCTTAACCTAATATCTTTAGATATCCATTTAGATGAAGCCACTCGAATTATGAGCAAGGTCAATAACCCAGAGATTACAGGCCTGATTGATGGGAATTCGTTTAGAATATATCTCGAATTGAGTAGACAGAAAGATAAATGATGGCCTGAGCATATCGAAATGGCTACTACAAATTTACCGGTACAGTTGACCAATTTTATTGGGCGCGAGCGAGAACTGGCAGAAGTAGAACGATTGCTCTCTACATATCGTCTCGTCACCCTCACGGGCGCGGGGGGATGTGGCAAGACACGGCTTGCGATTCGGATTGCAAACACCATCAGCGAGAGCTTCCCGGATGGCGTATGGTTGGCTGAACTTGCCCCACTCCGCGACCCATCGTTTGTGCCGCTGCTCTTAATGAAAATCCTCGATATCCCTCACAGACCAGAGCAATCTGCGCTTGCGTCTTTGCTGGATCATTTGCAATCGAAAGAGATCCTTTTGATATTGGACAACTGCGAGCACCTGATCGCTGACTGCGCCCAATTGGTGGGCCAGATTCTATCGCAGGCCGCTGCACTGCGTATTCTCGTGACCAGCCGCGAACCGCTAGCTATCGTAGGCGAAATGATTTATCCTGTCCCCGGACTCAGCTTACCTCCGCCTGGGGCAGGGGTTGCAGGCGACCCGCGGGATTTACTGCAGTATGACGCCGTGCGCCTGTTCGTCCAGCGGACACGCGCTTTATTACCACCCTTTACCATATCGACTGCAAACGCTTCAACGATCGTCAAAATTTGCCGGCAGCTCGATGGTTTGCCTCTGGCGCTGGAATTAGCCAGTGCACACACCCACGTATTATCACTCCAGGAAATCCTGAGGCGTCTCGATGACCGCTTCGCCTTGCTGATTTCAAGACAGCGCAGCGAGCTGGATCCGCGACATCGTACCCTGCGCGTTGCCATTGACTGGAGCTACGATTTGCTCTCTCCCCCAGAGCGGGTCATGCTTGGACGGCTGTCGGTCTTTGCCGGGGGTTGTTCTCTCGCAACCGCAGAAGACGTATGTGCCGGAGACGGGCTTGAGCGTGAACAGATACTTGGGTTGCTGTCGTCGCTGGTGAACAGATCGCTGGTGGTGGCCCAGACACTTCTGCGCGATGAAGCACGCTATTCTTTGCTGGCGACGATCCGGCAGTATGCTCAAGAGAAGTTGATCGATTCGGGTGAATGGTCCGTAATACGTGACCGGCATCTGCAGTGCTTCCTCAAGTTGTCCGAGGAGACCGATACCAAGCTCAGGGGGGAGTACCAGCGGCTGTGGCTGAACTGGATGGATAGTGAATATGATAATATCCGTGCCGCCCTGTCCTGGGCGGTCGAGGGCGGGCGCCTGGATAGCAGTCGAGTGAGTGCCGGTTTGCGCATCACGACCAGCCTGTATCAATTCTGGCGTATTCAGGATTATTTAGAAGAGGGGCTGAGCTGGTGCAGGCAGTTGTTCGCCGGGGCGAACGACGAAATTTCTCCCGTCGTGCGGGCGAACGCCTTATCCTACGGGTCCTTATTGGCCGGATTAAGGGGCCAGGTGGATGACCAGATAAGGTATACAGAAGAGGCTGTCCTTTTAGGCGAGGCAGCGGGCGAGGCAGGCAAGCAGGCGCTTGCCTTCGCCCTGGGGGCGCAGGGTTACGCTGCCCGAAAAGCGGGTGACTATCTCACCGCAATCACACTTGCTATGCGGGAGATTCAACTGCTTCGCGAGGGAGTGGACGTATATAGGTTAGGCATGGCGCTGAGTCTAACCAGCTTTGCTGCCATGTCCATCGGTAACTATGAGCAGGCGCGTGCCATGCTGGACGAAGCGCTCCCACTGCTGCGGGAGGCGGGGGATCCGTACCGGATGGCGATGGCGCTCAACTACGCCGGTGATCTGGCCCGGTGCGAGCGGAATTACCAGCAGGCGCAAACTGCTTATGAGGAGAGCATATCCCTGCTGCGGAAGATCAACTCGGTGGGAGACCTGGCCTCCGCCTTGCACAACCTGGGACATGCCTGCCTGCATCTGGGTGATATCGAGCGGGCTAAAGCGTTGTTCG
>CAZGIX010000407.1:0-2494 GCA_964525785.1 uncultured Anaerolineaceae bacterium
ATCCGTGTACAGCACTCTCTGTGCCTGATAATAGGACACGGATGTTTCTGTTGATACCGGATCTCTATCCGTGATCTCCGTGCTTGTCCGTGTACAAATCCCCCGGCGGTTGGCTGGTTTTTTACAAGTCCTTTCTTGACTTTTTCCTTTTCTTGTCTATAATCTTAATTAGTTTCTTTCAGTTAGAAAGTAAGTCTACGGCGTTCTATGGTCCCGCACCTCCACCCGCAGAGGCAAGGTATGATCCAACGCAGCGCGACCGCCAGGCTGATCCGCCGTTTGAACCGCTCGGCTGTCCTGGATTTAGTCCGGGAACGCAGCCCTATTTCCCGCTCCGAGATCTCTCGCCAGCTGAACATGAGCATGCCCACCGTGATGCGCGTCGTGGATATGCTCCACGACGAGGACCTGGTGCGTTGGTCGGGTGATTCCGAGTCTACTGGCGGGCGACCCGGCAGCCTGCTGGAGTTCAACGCCGAGGGCTACGCTGTACTGGGATTGGACCTGGGCGGCAGTAAGATGTTCGGCACGATCGCCAACCTGGGCGGCAGTATCCAATGCGAGATCTACCGTCCCTGGGAGAGCAACGACCGTGAGCAGGCGCTGGAGCAGGTATGCGTCCTGATCTCCGACCTGCTCCACCGTCCGCGCCCGCCGCGGCAGCAGATCCGCGGCATCGGCGTGGGCACCCCGGGCGTCACCCTGTACGAGGAGGGCGTGGTCACCTGGGCGCCCAGCCTGGGCTGGCGCAATCTGCCGCTCAGGGATATCCTGGCTGAGCGCTTCGCCCTGCCGGTGGTGGTAGAAAATGACGTCAACCTGGCAGCCCTGGGGGAGTACGGTTTTGGGGCGGCGCGGGGTGCTTCCAGCGCAGTTTGCATCGCAGTGGGCACTGGCATCGGGGCCGGCATCATCATCGACCGGAAAATCTACCGCGGCTTCAATCAATCTGCCGGCGAGGTGGGCTACCTGCCGCCGGATGTCTCCTACCTGGGACGGCGCTATGAGGGCTTTGGGGCGCTGGAGAGCATCGCATCGGGCAGCGGGGTGGAGCACCGCGCCCGCCAGGTGCTCCATCAGCACAACCGGCTTGTGCCGGAGCAAGGCTTTTCCGCTGAAGACGTCTTCAAAGCCGCCCGGCTCGGCGAGTCCTGGGCGTTGCAGGTCGTCGCCGAAACAGTGGACTACCTGGCCTTCGCCGTAGCGGTGATCAGCGCCGTGCTGGACCCGCAGGTCATCGTGCTGGGGGGAGGGGTCTCCCGCTCGGCGGATATGCTCATCGACCCCATCTTATCCCGGCTGGAAGGCGTCGTTCCTGCCCGTCCCAACCTGGTGCCGTCCAGCCTGGGTTCCCGCGCCGCCGTGCTGGGAGCCATCATGCTCGTCCTGGACACCACCACCGATTTCGTCACCGTCAAAGGTATATCGTAGGCCCTTACCCGCAGGCATATTCCAGCGTCTGGTCGGATGCCATAATCTATCGATAATGAGAAGGAGAGTCCTATGCAGAAATTAGCTTGCCAGGGCGGCGAGCCGGTCAAGAAAACGCCTTTTGCACCCTGGCCGATCTACGACGAGAGCGAGCGCCAGGCATTGATGCAGGTGCTGGAAAGCCGGGTGTGGTGGCGCACCCCGGGCACGCACACGCTGCAGTTTGAGCAGGAGTTCGCCGCCTACCACCAGGCGCTCTTCGGCATCGCCGTGACTAACGGCACCGCTGCCCTGGAGGTCGCCCTTGCAGCGTTGGGCATCGGCCCAGGCGACGAAGTTATCGTCCCCGATTTCACCTTCGTGGCTACTGCCAGTGCGGTGCTGTTCACCGGCGCCCTGCCGGTCTTCGTGGATGTCACCCCCGACACGTACTGCATCGACCCAGAGCAGGTGGAGGCCGCCATCACGCCCGCCACCAAGGTAATCATTGCTGTGCATATGGGCGGTCATCCGGCAGACCTGGATCGGTTGACCGAGATCGCGCGCAACTACGGGGTCTACCTATTGGAAGACAGCTCGCACGCCCACGGCTCGGAGTGGCGCGGGCGCAAGATTGGCGCCATCGGCGATATCGGTACGTTCAGCTTCCAGGCGTCTAAGCTGATGACCGCGGGCGAGGGCGGCATGATCGTCACCAACAGCCCGGAGTTGGAGCGCTTGGCGCGCTCGGTGCACGACTGCGGGCGCATGCCTGGAGAATGGTTCTACTCGCACTTCATCTACGGCTCCAACTACCGCTTGAGCGAGTGGCAGGGAGCGGTGCTCAGCCAGCAGCTTCGCCGCCTGCCGGATCAGACGAGAACTCGCAGCCGCAACGCCGCTTACCTGGACACAGAGCTGGCCAAGATCGAGGGTATCACCCCGCAGCGCCACGACCCTCGCGCCACGGTCAACGGGCATTATGCATACATCTTTCACTACGACAAAAGTGCCTTTGCCGGCGTGCCAACCGAGCGCTTTATCCAGGCGCTCAACGCCGAGGGCTTCCCCACCCAGGCCTCCT
>CAZGIX010000408.1:0-2487 GCA_964525785.1 uncultured Anaerolineaceae bacterium
GGCTCCAGTCTGTACTGGTGGCTCCATCGCCAAAATCCCAGTAGGCCGTCATGCCGGTCCCTGCCGGGTCATAGGACTGGTTGGAGAAGTAGTATGCGTACAATCCATACCATGGCTCGCTCGAATAGTTGAAATACGCCTGCGGAGGCCCGGGCATATCCAGGGTGAAGCTCAAATCGCCGCCGTAACCGCCCGGAGACGGATACGGCCCATCATCGACTGCGGCGATCATGATGAAATAGGACTGCCCCGCTTCAGCCTGGAAGCTGATCGGATTGTTGTCGAGTGTGCAGGCAGTTTCGCTCATCGTGTCGCTGGTGTAGACAGCCAGGTTGGTGGTGTACTGGCTCCCCGCGGTAGAAGCGGTCACCTGCATATCTGTCTCGGGGGTGAACTGGTACCATACGGTGGCCTCCCGGACGCCGTAGTAGTTGCAGTTGGGCCAGGGGTCGTCGCCAGCCACAGTCGCCTCGCCCGTGTCGATATAGTCCGAGAAAGGCAGCCCCAGGATGGTGGTTGGAGCGGCGCGATCGTCATTGCCGGGTGGTGCCGCCAACGCCGCGCCGTTGCTGGCTAAAAGGATCGCCAGGATACAAAGGATTGCCAGGGCTGGCCAGACCAGCCTGGATTTCTGGAGCTCGTTCATGCTTCCTCCTTCACGGAAACGGTGTTCTTTATTCCTCTCCACTGAGTGCCAGACAGGGAGATGGATTGATTTACTTTTGCGCTAAACGATTTGCCGGGCAAGTCATCACCTCCAGTCTCTCCAATCTGTAATCCGCTGCGGCGGCTGGTTGATTAATGGGTATTGGTAATCATTTCCACCAGCCGCGGGTAAACAATATCGATGCGCTGGTAGGGTTGGGTTGGATCGATGAGGTCGTGCTCCAGCTTTAAGCTGGCCTCAAACTGGTAGGCGCTCACAGGCTGATCACCCAGCTGCTTCCAGCATTCGACCACCTTATCGGTGAGTGCATTGACCACTGCGATGTCTCCATCGTTGGTAATGACCAGGATCGATCCAGCAGCAGGCGGCTCCTGGCAGGCCTTTGCCCGCACCACAGTGGCCATACGCAGGATCTCCGCCAGCGCCCGGGTTGAGAAGCGCGGGTAGCCGTAATCTGGGGTGATTTCCAGTTTTTTGATCGGGTCCCACCATTGGTAAATGTTCGGCAGCAGGCGGAGCAGGTTCGAAGCCGGGACAGTCAGTGGGCCAGGGAGAAAGGTGTAGCCGAAACTCGGGGCAATGACCACTGCCAGGTCCAGGTCAGTGCGTTCCTGGGCGGCCCAGGCTGTCATTACCCCTCCGCCGGATAAACCTGCCAGGCTGACGTGCTCCCCCAGCCCCTGAGCGATGTCGATCACTGCATCTGTGTAGGCTGCCAGATCTTCAGCAGTCAGGTGTTCGTGTTGGCTGTTCACACGGTCTGCCAGCCCCATGTAAGGCTGGGGCGCGATCAAAACGTTATATCCCTGCTCGAAGAACATCTCTCCAAGCTGGCGGAACTGCTCAGGGCAGTTAGTGTAGCCATGCAGGAAAACGATCACCCGCTCGGTTTTCATGCCGTGATCCATAAATTTCAACCGGCACACGGGGTTGTAATCCGCGCCCTCTTCAACCAACAGTGCCTGGATGCGCTGCCGGGCAACCTCGTAATCATTCGCCGGATACGGCTGAGATGCCAGACTCTGGGGTCCCAGCGGGGAGGACAGAAGGAGGAGGACAACGATCAATCCACCGGAAAGGATCAGCAGTACTCGGACGTATCTCCACAGCAGAGAGCGGTGCTTATCCATGGGCAACCTCCCGATACTATCCAGACGACCCAATCGAACGCCGGCTTCTCAGCCTGTACATTTTTCTTTACTTTGGCCTGCGTTCATCTGACCATCAAAAACCATAAAGCGCATCTATTTTTTGAAAGTGACGGGATGGTAATAGTACGATGCGCCAAATCCTCCTTCAGGGCTGAGTACTGCGACTGCCCATCCATATTCCTCTCCCTCCTCGAAGCCGCCCGGCAGCCCTTGAAGCGTGTAGCTGCTCACGTAACCCAGAGGCGGGTCGGTGTAGAAATAGGTGTCCTCATTCGCTGGATCAAACAGGTCGAACTCATAGCTGTCCGTCGGCGACGCCGGGCGGGGTATCCAGGTGAAAGTAACCGGCAGATCCACGCTTGCCTCCGGCTCCGGGGTGGATAAGACGATGTCGGCTATATCGAAGGTAGCGAACAAATCCAGGGAAGTGGCGTTGTAGGTTACATTGTCCGCGGTATGCCAGTAAGCCAACCGGGTATCAATATCTGCATCGTTCCGGTAGCGCACGTAATAATTCTGACCAGGCTGGAGGGCAGGCACTTGGCTGAAAAGATAGTTTCCATCAGCGTCCGTTGTCGTTGAGGCATAGGTGGAGTAGCTTGAGCCGTTATAGAAGCGCAGGTCCAGAGGTATCCCCGCAATCGGAACCCCGTTCATGGTTACTTTTCC
>CAZGIX010000409.1:0-2478 GCA_964525785.1 uncultured Anaerolineaceae bacterium
GCCTGTTTGCCCTGCAGCAATTCCTGCGCAGGACCTATACGGGGAAAGCCATCCGCGCCACGGTAGAGGATTGGGAAGCAGCTTCCTTGGTGGGAATTGACGTGCACAAGGTCTACCTGCTTTCCTTCTTGATAGGAACTGCGCTGGCCGGCGTAGCTGGAGCACTGGTACTTGTGAGCTTTTCCGTTGAACCGGCCATGGGAATGCACTGGACCCTCAAGTCACTCATCGTAATGGTCCTGGGTGGCGCAGGAAATTTCATGGGAACCTTTGTCGGAGGCATCCTCCTGGGGGCGACTGAATCGACCGCTGCCTTTTTCATCCCTGGTAATTACCGGCAGGTGGTTGGCCTCGTACTCTTCCTGCTGATTCTGATCTTTAAACCACAGGGATTGTTTGGGGCAAAAGAGAGGTGACCATGAGAAATCTACGCATCATCTCCATCATCCTGCTCATCATCATACTTGCCTGTGTCCCTCAGGTGGTTGAAAAAGACAGCATCATCAATCTCCTGTGTTTGGTCTTCCTGTACATTTCACTGGCTTCGGCCTGGAATATCTTGGGAGGCTTCACCGGGCAGACCAGTCTCGGTCATGCTGCCTTTTTTGGGCTGGGTGCCCTTGCAGCTCGCCTGCTCTGGATCAGGGGCTTCCCCATCTATCCAAGCATTTTAGCAGGAGGTCTCCTGGCAGTGGTCTTTGCTTTGCTGATTGGGTTTCCTTCTTTCAGGCTTAAAGGTGTGTACTTTGCGATTGGAACCCTGGCTCTTGCGCAGATTCTCAATGTTACAGTTGGTAATGTATTTCCTACGATCGCTGCTCTACCGGTTGAAGAGCTCGTCGCATATCAACTTACGCCCCGCTATTACCTCTTCTTGGGTTTGGCGGTCATTGTTGTCGGAGTCGCTTACCTGCTGGTTAATTCCAGGCTGGGTCTCGGCATGATGGCTGTGCGTGAAGAAGAAGATGCCGCGGAGTCACTGGGGATCAGCGCGTTGAGGCATAAACTCCTCGCCCTGGTAATCAGTGCTTTCTTAACCGGCCTGGCGGGTGGGGCGTTTGCATACTATCACGTCAGCTACTATTTCCAATTCCCGTTTACCCCCATGTGGAGCCTGGACATGTTGACCATGGTCTATATTGGCGGTACAGGCACCGTTCTAGGTCCCATCATCGGAGCAGTATTCTTCGTGGTGTTGAAGGAGTTTCTGGTCCTGAACGTAGGAGAATATCACCTGATCATATTTGGCGTACTATTTGTTCTCGTAGTGCTCTTCCTGCCAGGTGGAATCATTTCGGCCTGGAAAAAGATCCGGGATGCGCTTACCCACAGGACAAAATCGAATGCGGTTAAGCTCTCCCCTGAGGCAAAGAGCTGACGTCCAATATTGGCTTCAGGCCCAAGAAAGGAGGTCGTCCATCGACTTGATTCTGACAGATGACATACAGAACCTATCCAATTCACATTAAGAGACAACCTATCTAGGAGGAAGAAACATGAAAGCCAAGATAATAAGCCTGCTTACGGCTGTGCTTCTGATGAGTGTGCTGATAGCAGGGTGTACGCCAACCCCAGCAACGCCTGCCGCAACGGAAGCGCCTCAGGTTGAAGCGACAGAGGCTCCCCCAGTTGTGGAAGAACCGGCAGCCGGCTCAATTGAGGGTAAGAAAGTTTGCTACTTGATCCCCGAATCTGGAAACGCCTTCCTGTCCGGTCTTACTGAAGGCGTGAAGGGAAAGTTCGCAGCTGATGGCGTAGAAGTGCTCATCTACGGCGCCGAAGGTAATGCGACCACCCAGTTCAACCAGATCGAGAACTGTATCTCCCAAGGCGTTGACGGCATGATCATCATGGCCGCTCTTGAGCCCGAAGGTGTGGCGACCGCTATTACGGAAGCCAAAGCCGCTGGCATCAAGGTCATGGGCGTACCCGTCGATGAGATGGGGCCCTTTGATGCCATTATGCACACCGACCAGTACGAAATCGGTACAACCATGGCAGATATGGCCTGCGATTGGATCACCGCCACCTTCCCAGATGCTGAAGATGACAGCATTGAAGTTGCTGTGATCGGCACCAAAGGCACTGAACACATCAAAAAGCGTTCTGAAGGCATGGAAACCATCGACGCCTGCCCTAAAGCCAAACTGGTGCAATTCGTTGATGTTCCCGAAGCTACAATTTCGGAGGCCGTGAGCGCTACGGAGAACATTTTTACAGCCAATCCTGATGTTAAGGTTATCCTGGTTGTGGGAGATTCTGGCGCCCAGGGTGTTGCCGAAGCCATGGCAGCTTACGCGCCAGATAAGCTGGATGAATACGCTGTGTTCTCCGGGGATGTCAGCCCTGATACTCAGGAGCTGCTCCCGAAATGCGAGGCTGGTGCTTATCGCGGTGCTGTCGCTATCGGCGGCAGCCTGGACGATCTGATCCAGAGCACCTATAGCATCATGAAGGGGATGATCAGTGGTGGAGATT
>CAZGIX010000410.1:0-2476 GCA_964525785.1 uncultured Anaerolineaceae bacterium
GGAATGACATCCATTCAGGATACCTGGCAACTCTCAAAAAGGTGATCATCTCTGTGTACTCCGCGGTGAAAACTTACCTCGCGCCCCAATCACGAAATATTTATGCTTTTCAGCACATTGACCCAGAACCTCAATCGGATTAAAATGCTCGTATATCTCTACACCTTCCGGAGAACCTGGAATGCCGCTTTACGAGTACGTTTGCCTGGATTGTAAAACCCGCTTCGACGTCCTGCGCTCGATGAAGGATGCCGACGCCCCCATCCCTTGCACAGCTTGCCAGGGCGAGCATACCTCCCGCTTGATCTCGCTGTTCAACGCCCAGAGCGGCGGGCGCGTGGTGGCTGGCAGCGCCTCGGCTGGCGGCTGCAGCGGCTGCACTTCAGGTTCTTGCGTCGGCTGCGGTCATTGATCGCAGCCGTTTGCTAGCCGCTGCTCAGGCCCAGGGCGATCCGGCCGCGCTCTTCCTCCACCTTCAATATCTCCACATTGATCACATCTCCAACCTGGAGCTTTGTGCCGTAAGGGATCTGGCTGCGATGCAGCAAGCCATCCTGCTTCACGCCGATGTCCACGAACGCCCCGAAATCCACCACGTTGCGCACGGTGCCTTTCATGCGCATGCCTGCGGATAAGTCCTCCATCTTGAGCACATCGCTGCGCAGGATGGGCGCCGGCAGGTCGCTGCGTGGGTCGCGCCCGGGTCGCACCAGCTGCTCCAGAATATCCTCCAGGGTCGGGACGCCCGTACCGATCTCGTCTGCCAGGCTCTCCAGCCCAAATTCGCTCACCAATACGTCCAACGGCCCTTTACGGTCGCCCGGCAGGCTGTGCAGGTCCAGGTCCGCCAGTTCGAGCAGCCTTTCCGCCGCCGCGTAACTTTCGGGGTGGATGGCGCTGGCGTCCAATGGATTCTCGCTCTCTCTCACGCGTGTGAAACCGGCGCACTGCTCGAATGCCTTGGGACCCAAACCGGGCACCTGCTGCAGCTCGCCGCGTGAGCGGAACCTCCCATGCTCGTCCCGGTAGCCCACGATCTTTTCTGCCAGCTTTGGTCCGATCCCTGATACGTATGTGAGCAGGGCCGGGGAAGCTGTGTTCAAATCTACCCCCACCTGGTTGACGACGCTTTCCACCACGACGCGCAGCGAATCTGCCAGCAGCTTTTGGTCCACGTCGTGCTGGTACAGTCCCACCCCGATAGATTTGGGGTCGATCTTCACCAGCTCTGCCAGCGGATCCTGCATCCGCCTGGCGATCGATACCGCCCCGCGCAGGCTGACGTCCAGGTCGGGCAGCTCCCGACGCGCCAGCTCGCTGGCGCTGTACACGCTGGCGCCTGCCTCGTTCGTGATCAGATAGCGCAGCTCACCGCAGGTTTCACGGATCACCTCGGCGATCAGGGCCTCGGTCTCCCGCGAAGCGGTGCCGTTCCCGATGGCTGCCAGCGTGATATGGTGAGCCTTGACCAGCCGCGTGATGGCTTTCTTCGACTCGTCCCAGCGTTTTTGCGGCTCGTGTGGGTAGATGGTAGCCGTATCCAGCAGCTTGCCGGTCGGGTCGACCACTGCCAGCTTGCACCCGGTGCGCACACCCGGGTCGATGCCCAGTACCGTCTGCCCGGTCAGTGGCGGCTGGCGCAGCAGGGCGCGCAGGTTCTCGCTAAAGATCTGGATGGCGTGCGCTTCAGCGCTCTCACTCAGGCTGCGGCGCACATCCCGCTCGATTGCTGGCAGCAGCAGGCGCTCGGCAGCATCTGCCGCCGCTTCCTGAAGCTGACCGTTGAGCGGTGAGCGTGGATCGACTGGGAACTGGCTGGTGATTGCCCCCTGCCAGTCGCGCTCTGCCACCCCGACCTTCAATCGCAGTGCTTTTTCTGCCTCACCCCGCTCCATCGCCAGCACCTGGTGCGGCCTCAGCCGGCTGACTCCCCCTTCGAATGCGTAATACAGCTCATACACCCGGCGTGGATCTTCTGCTTCCTGGATCTTCTCACAGGTCAGCACGCCCCACTGCATGGCCTTCTCGCGCGTGACTCGTCGCACTTCGGGGTGGTCGCTGATCGTCTCGGCGACGATATCGCGTGCCCCTGCCCACGCACCTTCCACATCGAGAACCTCATCGGACAGGTACGCCTGGGCGACCTCTCCCAGCGATCCATCCAGCCGCGCCTGCCCCAGGATTAAATCCGCCAGCGGCTGCAGCCCGCGCTCGCGTGCCACGCTGGCGCGTGTGCGCCGCTTGGGCTTGTAGGGTTGGTACAGGTCCTCCAATGCAGTCAGCGTCTCGACTACCTGGATCTGCGCTTCCAGCTCGGGAGTCAGCTTGCCTTGCTCGGCAATCGAAGCCAGCACCGTTTGCCGGCGTTCATCCAGAGCACGCAGTCTGCCCAGCAGCTCGCTGAGCTGCACCAGTTGCGCGTCGTCCAGCCCGCCGGTGGCTTCCTTGCGGTAGCGGGCGATGAAGGGCAGCGTGT
>CAZGIX010000411.1:0-2457 GCA_964525785.1 uncultured Anaerolineaceae bacterium
CTGGCCGCAGTTCTTGATTCGCTCCCTGACTCTGGCTGGTTTTGCTTTTACCATTTTTGCCGGGTTATTCGGCTCACGGGTAGGCAGCCACAATTTTGCCATCATCTTCGTCTGGATCGCCTGGTGGACGGCCCTCAAGCTGGCCTTCATCCCCCTGGGCGGGCGCTCGTGGTGCAGCGTGTGCCCCATCCCTCTACCTGGCGAGTGGCTGCAGCAGGGTGGTATCCTTGAAAAAAGCCGGCGGCGCTTCGGGTTAAACCTGCGCTGGCCAAAAAGACTGCGAGGCTCCTGGCTGCAATCCGGCGGCTTCCTGGTGATCGGCCTGTTCAGCGCGGTCACGCTGACCGATGCGCGCCTCACCGCGTGGGTCCTGATGGCCTTATTTGGGTTGGCAATCATCTTGAGTCTGGTTTTCGAACGGCGCGCTTTCTGCAGTTATGTCTGCCCAATCGGCGGCTTTACCGGTATCTACGCCAAGACTGCACCGGTGGAGGTGCGCGTGATCGATACCGCCATTTGCGCCGCGCACAGCGAGAAGACCTGCTACCACAATTGCCCGTGGGGTCTGTATCCGGTGGCGCTGCGCGACAGCGCCCAATGCGGACTGTGCATGGAGTGCCTGCGCTCCTGTCCATCCGACAATATCGCCGTGAACCTGCGCCCGTTCGGGACGGATCTGGCTGCAGGCAACAAAGGCATGCGCCAATCCAGCCGACTGGATGAGACCTTCCTGGCGCTGGTGATGCTGGGCTCGGCGCTGGCATTTGCGGCGGTCTTAACCGGGCCGTGGGGCAGCCTGAAGTCGGCGGCATTCGCTATCGGTTCCCCAGCCTGGCTACTTTATGGTTTTGGATTATTGGTTCTCAACCTGGTGATTTTGCCGGGTGCCTTTGCCCTGGCGGTTTGGTCGGGTCAAAGATGGTCTGGCGGCAAGGTTCAACTGCGGCGCGCCATTGCCAATCAAGCTCAAATTCTGCTCCCTCTGGGACTGTTCGCCTGGATTGCTTTCACCGTCTCGTTCGCTTTCCCCAAGATGAATTACGTCTTTTCGGTAATTTTCGACCCGCTAGGATGGGGTTGGAACCTGTTTGGCACGGCCAATAGTACCTGGTCGCCTGACGTGTCCGCTTTCAGCCCTGGCTTGCAGGTTGCCCTCCTGCTGGTAGGTTTATTCTGGTCTGTAAGCGTTGCCCAACGGCTGGCTTTGACAAATACAGGGCGGACCTTGCGCCAGATTCTCCCCCTCCTGGCGTTCTGCCTGGCTTTTTCGCTGGCCATGCTCTGGCTGCTAGTTGGATAGCCCATGCGTAAAGAGTGGATAGCACGGTCAGTCATTCTTGTTTTTGTAGCTGCTGCCATAACCATCTCCATGGTTGCATGGCAGGCGCGCTCGCGCGGCGTCGTGATTCATGCTCGCATGGCAGAAACCGGCGGCTGGAACCCGGAGAGCCTTACGGTCGAAGTGGGCCGGCCTCTGCACCTGCGCCTGACCTCTGACGATGTGATGCACAGCTTTGCCATCGGAAAAAGCGACGAACCGCCGGTAGATGTGATCCCCGG
Source organism: uncultured Anaerolineaceae bacterium (assembly GCA_964525785.1). Classification (GTDB taxonomy): domain Bacteria; phylum Chloroflexota; class Anaerolineae; order Anaerolineales; family UBA4823; genus JAQBDA01. The sequence goes on from CAZGIX010000411.1 coordinate 1,561, forward strand.
CGAGATAACCGAGGTCACCCTCACCTTCGACGAGCCGGGCAAGTACACCTTCTACTGCACGCGCTGGTGCAGCGTGAACCACTGGCGCATGCGCGGGACGGTCGAAGTAACTGGGCCTGAAGCCGCCGCAGAAGCTGTTGAACCACCCCTGTACGTAACATTAGGCCTGGACATCGATGCCGAGCATCACGCGGATGTGATTCCGGAGCGGAGACCCTCCGCCTCTCTCGGCGCACAGCTAGGAGCAGAAATCCCGACTGATTACCAGAGCCGGGAATATTACCGGTCTCACAGCCCGGCCGACCTATGGCAGGCGCTGCGGGACGAAGCCAGCCTCTCCTCGTTGACGAATCAGGATTTATGGGATCTGGTCGCCCTGACCTGGCAGTCCAATACCACCCCTCAGGATTTGAGCGCAGGCCAGCAGCTCTATACCAACAACTGCGCTGCCTGCCATGGGGAGACGGGCGCCGGCGATGGCGTGTTTTCCGATGATCTCAAGCAGCCCAAAACTGGCGAGCATGCTGAGATGCAAGCCGGTGAGATGACGGCGCGGCCGACAGACTTCACCGATGCAGAGCATATGCTGGCTGCCAGCCCGGCGCGCCTGCAGGGCAAGGTGTTGCGCGGCGGAATGGGCACCGGCATGCCCTATTGGGGTCCGATTTTCACCAAAGAACAAACCTGGGCGCTCATCGCCTATATATGGACATTTCAATTTAAACTGGAGGATGCCCCATGAGCCAAAGTAAACCCAATCGATATTCCAAAAAACGGCACAGGCGAAATAAATGGCTGCCGGTACTCCTTGCCCTGGGTGGTGTGCTACTAGTAAGTCTGGCTTTCCTGGCCTTGCGCAAGGATCCCGCGCCGGAAGCCGCCATCGAGGTGACTGGC
>CAZGIX010000412.1:0-2442 GCA_964525785.1 uncultured Anaerolineaceae bacterium
GAACTATCTGCACTTCATGGGGCGCGCCCAGTCCGGTGCAACCGTGTCTATCTATGACGGAGAGCAGCTAATCGGTGAGGGATTGTGCGCTTTGGATCATACCTTCGAAATCAGCTCGACCGTGCCACTTCCCGATGGCGTGCATACGATCCATGCCATTGCCAGCCTGGGCGCTGAAACCAGCCTGGCATCTCGTCCTCTGGAGCTGACGGTGGACAGCAGCTTAGATTACGATCCGGCTGGGATCTTGATTACATACAAATATCACAACACAATTTATTCCGGCACAATTGGGGACGCCTATGGCTGCTCGGTAGCAGACGGCGGCGCGGAAACGCTCTTCCAGGTGCGCCCGGGTTCGATACTGACGGTCACGGTGCCCATACGCTCCAGTTTCGTTGAGCCGGGCGAAGAGATTGTCGAAACCCCGGTGTTCTCAACGGAAAGCCACGCTACGCCGGAATCTCCCTTGCAAGGAACGCAAGAAACTATCTCCTATCAAGTGACCAATAACAGCAACCGCCCCGTAAAAGAAGTGTACTTCGTACCCAGCGGCACCCAGGGCGGATTAGTAGGTGACTATCAGCATCATCTGGCGATGAAACCAGGCGATACACGCACGCTGTCCGTGGAAGAAGGCGACGACGACCTGGTCTTTGTATACGCCGATGGCTCGCTCGGCGATCTGGATGTCAACCGCAAGGTCGATCCATCCAATAACACTTACACTATTGAAGATTATTTTCCCGATCTGGATCAAGCCACATTATCTGTGAGGAATAATCTGGGCGATAAAAAGATCGTCAAGGTGATTTTGGATGAATATGACTCAGATGGCGAAAATTCACCCAACGATCTCGGTGTAAATATCTTAAAACCGGGTGATGATAGTCTCGATCCGGGCGAAACTCTGAGCTGGAAGATTTTTCCCGGCTTTAAGAATTTGTTCATACAGCGCGACGATGGCACCTGGCATATCGTTCAGAATCCCTATGTAGCGAAAGCCGGTGAAAGGGAACATAACTTCCCGCTTAACGTCTTTCATGGCGGTCAGGGAAGAGAAATTACGATCTATTCGAGCGTCCCAATCTGCGGCCTGTATATGATTCGCTCGAAAGACAGCGAGGAGTGGAACGAGTGGGGACAAAATCTGGTCAAGCTGCTCGGGGTTGATCGCCTGGAGGCAGATACCCCTTATAAAATCCTACTAGCCGATGACACTTATAATTTTCAAGCTGTCGATTGCAATGGGAAAGTAATCGACACACGCCAAAATGTGAAGCCGCAGCCGTACAGCATGTGGGATATTGGCGATCCATGCACTGCGCCGGGAACCTTGCGCATCGGACCCTGGGAATCCCGCTTCGATTTTAGGAGGTATTTTTGGGCTCCTTTCGACTGGGCAGAATACATGGGTTGGCTGGTCCTGCCGGATGGTTGGGTGGACACGCCGTATTACGTATGGCTAGATCTATGCAATCGAGTCAAACGGCTGCAGCACTCCCTGGGAAGAGCTTTGATCGACCCGGATGGCTATGTTTACAACGCCAACATTGGCGTGGATGCCAAGATAGCGGGTGCCACGGTGACCTGCGAGGTGTACGACGAAGATTACCAATTCTGGAGTGAGTGGCCGGCCGAAATTTACGAGAACCAGATTAACCCACAGGTAACTGCCGATGAGGGGTACTACGCCTTCTTCGTGCCTCCCGGGCTGTACAGGCTGTATGCTACCGCTACTGGTTATGCGTCGCACACCAGCCTGGATATCCAGGTGGTGGATGAGATCGTGCATTACAATATCCCCCTGGAGCCTACCGGGTCGTCCGGCGCGGTCTATTTGCCGCTCATCGTCAGCCACTGAATGAGGACTGGCAGTCCCGCGCTGGGGATCATGCCAGCATCGCTTAGATTCAGGACTGGCAGTCCTGTGGATAGTATTATCCCCGCGTTGTAAGGATAAAGGACTGCCAGTCCTGCGCTGGGATGAGGCCAGCCTTGCAAGGATTCAGGACTGGCAGTCCTGCGGATAGTATTATCCCCGCGTTGTAAGGATAAAGGACTGCCAGTCCTGCCCTGGGGATCAGGCCAGCCATGTAAATATAATTGGAGATGCCAAAGGAACTCTGTGATCTCTGTGTTCTCCGTGGTGGAATCTATATACTCGACCACGATAGAAACCCTGTTTTTAAGGAGATATTATGGGACCTGTACGGCATTTCATAGACACGCAGGATTTCACCAAAACCGAGCTGCTCGAGCTGCTCGAGCTGACCCGTACGATCAAGGCTGCTGACAAAGATGGCTGCACTCCCAAGCTGCTGGCGGATGCCTCCCTGGCGATGATCTTCGAGGAGCCTTCCACGCGCACGCGCATCTCTTTCGATGTGGCGATGACCGAGCTGGGCGGGCACGCCCTGTACCTGAAGCCGGGCGAGATCC
>CAZGIX010000413.1:0-2441 GCA_964525785.1 uncultured Anaerolineaceae bacterium
GAGCTTATGTGCACGTCGTGGGACCCAAGGGTGAAGTCACCGTCCGCATCGTCGACCTGTGCCCCGAATGCCGCGCCGGCCACTTAGACCTGAGCCGGGGGGCCTTCGCCCTGATCGCCGACCCGCCCCAGGGGCAGGTCGGCGATCACTTTAAAGATGGCAGCAACCAATGGTGGACGGCGGTGCAGGTTCGCAACCACCGCAACCCGATCGCAAAGCTCAAATATCTCGACGCTGATGGGCAGTGGGTCGCCGTGCCGCGCACCGCGTACAATTACTTTGTGCAGACCAACCCCGGTATGGGACCAGGCCCTTACGCATTCCGCGTCACCGATAGCTATGGCAACGTGCTCGGCTGACAGCGGCATCCCGCACATCGAAATCGGCACGATCAATGGGGTAGCCCAGTTTCCAGCGGGGCCTTAGGATTCCAGGAGATTCACTATGCGATTGCGACTGAGCTTAACCCCGATTCCCATCCTGGTGGCGGCGCTGGCGGCTGCTGGTGCGGCAGCCCGAGCTGGCGAGCAGCTCGCCGCCCCCTTCGTGCCCACTTTCGAGACCGGTAAGCAGCCCACGGTGGAAATTCACGTCGCATTGGATGGGCGGGATGATACCGGCGATGGCAGCGCCGCCAACCCGTATGCCAGCATCGAGCGCGCTGCGCAGCTGGGGGTTGCCGCTTGGGATCGCCTTCCCTGGCCGGCGGGAACGGTCGGCTGCGGGCTGGCGCCACCGGCGCACGGCGCGGCTTTGGCCAGCCTGGCCGCAGGCTGAAGTGTGGACCGGATGGAGTGAGGTCGTCCTGGGACGTCTGCGCCCGGACGCCCTGGCCTGGGGGACGCTCTCGGGGCGGGAGGTGCTTTTCTGGCTGGAGGTGGAAAGCGGCAAGGCTTCGCGCCAGGCTCTCAGGGGCAAGATCATCCGCCGATTTGAGCAGGCGCTGCGCTACGCCCGGCGTTTCTCGCTTTTGTTAGCCTTCGCCCTGCTGGCCCTGCCCTGGGTGCTCCGGGCGGTGGTGGGAGGGTTTGTGGGATCGTCGGGAGATGCGGTTGTGGTCCTGGCGGATTAGAAGAGGTTTGGCGAGCTGCCTATGCCGCGGGGATTAACGCAGGCGGCATGGCAGATTGCTATGAAGGCGCTGATTCTCGCAAGGGTATAAAAGCCTTCCTCGCCAGCATACCCGGTCAAGGATTTTTCAGACATTCGTCGTGGTTATCCACGTTGCGAAAAACGCAAATGACCTCTTCGCTGCCCGCAAGAGTCTCGTAGTGAAACGTGAACCGGTATTGCCGGTCAATTCGTCCCTCCCAAACGTCCTCGAGGCCATTGATCTTTTTGATGTGTAGGGAGGGATGGCGGGGATTTTCAGCAAACAGGGTAAAGGCCTTGAGTGTCTTTTTCTGGATACTGGCAGGCAAAGCCCGGAAGGCGCGCTTGAATCGCTCGCTGCGGCGGAAGATCATTCCTCAGACTCCAGGTCCTGGATCAGCTCATCCATGCTGGCGAAATCCTTGAAGCGCCCGGCGTGCAGGTCTTCCTCGGCCTGGCGCTCGCCTTGCTGCCAGCGCTCCGTCCAGAAATAAGCCTGAGAGCGGTCGATGGCGATCTTGGGTACCAGGCGCAGGGAGCCATCCTCTTCGACGAGCACTTCCAGCAAATCGCCTTCTTTCAGGCAAGCCTGGCGGCGTATAGAGGTCGGCAAGGTAATCTGCCCATTACTGCGGATTTGGAGTACGGTGGACATTTCTCTCCTCTCTGACATCAGAAATTGAGTAATTAGAATTATGATATCTCGGAATTCTGATTTGTCAAGACCGCGTCGAATCAGATAGTGATGCTGATGTTGCTGTGGCGGGGCCAGCGCCTGGGCTGCCTTCAGATTGCCCGAGGCGCGCAGGACGATGGTGACGAAGTAGTGCCGGAAGGAGTGGGGGGTGATGGTGCCGGCGGCAGCTTGCCCCAGCGCTTCAACTACCCTTAATTGCACGATATCTCGCCCGGTCTCGGTACTGATCGGCTTGAACTGGTTATCGCCACCTGTGGCGCCGCCTTTCTTAGCTCCCGGGTCGTGGCGCAGGAAGAGCGGCAGGGAGCCCAGCGGTTTGCGCGCCGAGCTATCCAACGCTGCCCTTGCCGCCAGGTAATCGCGCAGCGCGCTCAGGCTGCGGAATGATATTTATCCACCAGTGCATCCCCGAGGCTTATGCCCTGCGCCGTGGAGAAATCGACTGGTTGGAGCACCGCACCGTCATCCACGGTAAAAGAGATCAACAGGCGGCAATCCGCTATTTTGCATCTATAAAATTCCGCATTGTTCACATGAAAAAAATTGAGCATCGCCCCGATTCTTATTTCGGATCAGCCGTGGCTATCAATTTGCCATTCCGAAGATCTAATCAGGCTACGACAGCGATTCGGGTCACTCGCCGTTTGGGGCG
>CAZGIX010000414.1:0-2429 GCA_964525785.1 uncultured Anaerolineaceae bacterium
TTAACTAATATACACCCTCGCGATTTGTAAAACAAGCGCTAATTATCAACATTTTTGTTTGTTTATGGGCTCATTACATCAATCGAGAGTGTGTATTTCTTATCCACCCTCACCCTCTCCTCCACCTCCGGTGTGAAATCCCACTGCGGCTGGGTGAACGCCGGCAGGGAAACCTCCATTACCAGCCGCCACCAGGTCTCAGGCGCCTGGCGCCAGGTGATTGGCTCGGGTACCAGCGGAAAAGCGCCTTCACAGTCCCGCCAAGCGCTCTCGATGTGGAGCGAGCCAGTTTAGCCATCCCGTCTCTCCTGCCGGCTCAGGCCTCCCCCACCCAATGCACCCAATCCACGCCCAGCGCAGCCGCGCCATTGACCAGGCGTTTGTCCCCCGTCCATAGCTCCGCGCTATGCTGCTCCGCCAGCGCCAGGTATTGTGCGTCATAGGCGCGGGATTGTGCCAGACGCTCGGCCCACTCCAGAGCGCGCCGGTGCAGCTTGGGAGTGGTCGCCACCACTTCGAGCTCCATCCCGAGCAGCTCATCCAGGCTGGTTTGCGCTTGTTCCAGGCTGAGCAGCCTCAAGTAGCACGCTCGCCGCAAGCCAGTGACCACCTCGTACTCCCACAACCCCGGCACGAGGATGCGTGGCTGCTGGTCCTGCCAGGCACGCATGCGCTGGATCACAGCCGGCGAGTAGGGCAGCGGCAGCACCTGGGCCAGACTGAAGTTCGCATCCAGGACGATGACCGTCATACTTCACCCCGCCAGACCCGGTCGAAGTCCGCATCCCGTTCGGAGCGGGCACCTTCGAGCAGGTCACCCTGGTAAACACCGTACTCTTGCTGGATGCGCTCGCGGATCTGGTTCAGGCGCTCCAGGGCCGCCATGCGCTGCTCCCATACTCGTTGCTCGTCCTGCTGGCTGAGCCACTGGTCCACGATCTCGCGCATCAGCTCAGAAATGCTGCGATTCTCACGCCGGGCGACATCCGCCAGGGCTTGGTGCTGCTCTGGTTCCAGCAGGATCTGTGCTCGGTACTTGTTCTGCTGCATGTCTCACCTCCACTCCATGGAGTATACACCCGCACAGGTGTAGGTGTCAAGCTTTGGCTTTGGAGGAAAATCCGATCCGGACAATGACAGGATTTCTCTCAAAATTTGCGATTCGGATATAGACGAAACACAATTTGGGATCAGGTATAATTCACCAAGTGTTTTGACGAGTCAAAAATACAAAATTGCCCCCGTAGCTCACAGGACAGAGCATCTGACTTCGGATCGAGTAGGTTTGAGACAAGTCAGGGAACGGGACAGAAGCCCTCGATTACATACTATTGATTGCCTGAAAAACGAGTCAGATGCCCTATACAAGACATCCGCAGTCCCGCGGATGTCTTTTTTCGTTTCTCGGGGAGCATCTAACTCGACAGATCAAAGTAGGCGATTATCTTAACATTTGAAGGAGGCTGACATGGACATCACCCTGGAACAGGCAGTCAAGGGATTCCGGCTCTACAACGAAGCAGCCGGAAGATCAAAGAAGACATACCTATGGTATGACAAAAACCTGTATTTTTTCCAAAACTGGCTGGAAAAACAACTCAAGCACAAACCTCGCCTTGAGGAAATCACAACCGAGCAGCTGCGTAACTACTTGACCCAGATGCGGCATGAAGCAGAACAATCAGAGCAACACCCAGAGCTACTTCCCAAGAAGCGGGTCCGCTCTCTCCGCACTGTACGGGGTTACTACGCCAGTCTCTCAGCTTTCCTCAACTGGGCAATAAGGGAAGAGCTGATCGAAAAATCACCGATTAAAAACATCGCCCGCCCCAAAGTGCCGCGTTATATACCCGACCCTTTCAGCGAACAGGAAATCCGCGCCCTGCTCGCTGCCTGAAAACGGATGACCGACCGCAGTTCGCTCAGGATGATGGCAATGGTGCTCTTGTTACTGGATAGCGGGATGCGAGTCGGAGAGATGCTGAAACTTAAGCTCGCTGATCTCAACCTGGAACAAGGCCGGGCAAAAGTGATGGGCAAAGGGGCCAAGGAGCGCTATATCTATTTTGGAAAATCCACCAAGCGGGTCTTATGGCGTTATATCAGCCTGGCGCGGCCAGAACCAATCCCAAATGTGGATAACCTGTTCCTCACTTTTGACGGCCGACCATTTGCACAACGCCAGTTAGGGCATATGCTCACAAAGCTGGGCGAGGTCGCAGGGGTGAAAAAGGTCCACCCCCACCGCTTTCGGCGTACCGCGGCAGTCCAGTTCCTGAAGAATGGGGGAAATATCTTTGCCTTGCAGAAGCTGCTGGGTCACGAAACGCTAGAGATGGTGCGGCGATACGTAGAGTTGGCTTCGGACGATGTAGCCGATGCTCACCAAAAAGCCAGCCCAGTAGATGGGTGGCGGCTTTAACAAGGTG
>CAZGIX010000415.1:0-2416 GCA_964525785.1 uncultured Anaerolineaceae bacterium
CAATGAGCATACCGAGCGCAGTGGCGAGGGTCCAAGCGAGCCAGAGGCCGAATTCGTTGCGTTTTACTTTGGTTTCATCGATATCGATGGTCATTTGTTTGATCATGCCCGAAGATGAGCCAGTCATCATCGTTTGGCTAACACCCTAAGGTGTTCGCGGAGGGGTGCGATCGGAAACAGACGTCTGACTGACGCTCACGGGTCCGCGCGGGCGGTAGAAGAGCAGATACACAATCCGTTCAAGAGCCCAAGCGATCAGAAAGTACACGATCATGGCAATGATGGAAGAAATTTCCAACACCATGCCGCCAGCTGCCGGGGCTCCAATCAAACTTGCAAAGGGAGCCACGAAAAGGTCGGTCACGTTGTAAAGGAGCGCTGCGAATGGATTGGCCGCATTGACCGCGATCAACTTAAACACAACCCGCAGTGCAATCGCGGCTTCGAGAAGGCCCAGCAGCAGCCAGATCAGTTGTGTGGCTTTAAAGGTTGCGACACGCTGCTCTCGTCCCTGTTCATGTTGTGTAGTTCTTACTTCTTTATAATCTGTCATTTTGTCCTCTTTCTAGTTTTCATCTCATTAGATAAGCTGCCCCAGTTTACGCCGGCGCTCAGGACAGCGTAGTGCGCCGGATTTTCAAGCTGCTTCTCCTCCTATAAAACCATTAAGGGACTGAGATGAGGCGGTGTTGCGATCAAGAAGAAGGCATAATTCATTCTATAACCAAAGGCTCCGAGACACATCCACCGGTCAGGGGATATATTGCTAACCCAGTTGGCGGAGAACAAATCAAATTCGATATGCTCCTTATGTCTCATGGTACTCGCCTTCGATCACTTCCTCACCATCCGTAGGTTTTTAAACCGCAATTCCCCCTTGAGACGAACCTCAGCCTGGGCGATCGGGTTCATCAAGAAGGAATACTCGCTACTGCGTCTCGCAGGCGTTCAGCCACTCGCATAGACGTTTCACTTTTACTGATAAACGTATCAGCCCCTGCAGAGAGGGCGGCCTGGTGACGAGGATCCAGATGGCTGATGAGGACGATGACCATTGCAGCCGGGCAGATTGCCCGCAGTTTCGGCAGAGCTGCCCCAGACTCGTCTGCGACCAGGCCCCAATCAATCACCACCAGGTCTGGGCGGGTAGCAGGAGCCAGGGCTAATACAGCAGGCCAGTCGGCGGCCTCGCCGACCACCTGCATGTTGAGATCCTGCAGTATAAGACGGAAGGCTGAACGCTCATCGAGCTGAGCATCGGCTAAAAAGGCGCGTTTCATAGCTTCATTCTATAACAAACACCCCCCGGCCGCATCCATCCGCCGGGGGGTGTTTATCTCACCCAGTTGGGGGAGATGGGAATAGTTATCGGAGTGAGATTTCACTGCGAAAATCAACCCCCTTAAGGTTTGTCACGACGAGGCCGCGCCCGGCCTGCTTGGCGGCATACAAAACCTCGTCCGCTGCCCGCAGGATTTCACGCTCATTAAAATTGTGTTCGTGTGCCACTGCAACGCCAGCCGACACGGTCAGTGATTCGAGCAGTTGATCGCCATGCCAGATGCGCAGTTCTTTGACCAGCTCCAGGATCTGCTGCACTCGGTGGCGGGTATCGTCCAGCGATGAGTTGGGCAGAATCAGCACAAACTCATCCCCGCCATAACGGCAGGCGATGTCGCTCATCCGCAGGTTCTCGCGCAGGATTCGACCCAGTTCGGCCAACAGCGCATCACCGGCGGCATGTCCAAAAGTATCATTAAATGACTTGAAGTGGTTGATGTCGAGCATCGAGACGCATAAGGGAGTATTCTGGCGCTGGGCGCGAGATAACTCACGTGCCAGGGTATCTTCCAGGTAGCGCCGGTTGTATAGCCCAGTCAGCGGGTCGTGTATGGCCTGCTCGCGTAGTTCCTCCCGCAGTTCTATATTGGACAAAGCGAGCTTGATCCCTTCGCCAAACCCCACGGCAAGCTGCTGGTCGATGAAATGTTTATCTTTCCGTTCTCCGCCAAGAAGACACAAGACCCCCAGTGTTTCGCCTTGAACCATCAGAGGTACACACAAATAGCCGGTTCCTGGGGGGTGAACAAAATGACGGCACAACAAGCCAGTCTGAGGATCCACGACTTCATGTAGTTGGCCGCGCCGCATTGCCCAACAGTCCTCCCAGGAAAATATCGTCTCCATCAATCCTTCACTCCCCCAGCGCGCCACTACCTCAAAATGCTGATCCAACGGATGCAAGATCGCCAGGCAGCCGGTATGGCCGACAAACAGTTCACCTGCGATCAGGGTAATTACCTGATAAGCCTCAACCTGGGTCGTACAGGCCTGAAGCAGATCATTCATCCGATTGAGCAACTGCATTTCCTGGTCGCGCTTTCTCAGCTCGGCGACCAAAGCCACCAGTTCCTCA
>CAZGIX010000416.1:0-2411 GCA_964525785.1 uncultured Anaerolineaceae bacterium
TTGTTAAGGTACAGGTGATACGTGTTTATGAGACTCAACAGTGTCTTCGTGGTGAGAAAAGAACTTAACGCAAAGATGCCAGGTTTTGTAATTAGTATATAAGAGAATTTCTGCTTAAACAATATGCTTCCGGATTGGTGCTAAATACAGCAGTGTCAACCTACCCAGACGGTTTGCACTTCCCATCCCTCCCGCGTATGCTACAATACCTCAACCATTATCCTACCCAACCCACCGGACCATAACCCGCCATGAACCTCCCTCCTCTTTCGCATCCCTCTCGCAGCCTGCAGATCCTCAAAATCATCCTCTACATCCTGGCCGGGATCGTTCTGGTTCTGGGCCTGATCGGCGGCATAAGCCTGATGAGCAGCGCACCCGCCATGGTCGCCAACGTGCTCATACCCCTGCAGATCATTGGCGCCGATGCCATCTACAACATGATCGCACCCATGCTCACCGGCTGGCTCACCAACCTCGGCATCCTCATCATATTCATTTCCATCGTCCTCAGCGCCTTACTGTACGCCATCGGGCGCCTGGTCGGCCACACCGCGAACCTGGAAGCGCGCCTGGTCCGCCTCGAAGCAGGACCGGTGAAGACCGCTTAATCCGCATACCGCCTTGGGAGGCTATCCGCGATGAAAATAAAGCTGGCAATGCTCATCGCAGCGTTGGCTCTCGTCTACCTGCCGGCGACCGCCAGGGCGGATATTGCCCCGCCGCAGCAGCCGCCCGGCGCCAACCTGGAACCGGGAGCGGAAACCACCCAGGTGCGCATGCTGGCAGAGACCGTCGTGATGCAGATCCAGCCCGGAGGGAAGAAAAATCTAGGTGAAGCCCAGGTGACGGCGGATTTCCACATGCGCAACCTGGGCGCCGAGCCCGAGCGCATGGCGGTGCGCTTCCCGATCAGCGCCAACGATGGTCGCTTCAACATCGTCGAGATACGGAACTTGCAGGTGCAGGTGGACGGCAGGAGCGTGAATACCCGCCGCATCCAGGGAGAAGACCCTTTCTACCCGAGAGACCCGGTGCCGTGGGCCGAGTTCGATGTCTCCTTCCCGCCCGGGAAGGATGTGAACATCCACCTCGCGTATACCCTGGATGGCACTGGCTATGACCCGTTCACCGAGTTCTATTACATCCTGTCCACGGGCGCCGGCTGGAAGGACAGCATCGGCAGCGCCGACGTGGTGGTCAGGCTGCCGTATGAAGCGCAGATCTACAACGTGCTGCTGCAGGCCAGTGCGGACTACTGGTACACCAGCCCCGGCGCCGTATTGGACGGGAACGAAATCCGCTGGCACTACGACGACCTGGAGCCGGCGCCCGAAGACAACCTGGAAATCGAGCTGGTGGCACCTTCGTTTTGGAAAAAAGTCTTGGCAGAACAGGCCAATATCGAGCGCAACCCACGCGATGGAGAAGCCTGGGGCCGGCTGGGCAAGGCCTACAAAGAGAGCGCCTTCTTCTCAAAAGCAATGCGTACCGATGAGGGTGGGAAGGCGCTGTTCGATCTGAGCGTCCAGGCCTACGAGAAGTGCCGCGAGCTGCGCCCCGATGACGCCGAGTGGCACGCCGGCTTCGGCGAGCTGTTCTACCTGCGCTACTACTTTGGTTGGGAGAACCCGGACGATTACCGCGATATGACCCGGGCGGTGGAGCTAGTCAAGCGGGCGTATGAGATCAACCCGGCATCCCCTAAGGCGCTGGAGCTGCTGGAAACCTTCGGATGGGAGGGCTACGTCAGCAAACAGGGCGACGGGTATGATTTCCTGCTCCTGACGGCCACGCCCACGCCGTATCAGACAGCCACGCCGCCGTCTACGCCGACATCAACTGCCGCCCCGCTGCCCAGCGAGACGCCAACTCCCCCTGCCAGCGACACACCGGAAGCCGCGCACACCCCCACGGATACGCCAACCACAGCTGCGACCCTCGAGATAGAACCTACGCCCACGGCAGAAAGGACCGCTGCACAGCCAGCCGCCGCTTCACCGGTCGATCCAGAAGGCGGAAGTCCGCTGTACGTGTGCGGCACGCCGGTATTGGTTGTGGCCGCCTGGCTGGGGTTGAGGCGCAGGCTGGAGGAAAAGGATTGAACCACAAAGAACACGGAGAATACACAAAGGTGCGCTATGTGGTGGACCCATTTTGGTCTTTGCGCTCTCAGCGCTTGCTCTGCTGCTCTTAGGCGGAGTCTCTGCGTTGATATTCCAGGCTTTCTTCGCGGTTCACTCTTTTCCTTGCTGCACACTACTCTCGCATCTCGATTCTCTACTCTCCCAATTCGCAATTCCTGCCTCGCAATTCCTAATTTCTTCTCCCTACTCTCCGATCTCCCATTTCCCCCGATGGCTTTCTCAAAGTTCCTTGACAAATGAATAAAAACGGTCCTCTTCGGTAAA
>CAZGIX010000417.1:0-2400 GCA_964525785.1 uncultured Anaerolineaceae bacterium
CGGGTGTTGCGAAGTGTACTGTTGTGAACTTCTCCGCGGGCGCGGCGAGCGATATAGCCGTTGGTGATGCGGCGGCGGCGATTAGCCGCACGTTCTTTGTCAAGCTCGTCAATACCGTCCAGGGCGGCGATACGTTCACGCACGTCGGCGGCGAGGCTCTCAAAATGGCGCAAGGTGTCGAGCTGCGCCTGGAGGATTTTTACATCCAGCAGGTTCTCATCCAGCAGGTAGTTGTGGACAAAAGCGCGGATATCGGTTAGCGGGCTGAAGGCCAGACCCTTGACAATTTTGGCCGGGAAGGAATCTTTCAGCTGGCCGAGGCGGTTTAACAGGTGGGCACGGTAATCTTCGAGACGGGTGAAGACCTGGGCGCGTGCCGCCGGGGGCAGGGCAAAGCGCTCCAGGTGACGTTTGAAGGCGCGGGTATCGTATAAATGACCAGGCGCGGCATCTGCCCGAAAGAACCAGCGATCATCCAGGCGAGCATTATGCAAGATGAAATAGGCAACCTCGGGATTGCGGCCGTCCTCGAAGGCATCAATCACCGCCCCGTGTGTGAAAAAGGTGCCCTCCGGGTTGCGAAATTCCAGAGCGACGACGCCGGTCGCATCGCCGCGCAAGAAACGCTGCCCTTCGGTGCCGAGCTCGCCGCGCACGTAGCTGGACAGCGTCCGTTTGCTGCCGGCAAGCGCGGCCTGGTTGAAACGCACCTCGCGTTGGCCGCCAACCAGGGCAAACTGCACCGCGTCGAGGATGGTGGACTTGCCCGCCCCGTTGATCCCGATGAAGTAGGTGCTGCCCTGGCAGTCGATCGTGGTGTTTTCGAACAGATGCCAGTTAACCAGGCGTATCTTGGTCAGGGTTTTCATGGTTTATCTTCCTCTTCTACTGCCGAGGCGCGATATTTCCGCACCCAGGCATCGAGCTCATCCACCGCTTGAACAGGAAGCAGCATGCGGACGGAGCCGCGCAGGCGCAGGCGGATTTCGGCGTCGTGCACGTCTATCGTACGGCCATCGAGCGTATCGAGCAGCCCCATCGACCGCAAGCGGCGTAAGAGGTACTCGTATTGTGTGACGCCCAGGTCGCGTTCTTTCCCGGTGATGGTGCGGTACTCTTCGCGGACTTCCCCAATGGTTACAACCGGGTCCTGGGCCAGGCTCAGACGATCGCAATGCTCTTCATATAGTTTTCGTAACACGAGGATCAGCAGTGTTTCGTCGAGCCTGTAATGAGCGCGGCAGTAACTGAATTCTGAAACGGCCTGAAAGATATTGTGATATTCGTCGTGGAGCAGGTTGAAGCCTGTCAGCTCCAGAGCGGTCTCACAAGCCAGGCGATGACGATGCACGAAGTAGTAATCATCTTTATCTTCCTCTTTGTCGCGGTAGAGAAAGATTTGTCCCAACAGGCGGTTGATGACGCGCGGCAGGTCGCGGGCGGATTTTTCTGGAAGAGAGGTGATTGAAGATAGTTCCATAGGCTACAACTTGTATAACTCGAACGGTATGACGCGATACCCATCCATGGCGACCGGCTCGCCGTTCACCACTTCCAGCCCATAGGCGACCTCGGGATGGTGGGCATAGGCCACAATCGTGGTCAGCCAGTGCAGATCGGCGCGTACGTCGGAGGGGATTTCGGTGAGGTGGAGTTTCTTGTGCCCGTTGAAAAAGCCAATCACTTTGCGGTTCACTTTTTCGGGCGAGAAGGCCTGTGTCACGTCTTTCAGGGTCAGCTCCCGCAGGCTGGCCAGGTCTTCTGGGGTCAGCGTGGGCAGGATAACGGTATCTGGTAAGAAGGGAGCGCGGCGTTGGGGCGGGGTGTAATAGCTGTGCAAGTCGGGCAGGTCCACTGGATGCCGGCGCAGGCCGGGTGCGTCCACGGGTAAATATTCTTCACCGCAGTCTTTCATGGCCGATATCCGGCGTGCCAGCGCAACCAGCCGGTCTTTGAAACTCCCATCGGCGTTGCCCAATTGGTAGCGGATTTGGCGCAGCGAGGTGCGCAGGTACTGGGCGTGGCGTTGGTCTATGTCTTCCAGCAGGGGGTCCAGCCCTTCCAGCTGATGGATCACGAATTGCAGGTAACCGGCCAGTGTCTGCTCGGCCTGGGCGGGGTTCAGGCGGCTCTGCAAGGCCAGTTCTTCGCCTGCGCCGGTCAGCCAGTCGGCGTCCATCTGCCAGTTTTGCAGCCGCTGGATGATATCGCGGCGATAACGTGAGACGTGGTCGGATGTTTTCAGGGCGTGGTACGAAGCGCCCAAGGTATGCGAGTAATCGTCGAATTGCAGGTGCAGCAGGTCGGAAATCTGCTTCTCACGGGTGGCGTTTTCCACATAGCGGCGGATGTTCTGGTTCAGCTCACTCAAGCCGCGCACCATCTGGCGGACATTTTCAT
>CAZGIX010000418.1:0-2392 GCA_964525785.1 uncultured Anaerolineaceae bacterium
CCAGTTCGTCGCTCTCTTGACTGCTGTGATGGGCCTGGTAAATGTAATTTCAGCAGTCACGCCATCACTTGTCGCCCGCGTTCAGATCATAGAAAAGTACTCCCCGTTAGAGGTACGGCATGGCAGCCACGTGACCGCAGCCCTGGCTGGTTTCGCCTTGTTGCTGCTGGCTAGGAACCTGTGGCGGCGCAAACGTGTGGCCTGGCTACTTGCTCTTGCTGTATTGGGTATCTCTTTAGTTAGCCATCTGCTCAAAGGCCTTGATTATGAAGAAGCTTTATTATCAGGAGCATTAGCGCTTTGGTTGTTTTCTTTGAAACCTCACTTCTATGCTCGTTCAGACCCCCCATCTGTGCGGCAAGGGGTGCAGATGTTGGCTGCTTCTCTGGCATTTACCCTGATGTACGGGACGCTCGGTTTCTACCTGCTAGACCGTCACTTCCAGGTGAACTTTGGCCTGGGAGCTGCCTTGCGCCAGACCCTTATCATGTTCACCCAGTTTTACGACCCCGGCTTGCAGCCCCTCACCGGCTTTGGCCGCTATTTTGCGGATTCGATCTATGTTGTCGGTGCAGTTACGATGGGGTATGCCATTGTCACACTGGCGCGGCCGGTGCTCATCCATGGCCTAGCTAAGCCCGAGGAACGTGCACGTGCACAGAAAATAGTCGAGAAATACGGTCGCTCATCCATGGCGCGTACTGCACTTTTTGATGACAAAGTATATTTCTTCAGCCCTGGCGGGTCAGTGATCGCATACGTGGTAGAAGGCAGGGTTGCCCTAGCTTTAGGCGATCCGATTGGCCCGGCAGACGACATTAATGCGACGCTTGTGAACTTTCAAGCTCTCTGTGATCAAAACGACTGGCAGCCAGCTTTTTACCAGACTTTGCCAGACAACCTGGATGCCTACCATTCAGCCGGGTTCAATTCTCTGAGAATCGGCGATGAGGCTATTATCAATCTGGCCAGGTTTACTCTGGAAGGTGGGGCAAACAAAGGGCTGCGATCAGCCTACAATCACCTGACCAAGCTCGGCCACCATACCAGGGTCTACACACCTCCCCTGGCGGATGATCTGCTGCGTGAATTATTTACTGTCAGCAAGGAGTGGCTGGCCGCCATGAATGGTAGCGAGAAACATTTTTCTTTAGGCTGGTTTGATGAGGGTTACATCCGTAACAGCCCGGTGATCGTTGTTCTGACCCCAGAAGGGACCATCAGCGCCTTTGCCAATCTAATTCCTGAGTACACCCTCAACGAACTAAGCGTTGATCTGATGCGCCACCGCAATAATGTAATACCTGGGACGATGGATTTTCTGTTTGTCGCCTTATTTGAGTGGGCCAGGGAGCGCGGCTACGCTACCTTCAACCTGGGGTTAAGTTCGCTATCAGGGATTGGCGAGCATAACGAAGACCCTGCTATCGAAAAAGGTCTGCATTATATATATGAACATGTCAACCAGTTCTATAACTTTAAAGGTTTGCACACCTTCAAAGAGAAATTCCATCCCGAATGGTCTCCGCGTTACCTGATCTATCCAGGTGCTGCCAGCCTACCGGCTGTCGCGGCTGAGCTACTCCGGGCTGATTCGGGTGATATGCCCCTCACAAAATTACTTGTGGATATGCATAGCCAAATTCAAATCCTGACTTCCGGAGCCCGTTGACAGATTTGATGTGCTCGCACTCTAGCAGCAATTGATCCAGATCGCTCGCAGTAGTCAATCCCCACTCCAAAAACTTTGACCGGAAGGCCATAGCCGATTCGATCGGCCAAAAGCGGCATCGAATTGGCCTTTGTCACTTAATGAAAAAAGGCTTCCATCTTCCCGCAGGAAAGAAACGCGATCAAAATTCTGCCCCGTGTGTCGACGACATATGCCCAGACAAAATATTCCCAGACTCAGTCATATTTTATTGATGGGGGAGCAGCCCCAACTGGGCCATCTGTGCAAAGCGATCCGGCGATCCCCAATGCCCGACAATTTTTCCATCTTCGAACCTGACTTGATCAAACACGGCAATCTTAAAGGATTTGCCGTTCGGAGGCCCCATAAATCCAACGTTATTCGTCCCGCGTGCAGTCATGCGCGCCCACACTTTGTCCCCATCCGCAACCATGTCCTTTATCGTCAGGGTGAAGTCTGGAAAGTCTGTTCGAAGAAATTGAATATCACCCTGCAAGCCTTCAATGGTCGGATGGAGCCCAAACTGGTGCTCGATGAAGTCGGGATTGAAAATTTCACGCAATACATTGTAATTGCCTTTGTTGAACGCTTCTCCAATCACTCGTCGAAACGCCGCCTGATTATATTCTGTGGTCATAGATACCTCCTTGGCTGAAACCATAATATCACTTAGGGTGGATAAAATCTTTATCCGTGGAT
>CAZGIX010000419.1:0-2389 GCA_964525785.1 uncultured Anaerolineaceae bacterium
GCCAGAACATCTCCTGGTGTAGATCAAAATAGGCATGGCTATCGTTCAGTTGAATAACAGTCAGCAACGTTCTGTTTGCCATTTTCTATACCCTTTGTATATTCGTAATGGTCAGCTTTTGCCGCTCAAATAGTGTATAACCCACCACCTTGCGGTGTATTTAGTTATATATCGTCCTATTGAAGATTATAGAGGATAATGCTGTATTTGTTAATCGGGAGGTGATCCAGTGTCTGGAACATAAGTGGTAGGCCAAGCGGGAAAATAGCTGGCAGCTACCCGGCGATGTGCGCTGCTGGGGATGAAAAAGGGGTAGGAATTTATGAGATCACCTCCTTCGTTGATGATGGGGATGCCGTTTGGGGCTCATTGTCGAACGTGCAGGGTGCCTTATCGGCGAATCTTAAGCTGCAAGAACCCTGATCATGAGACCCAAAAGAAAAAATCAGATATATACTTAGGTTATGTCGTATGCAAACAGTTATTCAACCTGGGTAGAGGTGGATCTGGGGGCAATTGAGAATAACGTGCGTTATTTTCGGCGGCTCAGCCAGGCTGCGTTAATGGCCATCGTTAAAGCCAATGCTTACGGGCATGGGGCTGTGCCTGTGGCTCAAACAGCTCTGCGTGCTGGTGCGAGCTGGCTGGGGGTGGCGCGCCCCGACGAGGCTCTGCAGCTGCGCCAGGCCGGCATTAATGCCCCGCTGCTGCTGCTGGGCTATATGCCTCCCGATCAACTGGAAGGCATGCTCCGCCACAGGGTCTCCATAACCGTCTGGTCGGGGGAACAAATCAACCTAATTTCTGGAATCGCTACACAATTGGGAAGCGATGCCCAGCTACACCTGAAAGTGGATAGCGGCATGAGCCGCCTGGGAACTCAACCCGAACAAGCCTTAAGTCTGGCGCAGCAGATTGCCTCCACGCCGGGTGTGCAATTCGAAGGTGTGTTCACGCACTTTGCCACGGCGGATGAATCCAACCGCTCGCCGGCTGACGAACAGGAAGTCCTCTTTCGCCAGGTTATCGACCAATTGGAAGCCCACGCTCTTCGCCCGCCGTGGGTGCATGCCTCTAATTCCGCCGCCAGCCTGACCCGTCCGTCCGCTCATTATGACCTGACCCGTCTGGGGATCGCCATGTACGGGCTTCACCCTTCCGGTGATTGTCTGAACCCGCCTGAGATCCGTCCGGCTCTGACCTGGAAATCCGTGCTGAGCCAGGTGAAGCAGCTGCCCGCAGGAAGAGGTGTGAGCTATGGGCATGTCTACCGCACCCAGGCTGAGGAAAGAATCGGAACGGTGCCGGTGGGTTATGCGGATGGTGTACGGCGTGTCCTGGGCAACCAGGTGCTGGTGGCGGGAGTTCGCGTACAGGTCGTTGGTCGGGTGTGCATGGATCAGATCATGGTGCAGCTGGACCAGGCGCCAGATGCGCGTGAGGGGGATGAAGTGGTCTTGCTCGGCGAGCAAGGCCAGGAGCAGCTGCCTGCTGAAGCTCTGGCTGCCAGTTGGGGGACGATCAACTACGAAGTTGTTTGCGGAATCGGAGCGCGGGTGCCGCGCCTGTATACAGGTTAGAGACCTTACTGGGTGTGACGATAGATAAAGACCTGACCGGTTTGAAGTTTTTCCGGCCAGGTCTTTTTATAACTTTTTAGAGTGGTCTGGCTTATCCACCTAAATAGGCTTTCTTTACCTCCGGGTTGGCAAGCAGGTCCGCAGACTTGCCCTCCAGCACCACGTTGCCGCTTTCAAGCACATAACCCCGGCTGGCAAATTTCAACGCCATGCGGGCGTTCTGCTCCACCAGCAGGATGGTGGTGCCTTCCTGGTTGATGCCGCGCAAAGCTTCAAACACCTGGCCCATCAATAACGGCGCCAGGCCCATCGATGGCTCATCCAGCAGCATCATCTTGCGCGCGCTGACCAGGGCTCGCCCCACAGCCAGCATCTGCTGCTCGCCGCCGCTAAGGGTCTCAGCATTCTGGCTGATGCGTTCTTTCAGGCGCGGGAAAATGCTGAAGACCCGCTCAAAATCGCTTTCCACACCGGCGTTGTCCTTGCGAGCATAGGCGGCCAGTTTCAGGTTTTCCATCACGGTCAGGTTGCCGAATAAACGCCGGCCTTCGGGCACATGCGAGATGCCGAGCTGGCTGACTATTTTATCGGCCGGGAAGGTGGTCAGGTCCTTACCCATATAGGTCATCTTTGAGCCTGGCTGGGGTGAGACCATGCCGGATATCGCCCGCAGGGTGGTGCTCTTTCCGGCTCCGTTGGCGCCGATGATGCACACAATTTCGCCTTCATCGACCTCGAAGCTGATGCCATGCAGGGCGCGGATGCGGTCGTAGGATACCGCGAGATTTTCGACAGAGAGCAGCATCAGG
>CAZGIX010000420.1:0-2348 GCA_964525785.1 uncultured Anaerolineaceae bacterium
GGTATCGGTGTGCACCTTCACGCCCGCCAGCAGGCGCTTGACCATGCCGATCGCCTCGGCATCCACCACCAGCTTTTCAACACTCTGGCAAGCCAGGAAGTCGAGCATGCCCGCCCCGGAGATCATGTTGATCCCTGCCAGGGCGCCGATCAAAGCGGTCATGCCGCTCTCCATCCCGGCCTGGGCATCGACGATCTTCGAGTCACTGGCGCACAGGTAGGTGTGCGTGGGCAGCCCCAGCGATTTGCCCACCTGGGCGTAAGCCGCGTCGATCATGGCGGTCTCGATTGCGCCCATGGGCGTGGTGCCCTGGCGCATATCGAAGATCGCCGGCGCTCCGCCCCACACAATAGGCGCTCCCGGCCCGGCGAGCTGGTGGATGGTGATGCCGCTGAGGCACTCGGCCGCGTGCTGCACCACTGACCCGAGCAGGGTAACAGGCGCGCCGGCTCCCGCCAGGGGCATGGAGACAATCTGGGCCGGCACGCCCGCCTGCGCCAGGTCGATCAGGTTCTGGGAGCCGAAGTTGCTCCACACCAGGGGCGGCGTCGGGCAGACGTCAAATACTGCTCGCGGTCTGGCTTTCAAGCCGGCGCGCCCCCCGGAGAATATCGCCAGCATATCATACATGTGCTGCCCGGTGACGGTGGTGAAGGCTCCGGTGATGACCGGCTTGGCAGAATACAGCAGCACCAGGTACAGGCGGTACAGGTCCCCCACCTGTTTGGGCACCTCGGTGCACACCACCGCCGTGGATTGGGCGTCGTACTGCGGCAGCATCTCGGTGACCTTGACCAGGCGCACCAGGTCCGGCGTGCGCGCTGGACGATGCTCCAGCGTATCCGGATCGAGGATGTTCACGCCCGCCGAGCCGGGGTCGAAGTGCACGCTGTCGCCGCCGTAGCGCACAGTAGGTTCACCTGCCAGGTTGTAGAGGTGAAATTCTTTCGGTACGCTGTCCAGCGCCCGTCGGACTACCGCTTCAGGAATGCGGGCCACTTGGGCCGTTTCATCGACGGCAGCACCAGCCTCCGCCAGTAGCTGGCGGGCCTGCGGCGACTGCACCTTGATGCCGGGATCGAGCATAAGCTGGAAGGCTTCGTCGAGCACGCGCTGGACGAGGTCATCAGAGAGTAATCGGATGGCTGGCTGCATGGTTGTAAACCCTTTTATGAATTTACCACAGAGCACACACAGATCACGGAGTTGTATATTTCAGCTCAAGTTGCCAGTTGCGTAAGGTGTATCCCTTATGTCATCCTGAGGGAGCGTTCTTTGCGACCGAATGCCGAAGGCATCCCTGTAGAGTATGGTATTAGGGATTCTCAGAATGACATCAACACGAAGGGTAGCAACTTAACCTGATGTGCAAGTTTTCCTAGAACCTTGACAATTGAAGAAGACCACCGTTACAAGTGTAGCTCCCAAGCAAACACATGAGAACGGAGGTCTTCGCCATGGATATTACCACCTATCTGATCAGCGTGTATTGTCTGATTGATGATTGGCTCAAAGGCAAACGCATACGCCAGCGAGGTCCGCAGCCCCAACTTTCCGATAGTGAAGTGCTGACCATGGAAATCGTTGGCGAATTCCTGGGCATCGATACAGATCAGGGCTTGTACACCTTCTTCCGCAGGCACTACAGAGATTGGTTTCCAGCTTTGCATCAGATAGATCGCACGACGTTTACCCGCCAGGCGGCTAACCTGTGGGTGATCAAAGAGCAGTTGTTTGTTTACCTGAGCCAACTTGTGCCGCATGATCCGCTGATCTCGGTGGTAGACAGTTTTCCCATGCCGGTATGTCGTTTTGCTCGAGCCAATCGCTGCCGAACGTTTGCCGGACTGGCCGCCTATGGGTATGACGAGGTTGCCAGGCAGATCTACTATGGATTGCGAGCGCATGTGCGCATCTGTTGGCCAGGTGTGATTATGGCGGCGACGATTGCGCCGGCCAATGTGCATGACACGGAAGCCGCAGATGAACTCCTGCAAGGTGTGTTGGGTTGGGCGTTGGCGGATCGCAATTATTGGAAACCAGACTGGCAGACAGATTTGAGACAACGACACCTGATCTTGCTGGCTCCGTACAAGTCGGCCAAGCGGCAGAAGTTCCATTACCCGCATTGGCTGGTGGAGAAGCGTTACCGGATTGAAACCGTCTTTGGGCAGCTGGTGGATCGCTTCCATGCCAAGAAAGTCTGGGCTCGGGATGCCTGGCATCTCACATCTCGTTGGTGGCGAAAGCTGTTGAGCCATTTGATTGCAGTTCTTTTTTGTCAGCAGATCGGATTGTCGCCTTTGCGCTTTTCCGAGTTATTGACCGATTAAACATGCACATCGGGT
>CAZGIX010000421.1:0-2309 GCA_964525785.1 uncultured Anaerolineaceae bacterium
GCGCTTTAAAAGCTCAAGTTTGAATTTTTTCGGCAAACGGCAAAGCCAATTGAATGGCGACCGGCTTGCCAATCTGAAGAGACCGACCAGCAAACACGCTGTGGTCTGTGAACCTAGTATTATGGAAGTGATTGGGAAGACCGTCTGATTGGAGACATCGCACGTTAACAATCGAAAACCGAAAAACAGTCCGCCTGCAAAACACTCAAGAGACTGCCTGCCCTGTGATAGAATCGCAATACTCGTGTCGGAGGATAGGGCAACGCTGCGGAGCGACCTGAGCGCCGGTACGAGTGACCGTCGACAGGGCAGAGAGTGGTTCGGACTTAGTCCAACGCTCTCTGTCCTTTGTTTACGCCCTGTCGATGGTCTGAAAAAAGCGCTAAACCGATTTTACCCTGGCTTGATAGCACAATAGGGTAGCTCAAATGGCTGCTGGTAAGAGTTGAGTATGGTCGGCGGGTTGAGTTCGCGGTACAGTAGATGTGGGCCAAACGACCACCCCTTTAGGACGGATGTCCTGTGGATGGCGTTGGAGCCAGGCTAGACTCGAGTTCTGCACCTGTGGGTCAGCCACGTTGTTAAGACTGAGGCCTCGCGCTGTCTGGTTGGACCCGGATAAAGGACGCTGCTTTAGCGCCGTATCTGCTACTAGGCTGCGTCACCGGCAGTAGCGAGGGGAACTGCCCCTGGCTCCTGGCCCACATTCTATTGAAGGAGGTGTCAATGTACCGCGAACTACAACCCTTACGACAAGCCCTCAGCGTCGAACTGAGTGCCCAGTTATCCCCGGTTCCCTCGGGGATCGATCTGGAGCCGCTGCTCCAGGCCTATGTGGATCGTCTGACCCTGTATGTAGGCTGTGACGTGGCTGACCAGACCTATACATTATACGCCCAGAATGCAGGCGGTGAAGAGCTCGGGCATCTGAGTGAGATCCCCAACCAGCCGAAGGGTTTTGAGCAGGCCTGGAACTGGCTGGAAGAGCTGTGTCAGGCGCAGCACCTGCGCATTGTCCTGATGGCCATCGAGACCACCGGCATCTTCTACTGGGCCTGGTGGGATTATCTGACGGGTCGCCCAAACCTGGCACGCGTGCTCTACAACCCGCGCACGACCGAACATATGACCGAAGTGCTCTCCAAGAAAGTGCGCAATGATTTGGTGGATGCCTACGCTCTGGCCGAACAGGTGCGTCTGGGCAGCACGCCGGAGGTCGTCCCGATCGAGAATCCGGATCTGCTAACGGCGCGCTTTTGTTCTCGAGTGGTGCGGGATTTGGCTCAACAGATTAGCCGCAAGAAGACCCAGTTACGGGCGTTGCTGCGAGCCTACAATCCTGCATTGGTCCAGGTTTTTCCCCACCAGCAATTGCATCACCCGGCGGTCTATGCACTGATGGCGCAGTACGTTTTTCCACAGGAGTTCGTTCTTGCGGGCGTGGAGAAAATCACGCTCATCCTGGAAGAACACTGCCGTTCTGCTTTTGGTAAAGAACAAGCCGAGCAGTTGGTGGCTCACTGCCGAGAAGTGCTCTCTCGCCCGATTGGTCAGGAAGTCATTCGGGAACGCATCCGCCAACTGTGTGAGGATGTGCGCACGGCTCGCAAGCGTCAGCAGGAATTCCTGCGCATGGGATACCGCCTGATTGAAGACCGGAACGAGACTCGCCTGCTGCGCAGCTCGATCGGAGCTGGGGTGAGTAATACCTTGGCCTTAGTCAGCGAAGTGGGCAGCGTCGAGCGGTTTCCGGATGGAGAACACCTGGCTAGC
This sequence comes from uncultured Anaerolineaceae bacterium, assembly GCA_964525785.1. Classification (GTDB taxonomy): domain Bacteria; phylum Chloroflexota; class Anaerolineae; order Anaerolineales; family UBA4823; genus JAQBDA01. The sequence continues at coordinate 1,774 of CAZGIX010000421.1, forward strand.
TTTCTGGGAATCACCACCAGCAAGCATGTCTCCGGCACTACCGTATTTTCCGCCAAGCACATCACCAAACAGGGTCCGCCTAACGCGCGTTATGCCTCTGTCATGCTGGCACTGCACTTGAGCCAGCGGGTGCCGAAGTATCGTAAGATGTATAAAACTATCAAGGCTCGAAAACCACCTCGCAAAGGTCACTATGTTGCCCTGGTCGCCATTGCCCGCGATTTTGTGACCAATATCCTCTATGATATGTGGCGTTACCAACGCCCGTTCTTTGTGGAGATCGAAGACTACCGCCAATACCGCCGCCAACACCCGCGTCCAAACCTGTAGTTCTTGCCTGGCATGGGTCTCCTGGCCGTTTGCCTTCCACCTAGTACTGGAGCGCAGGTAGACCGGTCGTCAGGTATCAATCGATGAAAGGTATCAAGGACTTCGAGTGAATTGATCGAAGTCCCCACAGTATAGTATTGTGCCTTTCCTGCAACTGGCTTTCCCCAATCTTCATTTTGGGGATTGACAAACAATAGGACGTCTTA
>CAZGIX010000422.1:0-2284 GCA_964525785.1 uncultured Anaerolineaceae bacterium
GGGATATTTTGGGGGAGGGACGGTTAATTATGGGTTAACCCGGGTTAGAAAATGGGGTAACCCTCCTTGGAGCGGGCGATCCAGGTGGTAGACCCGCAGGCGGTCAATATCGGCAATGCCAACGCCCTCAAGCACGGCTTCTATGCCCGCGCCCTCAAATCTTCCGCGCTGGGTGGCGTGAAGGACCTCGAGTTTGACGGGCTAACCCAGGAGATCGACGTTCTGCGCCTCGTCATCCGCCGCCTGAACGACCGCTACAGCGATATCGGCGACCTTGACCAGGAGCTGCGCTACATCACCTCGCTCAGCTCTCCCGCCTGGTGCGCATCCAGTCCCTGATCACCCCTCAACACGACGACGTCCTGGAGTCCATCGAGCGCGCCATTGCCCGCACCGTCGAAGAACAGGGCCTCTACTGAACCCGTACCTTACCAACCGCATATTATGCATCTGTCCGTACAGGCGCAGCATGCTGCGTCTCATCCAGAACCTCAACGCAAAGTCGCAAAGTCGCAGAGCCGCAAAGTGGGCTTCACCCCAATTACCTTATTGCCTAATTCACTACTCCCTACTCTCGATTCTCGCCTCTCGCCCCCAATTACCTTGTTGACCAATTACCTTATTACCTATTTCCTAATTCGTAGTTCCCGATTTTCTCCCCCCATTTGTTCCTGATTTGTTTTTTTTGAAACAAATCACCTGCCCCGACGGGCAGGTCATTGGGCGAGCCTCCCCTTGCAGGACAGCCGCCCGAAATCAACCTCAACGGCTCGCCCCTACAAGAACTTCGTGAACCTTTATGTGCCTTCGTGGTTCAGCAATCGAGAATAAAAAACACCCGGATCGCCGATCCGGGCTACAGGTGTACTCAATTCCTAATTCGCAATTTCTAATATCTTCTCTCTGCGCTTGCTCCGCTGTGCTGTGCCGAAGGCATTTGGCATCTGGCGGAGGTGATATATTTTCCCTCCCCGGCAGACATCATTGGGCGAGCCTCCCCTTGCAGAACAGCCGCCCGAATCAACCTCAACGGCTCGCCCCTACAAGAACTTCGTGCTTGCAATAAACCCTTCGCGACCTTGGCGCTTGCTCCGCTGCTCTTGGGCGGAGTCTTTGCGGTTATCTCTCTCTACTCCGGCAACCCCACCTCAATCTCCCCCTCCACCACACGCACCGGGTAGGCTGGAATATCCTCGAGGGCCGGCAGAGACAGCACTTTTCCGGTGCGCACGTCGAACTGCGCCCCGTGCCGCGGGCAGGCGATGTCATAACCGTCCAGGACGCCTTCACCCACCGGGCCATCGTCGTGCGAGCACACGTCGGCGATGGCGAAGTACTGCCCGGCGATATTGAAGATCACGATCGGGCGCTCGTCGATCTCCACGAACAGCCGCTCGCCCGACGGCAGCTCTTCCACCGGGGCGATGGCGATGAATTCGCATTCTTCAGGAGCGTAGTTTACGTAGTTATACATGCTTTTCGTCAAGCAAGAGATGGTTTTGGTACACGGATGATCCGGATGAGACGGATGCCATAAGCAAACGGATTTTTTAAAGTAGAAATATAAATCCTTTGCTTGTCCTGAGCGTAGTCGAAGGGCGGCTCTGCGCCTTTGCGTCTTTGCGTTAACTCTCTTTACCTACTCCACCAGGTCGTCGCTGGCTTCGCCCAGCCCATAGACCCCCGCTTTGAGCACCTTCAACGACAGCAGCGCGCACTTCAACCGCACCGGCCCCAGCTCGATGCCCAGCATCTCCAGGATGTCTTCCTTGCTGATCTGCTTGACTTCTTCCACCGGCTTGCCCTGGATCGACTCGATCAGCAGGTCGGCAGACGCCTGCGAGATGGCGCAGCCGTGCCCGTTGAAGACCGCCTCGCTTACCTTCCCATCCGCGCCCACCCGCAGGTCGATGCGGATGTGGTCGCCGCACAGCGGGTTGTCATCCTCGAAGGAGATATCGTGCGGGTCCAGCTCGCCGCGATACAGGGGGTTCTTATAGCGATCGATGATAATTTCTCGGTAAAGATCTTCCATCATTAGCTTCCAAATAGGTGTTTCACTTGATAGATCGCCTCCACCAGCCGGTCGACTTCCTGCTCGGTGTTATACAGGTAGAAGCTGGCGCGGGCGGTAGCGGGCAGGTTGAATTTCTCGTGCAGCGGCATGGCGCAGTGATGTCCGGCGCGGATGGCGACCCCGTAGGTGTCCAGCACCTGGGATATATCGTGCGGGTGTACGCCATCCAGGTAGAACGAAGCCACCCCGCCTTTGTGTTCGGCTGAC
>CAZGIX010000423.1:0-2282 GCA_964525785.1 uncultured Anaerolineaceae bacterium
ACTTAACGATGCCGATGGGGTGGTTGCAGCGGCTGCTGCTGCGCCGCGCCTTCGGGACGGATGATCCACAATCCGAACTGCTCCGAAAAGCAAGCCCTGTGCAGTATATCCAGCCGGAAGCACCGCCATTTCTCATCCTGCACGGGGAACAGGACAGCGCCGTTCCGCTGGAACAGGCGCAGGTGTTTTACCAGAAACTGGTCGAAGGAGGGAATACAGTCTCCCTGTTGACCGTCAAAAATGCGAACCATAACTTTAAGCCTACCGGCGGGGCGATCGAGCCCTCCCGCCAGGAAATCTCAGCTTCTATGGCTGACTTCTTTGATCGATGGCTAAAATAAACATTCTGTGTCGCTTCAATGGGCTCGTTAAGCTTTTAGGGCTAGGAGACAATTCATTAAGGACTCAAGCAAGGTATAGATGTACATCCCACCTTTGTCTGCCCCAAGCTGGACGATCCAGGGATAGATTTGGTCGGCGGTGGCGTCGATTGTGATCGCCCGGTTGACGACCTGCGAAGGATGCGCGGGAGAAGCTCATCACCTAAAAAAGTAGAGGCGATCTCATCATCTGTTGAACCCCACCGGTCCATCCAGGGGATTGCCAGGATCACAGCCAGGAGGATGACCAGCATTGTACCGGCCAGGATTGCCACAATGATCAGGAAATTTTTTATACATATCTCTACAACATATCTAGAATATTGGGTAGATTATGACTTGTTTCTGCTGTCGATTTTCACGCGAATCCATCTTATCCCGTTCGTTAAGAATTTTTCCTCTACCAGCAGTAGGGGTTTACTCTATCCAACTGGATAATCATTAATTGGCTTCTGGGAGGATGTGAGCCGAAGGCTAAACCTGTAAACTTAATCATCAACGGAGGTTTACTATGCAGACTCGTAAAGCTTTATATATCACACTCATCATGGCATTGCTACTCACAGCTTGTGTTTCAACAAATCTGGGAACTGTAGAGCAACCCACAAATACTTTACCACCAGCCTCACCCACCCAAGGTTTGCCCTCAGCAACCGCGCCATCGACCGCGGCATTTACCTCCACTCCCACCCAATCGCCAGATCTTACGCTGGACTATTCTAGCGTAGCCCAAGAGGTGACCTTGGAAACCATAGCTGCCCATCCTGCTACTGTCGATGAACCATGGTGGGTCGCTGCGCCTAAGTATCAGTTAATCACGTTACAAGGTTATCCTGTCACCAACCACCAAGAGGAACCAAATATATTTGTCTATCCAGCAAGTGAATTAGCCTCGTACAATGAGAACATGGTGAAGGTCCTCACCTCGTTACAGGCAGTCCTTCTAACCCAACAGGTTGTGGATCCAATGCCATTCCTTCCTCTAACGAATACACAAGAAGCAATGCAAGCACAGGTAAAGTACATGGAGTTCGCAAATGGCAGTGGTGTACGCTACCTGACCCAGCTCAACCAGGGTCCGGTGCCGATCAATAATTTCCAGCTCATCTACACCTTCCAGGGCTTGACCAGTGACGGCCAATCCTACGTTGCCGCCGTACTGCCTGTGACATATTCGGAGTTACCAGCCGGTACTGAGATCAGCGAAGAATTTGCGAAATCACTGACCGAGAAGCCGAACTACTATACGGATTATATTTCTACTACAGTCGATATGCTAAACCAGCTGCCTTCCGACAGCTTTATGCCAGATCTGAGCATATTGGATGCGATGATCAGCTCCATTACGATCCCGACCTCTGAAACTACCACTCCCACGCCTGAGATTTTTATCCCCGCACCGATTGAAGCTGTCCTTTCTGACAAAACCAGGGAAGATTTAGCCTCTCGGCTTGATGCGGATTATGCGATGATCAGCGTGGTTGAGATCACCCCTCAGGATTGGCCGGATATCTGCCTGGGCCTCGCCCCTGCGGTTAACCAGGACTGCACGAAAACAAGCGTGCCTGGATGGCGAATCGTCTTGAATACAGCCGGGCACACCCACGAATATCGAGCAGCGAAAGATGGTAGTCTCATATCCTATAGCGGTCCGGTTATGGTTTCCGGACCAGATTCCTGTAAAATTCATGGTACCAGCCTAATTTACAGCCCCGAAGATGGCTATTGTTTCGCTTACCCGGTGCGCTTCCACCGCACGGATGAACGGGGCCCCATTGCCATCTATGGTCCGGCACAAGGGAACGGTCCAGAGCCCCTCTATGCATCATTGACCGTCGAAATCTCCACCCTGGCGGAGGGTCAAAACCTTGAAGGTGCAGTAAATGACTTCTTAGCACAGCT
>CAZGIX010000424.1:0-2279 GCA_964525785.1 uncultured Anaerolineaceae bacterium
TCGGTGCGAACTGCGGCACGGTGCATGCAGGCTCGAAGCTGCGCAAGATGGGAGAGGCGCCGCCAGTCGTCGCGGCGGTCCAGGTTTGGCCGGCGGCCAGGTACAGGTTAAATTCGAGCACGCGCCTGCCATTGCGCCCTTCGAAGAAGCGGACCTTGACCGCCTTGGGTGGAGAACCGTGCGGATTGACGACCGAAAACAGCGTGTCATGATCTCCGTTGGCCGTGTAGTAAGAGTAGATCAACGCCTGCCCAATCCCATCCTGAGCAACGTAGACGGCATGGGCGTTTTGCAGACAAGCAAACGCGGTAAGGCTTGCAAGGAAAGTTTGCAGTTTCATGGCCAACTCCTTAAAAGTCATTTGAATATTACTGAATAGTAGGAACCGAACCGTGATTGGGGTAGACGTAGTCGAGCCAATCGCTGCCAGAGTTCTGATTCCCGCCGGAATTCAACATCCATTGGAAGACGCTGTTAGGGAAAAATGACATGGTCATCCAAGTTTGGGGTGTATTGCGCATCATGCGCTGGCTACCCGGAGGTTGCGCGATAGTCTCCGGCTAAATATTGTCAGTCACTGCTGTCCGGTTAAAACGTGAACAGATTCAATTGGTTGTTGATAGTGATGCTGCCGGAACTGGAATCGCTGTCCGGAAAGGCTTGCTGCAAGGGCATCTTCTCGAAAAGGGTGACCGACAAAATCTGTAGCGAAGTGTAGAGCGAGGCGTCGAGATTCAGGCACTTCTTGACGATGGCGACGAGCACATAGACCGACACCGCGATCCAGATTTGTGTCTTGACCGCATTCTCCGAGGTGCCGAAGAAACGCTTGATCCGAAGATGCTGCTTGATCCACTTGAAGAACAGTTCCACCTGCCTGCGGTTCTTGTAGAGCGCGCAGATGGTGACGGCCGGCAATGTCATCTGGTTGGTGAGGAAGACCAGCGTCTTGCCGGTCTCGGGATCCTTGAAGCGAACACGGCGCAGATGTGCGGGGTAGTCCTGCTTCGTATAGAAGCCGTCGAGCGCAATCGTCTGATCGCAAATGATGCCGGTCGAGCGATCGGTCTGCGCTGAATAGACGCGATGGAAATCCATGTTCGACTTGGTCCGTGTGACGAAGAACGCACCAGCCAGATGCAGGATGTGAAGCCGCCCGAAATCGACATAGGCGCGATCCATGACGTAGATGGCGCCGGGTTCCGGAACCAGCAGGTCGAGGGCATGGACATCGTGCAGCTTGCCGTCGGAAACGTGGATGAAGCTCGGAATACTGCCCCGCAGATCGAGCAGCGTATGCATCTTCACCGCGGCCTTGGTCGTGCGAAAGTGCGCCCAGGGGAAGACCGCCAAACACAGATCGCTGGTCGTAGAGTCCAGCGCATAAACCGTGTTCGACAAGTCCAACCCCAAGTCCTCGCTGGCATACAGCGCTCTGGCCTGACCGATCAGGCGCTGCGCGAAATCGGCATGGATGCGCCAGTTGCGCGACTCGTTGGCATCGGCCAGCGTCGAGCGCCGGATCGGCTCCCGAAAGCCCATGTGGTAGAGCTTCGCATCCTGGGCCGACAAACACACTTCGATGTCGCGCAGGCTCTCGCGATAGGTCAGTTGAGCGAAAGCCATGATCCGGAACTGTTCCGCGCACGTCAGCGTGCGAACGCCCTTGTCGCCGCCGTAGCGGGCGACATACCGGGCAAAAGTGGTCCATGGCAGGAAATCCATGAGCTGCGCAAACAGCGTCTTGCCGGTGTTCATGGCGGCCTCCGGGCCAAAGCCCGGAAGACTGCCCGAATTGGCAATCGTTGTTCAAATCGACACCACCCTTCGTCGCTTGGAAATCCGCATCAGTCATGGCTTTTAGACATTCGGCACTTCATTTAACCGGACAGCAGTGATTGTCGGTAATTGTTCTTTGTGTTCACAAACGCCCAAGGCCGGCGTCCAACACGGTCCACTTGGATGCCTGCTATGAGGAAAGGCGCACTTCCGATCCCGACCCACTGCGGCCGGTCGAGCCGTCTGGGGTTCAACGGCAGGTATTCGGCCTTATGTAAAGCTTTGCATAAGGCCGATGACCTGCCCGTCATGATGGCGTTGCCGACCGTCGCATCTTTGGCGATTCTGTTGAAAAACTCGATGTCGGAATTGTGGTGATCCGGCTTTGAAGTATTGATTGGCTAGGGAATCCCTGAACAAGTCCCCCGTATTTTAGAATCAGTCTATTACCTGTTGACGCGCATTCCGCCATGAAACAACTCAGCCTTGCCGCCACCGAC
>CAZGIX010000425.1:0-2278 GCA_964525785.1 uncultured Anaerolineaceae bacterium
CTTCGCACCCTGGCAGATCAAAGCGGACTGAACGTCAATACCCTCAGCCTGATCGAAAACAGCAAAACTTCGCCCAGTGTCAGCACTTTGCAGCAACTGGCCAGTGCTCTGGATGTACCCATCACAGCCTTTTTTGAGACCGATATCCCAAAGAACAATATCTCACACCAGAAAGCGGGAGAACGCCCCAAGGCAGCTTTTGCCCACGGGACTCTAGAAGACCTGGGGGCGGGGCTTACCCTGCACGGCGGACAGCCATTCCTGGTTACCCTGGAACCAAAGGCTAATAGCGGTTACACCCCCATCGTTCATACCGGAGTCGAACTCGTTTTTTGCCTGGAGGGTCGTTTAGTCTACATTATAGAGGATCAGGTCTATCTACTGGATCCTGGAGACAGCTTGCTCTTCGAAGCTCACCTGCCCCACTGTTGGCAAAACAGGGGGGAAAAAGCCTCGCGGTCGCTGCTGATCATGTGCCCGGCAGATGAAAGCGACCGCCCAACCGAGCGCCATTTCAAGCCAGAGTAGCTTGAATGCTTAGGTTATCTACTATGGCGCATTCGCAATTCAGGAGGTGCGTTTTGTCCCGTAAATGGTTTGCTGTCGGGGTAATGATCATCGGGGCAATGATCTTGCTCCTGCCTTGGACAATCCCCACCCACGCCCAGGAGCCTACGCCTGAAAACGATGCGAACTGTGTAGCTTGTCACGAGCATCAGTACTATCTGTATGATAGTGGCAAGTGGTTTTGCCTTTGCGATGCGCCTATGCATTGTGTCTATTGTCATAGTGGTCGCACCGACAGCCCTGTGAAAGAGGTAGCCCATGAAGGATTGGTACTCTACCCTACCCGGGATCATGCCGAGCGCTGCGAAACCTGTCATACCGAAGATTATCTGTCGCGCGTGGTCACCTTTGACGCAGTCGCTGGGATTAGCTCGACCCCGTTGCCCATCATCACGGCAACGGCCATCGAACCAGCCGCTGTATTGGTAGAAGAGCAGCCAGCCCAGCTGCTGCTGCGTCTGAGCCAGCTCGAACCCTGGCGATTGGTTGGGCTGGGTGTGTTAGGGATTGTGATGGTAGGAATCCTGATCTTCGGTTATCGCTGTTGGAAAGCCGATTGCCTGGCAAAAAACCAGCCTTAAAGTTCAGAGAAAATCCGAATCAACAATATAGGAGAGTTTTATGACAACTGAAACAAGCATCAAAGTGGCTGCTATCACTGACGACGGGAAAACCATCAGCCAACATTTTGGGCGAGCGCAATATTACCTCGTCGCCACCGTCAAAAATGGACAGATCGTGAACCGTGAATTACGCAACAAGCTTGGGCATACTCATTTTATGAATCAGCCCCACCCTGAGGAACAGCCCGATCAGCCGCATGGCATGGACACTGCTTCGCATAACAAACATTTGCAGATGGCCGAGTCGATTGCGGATTGCGAAGCCTTGCTGTGCCGCGGCATGGGCATGGGCGCCTACCAGAGCATGCAAGCGCGCGACATCCGCCCGGTAGTGACCGATATCGTCGACATTGACAAAGCAGTAATGGCTTATATCGAAGGCAGTATTGTCGATCAGATCGAACGGTTGCATTGAGCTATTCGGTTTATTAGAAAGGAATTAAACAGAGTTTGGTATGGTTCTCCAGGTTAATCAAGAAATGTGCGCTGGTTGTGGCTTATGCATGGAAGCATGCCCCATTGGTGCGATCCAACTGGTCGATCGGCGGGCGGAGATTAACGATGCACTGTGTACACAATGTGAGGCGTGCGTAGATGCCTGCCCGAACGGAGCTATCACAACGATTTTGGAACCTGCCCGGTTGATGCCCATCGTGGCAGAAACACTAACGATTCCCGTTCCAACTCGCACCCCACTGCCGGCAGCGGAGCCATCCAATCGCAGCCTGGCATCGATAGCAGGAGCTGCGTTGGCTTTTTTGGGGCGCGAATTTGCTCCTCGCCTGGTGGATGTGCTGATTACTACACTGGAGCATAGGCTCGAACGGCCAACAACGACCGCCGTTACACCGTTACCTACCTCATCAAGAGCTCTTGCAGTACAGTGCAAAGGTAAACGCAGGCAAGCTCGCTATCGAGGCAGGCATAGTAACTAGAAGTCATCTCAAAAATGGTTGTTTAGGTTGTGTGTGGCGGCTTCGCCGTCACACACACCAAATCCTCATGTTTTTGAGATAGCCTCTGAAGGAATTGCTTAGAAAGGAGGTGAGAATTATGTCAGGAGGAGATCGCACAGGTCCGCTGGGCGC
>CAZGIX010000426.1:0-2275 GCA_964525785.1 uncultured Anaerolineaceae bacterium
AGCTCCTATAATTGTTCGGTTGTTTCGATAGCTTCGCTGTCGCTGTCCAGAACCAGGGGAGGTAATTCTGCCAGTGAGTTCAATCCGAATGATTGCAGGAAATCGGAGGTGATGCTGTAAAGGATGGGTCTTCCAGGCGCTTCAGCGCGTCCGACCTCCTGGATCAGTCCCTTGCTTAGCAGACTTTTCAAGACGCCATCGCTGTTCACCCCGCGGATTGCGTCAATCTGCGGGCGAGTGACCGGTTCCTGGTAGGCGATGATAGCCAGCGCTTCGAGGGCAGCCCGGCTCAGACGTGAGCTGGCTTCGAGGCCCAGGAAGCGCTCAACATCGTCTGCTGTTTCGCCAGCTGTGGTGAGCTGGTACTTACCATGGTACTGCTGCAATCGGATCCCGCGATTGAATCCCGATTGCAGGTACCCGGCTTCAAGCTCTTTCAAGGCGCTCTCAATCTCATGTGCAGGTAAATCCAACGCTGTGGCAAGCTGAGAGGCAGTCACTGCGCCAGGAGCGACAAATAATAACGCCTCAATCCGTGCCAGGAGACTGAGGTTATTCACAGGTTCAATCATCTCATTCATGCTATGATACAATTTAATGTAAAGTGAGATTATACCACTCTGGCTTTCTCTTCAAAGCTTCTGTACTCCTGGCAGCCATCCTGCTTACCGCATGCAACAGCCCTGCCGCGACCCAGGTGATGCTGACGGTGAATGTAATTGCCGATGGCGATGAGCAGGAAATTCAACTGCCAGTGGATAGTACTGTCCAGGAAGCGATGGAGCAAGCCGGAATCGTTTTAGAATATTTAGATCGTGTCGAACCCTCCCCATATAGCTTGCTCGCTGATGGCCAGGAAATCAGAATAGTGCGTGTGCGGGAGGAATTTTCGGTTGAGCAGGAAGTGATCCCGTTTGAGCGGGAAGTACTGCAAACCGAGTCTTTACCGGCTGGGGAAAAAATGATATCGCAGAGTGGGATGAATGGGCTGCGAGAGATTACCAATCGGCATGTAATAGAAGATGGCATTGAGGTGTCAAAGTTTCCGGTCCGAGAAACTGTGGTCACTGAGGCCATACCGGAAATAATCATGGTTGGCATCCAGGCTCCATTTGTTCCCGTATCTATTCCAGGAAGAATTGTTTACCTGCTGGGGAGCAATGCCTGGATGATGGATCAGAGTACTGGTAACAGAAAACCGGTAGTTACAACCGGGGATCTCGATGGTCACGTATTTGCCCTTTCGGAAGATGGATCGCGGCTGCTGTTTACCAGGCGGTCGAAGCAGGAAGATCAAATCAACACCCTTTGGGTAGCTGATCTAAACGTTGAGCCGGTGGAGTTATATGACCTGAAGGTGGCAAATGTGGTCCAATTTGCCGGGTGGGTGCCTGATCCGAAGAACGATAAGGTGGCATTTTCAACGGTCGAACCGCGGCCGACTGCACCCGGTTGGCAGGCGAATAACGATCTAAATGTGATCAACTATAGCAGCACCGGATGGGTCTCACGTTGGAAGGTGTACGTTGATGCAAATTCGGGTGGAGTGTATGGCTGGTGGGGGACCGACTTTATGTTTGGTGCAACAAGCGATCAGGTTGTTTATGCACGCCCAGATAGCTTCGGCCTTGTAAATATGGAGGACGGAAGCCTGCAGCCTTTGAAGGATATTATCCCACTTCAAACTGGCGGTGATTGGGCATGGGTGCCCGGATTAAGCTGGAGCCCCGAATTCAACAGTCTAATCTATGTGGAACATGTCTCACCACCCGGATCAACACAGGTGGAAGAGTCACTAAATTTTGATCTCAGCACCCTGCAGCTGAATGGAGGCATCAATCTTCCTATGGTGTCTCAGACGGGGATGTTCGCCTACCCTGCAGCATCGCCGATGCAGATGCTGCCCTCCGGAGAAAACAGCTATCAGATTGCTTACCTGCAGGCGGTTTTCCCAAGTCAAAGTGAAACCAGCAAGTACCGCCTGATGGTGATGGACCGGGACGGATCTAACCAGAACTCGATTTTTCCGGCAGAAGGCAAGCAAGGTCTGGTTCCTCAACAGGTTGTTTGGTCCCCTACACCTTTACCGGGTAAGGAGTCGCATTGGATTGCTGTAGTTTACGATGGCAATCTCTGGTTAATCGATTCATGGGGACAAGAGCCTGCTCAACAAATTACTGGGGATGGACTGGTAAGCAAACTGGACTGGAAATAACCAGACGGTTTTACGTGCCAGATATTTAATTTTCGAGTTTAGACAAATATTAGGGCGGCT
>CAZGIX010000427.1:0-2275 GCA_964525785.1 uncultured Anaerolineaceae bacterium
CACTCGCCCACCTGACACAGGTTGGCAAAGGCGGTGGTATCGTTCATGCGCGTATCGCCGACGAAGACCAGCCGCCGGAGCGACGTGCGGTATGGCTCCAGCGCGCGCGCCGCCTGCAGCAGGTGCACCACTACCCGGGCATAGTCCGCCTCGCTCTTGCGTGGGACCATCCCCGCCGGCAAGCCGAGCTCCCGGCCCACCTGCGCCAGGGATGGCAGGCGGCTGTCCAGGGGCGCCAGGCTGCGGTAGACGATCCCGTCACCCAGGTATTCGCTGACCGCCGTTCGACCGTAGTTCTTCATTTCGCCTCACAATTTGGGCAGCACAATCGCCTGCTGCGCCTGGTACTTGCCCTTTTTATCGGCGTAGGATGTCTCGCACTCCTCGTCGGCCTGGAAGAACAGCACCTGGGCGATGCCCTCGTTGGCATAGATCCTGGCAGGCAGCGGGGTGGTGTTGGAGATCTCCAGAGTCACGAAACCCTCCCACTCGGGCTCGAAGGGCGTCACGTTGACGATGATCCCGCAGCGGGCATAGGTCGAATTGTGAACGACGATATCATTTGCCAGGAAATTGCTTGCCCCAGGTATGGTCAGATCAAACACCTCCTCAATCCCGGCTGGCTCAATGGCATCAACCGAATCCCAGATCACATCCGAATCTACCAGAGCGGAAAATTCTGTTCCGTTGAGCACATTTGCCGCCTGTCGAGCGATAGAATAGGGTAGAGACTGATCCGGTTGGGTGCGGACAATACCGGCTGCCCGCAAAGGTATCCCGGTAGCATGCACTGCGTCTCGCATCAAGCCCCAGGCCGCGGCTGGCATGGTGTCGAAGTTGGACCGGCGTTGGGCTTCAAAAACCGGCAGGGTAATGATACTTAGCAGGGCTGTCTGCTTCCTGGAACCAGGGAGGAAACCTAACTCACGGGCAAAGCGTTGTATCATCTCCGGATTAGTGATCTGTAGGCGATATGCTCTACCGCCTTTAGGGAGCGCTTTGCTACGGATCAGAGCAAATATCCCAAACCGCAGAAGTAAGTGGTGCAGATCTAGAATAAGCTGCTCGGAGACGCTGCTGTATTCCAGGAAAACGCCTTCGCCATGCTGTGAAGTGTAAATACTCCCGTCGCCGGAGAAAAGCGCTTGGACGAACTTGGCCGCTGATGCCTTGCATGACCTGAATACAATGGGAGGAATGAATTTCTCTGCTGACCTCACGTTGCAACCGAGCTCTTCGAGCCAATGGTAAATGCGGTTTTTCACCATGGTTCCACCTCGGCCGCGCCGGTTCACCAGGTTGTACCCCATCCTGCCGACTGGGGATACCTGACACTCGAACGATTGCGCTGCTTCCGCTAACGCCGCCACCAGAGCCGGGTCATCGGAGGTGAAGCGTGGGCTATGGCCTGGCGTGCGGCACTGTCCATCAGATAGCAGTAAGCCAAGCAAGACAGCCTCATTTTCCGGCCAATCGGTTATACCAAATACCGGACATTGGCGTGCCACCGCGATGCGATCGCCAGGGTGCAGTTCAGCCAGCGAAGTCCAGCCGTGCAGAGTGCGGAATGGGTGATGGGCGGTCGCCTTGATCTTCAATCCAGAGTGAGTCGTCATTGTGAATACCGGTTGTCGCCCGTTGTTGGAATATCCGCTGACATCTCTCTGGGCCAGCCTCCAATTATCCAGAGCAATCGTGCGACCCGGACGCGCGCTTACGAAGTCTCTTAAGGGCAGATAGTCCCCGGTGTCAACATCGACCACGCGCGTATCACCCGTCAGGCATTTTCCCAAACATACGGTTAATACATCCCTGGGGATGCGGAAGTATTCGATGGTGCGCGCCAGGGCGAACGAGTTGGGCGGGATGACGCACACATCGCCCTTGTAATCCACCATCGACTTCGGATCGAAATGCTTGGGGTCGACCACCGCCGAGTAGACGTTGGTGAAGATCTTGAACTCGTCGGCCACGCGGATATCGTAGCCATAGGATGAGACGCCGTAAGAGATGACCCCATCCCGCACCTGCCCGGGCTCAAACGGCTCGATCATCCTGTGCTCAAGCGCCATCTTGCGGATCCAGTGGTCGGGTTTCAGCCCCATGATTGCCTCCCAAAATTGAGTTTATGCACACCCGGTGTACGAGGCTGGATTATACGTGAAAACGGGGGAAATCACCACGGAGAACATGAAATGGGAGTGGCTAAATCTATGGGTTAGAAAATAGGAATGCAAACCTGTCCTCGCTGTCGCCAAACAACCCGTCAAAACAG
>CAZGIX010000428.1:0-2273 GCA_964525785.1 uncultured Anaerolineaceae bacterium
TCCAGGAAGTTGGTGTTGACGTGGAAATCAAACGTGTCCTGTGGGTGAAAGCCCGCCCGGATTACGAGCCACTCTTTTCTATCCCGGATGGGATGCGCCAAGATGCCGATAGGCGATTTTGGATAGAGAGTTTTGTGACGCCAGAGGACAATTGTGACATAGAAGCAGATACCGGACAGATGAGCGCCGGTGTCGAAATCCAATTACAGACGTCTCACAATGTCTTGACAATTGTGGAGGAGTACGTGCAATGAGGGAGATGCACTTTAAAAGCAAGATCGCCCAGCTGTCACTGAGCGACCTCTGTCGCAAACCCTCAGTCAATTGAGTCCATCATCACCAAGGGATTGAGGCCGGCGATAATGTGCAGCTTTCGCTGCTACGAGGATCTTACGACCTGCGGAGACGATGGGCCGCCTCTCCACGGTGCGTAAATTGTATGAACATAAGCCTGTATCTTCTTACTTTCGAGAAATACAGGCTTTTTGATAGAAACTTTCATTCTTGTTGATCGATGTATAAGGCGCGTTGTTCTGTATAGAAGTGGAGCACGACGTGGATAAGAACCTCGAACAGCGCTAGGCGAAGTGGCACAATTTCCACCAGGCCAGCGGGGGGAGGATGTTCATGGTGTGTGATAACCGTTCTTGCATGCGCAATATCCGCAGCGAGATCAATTACTGTCTGGGGAATCGGTCTCTGTTTGTTTCTTTGAGCAATCTGGCTGACTTAAAGGCAGGCAAGCGGGGTGATGGCGATAATATTTGGCTTGAAATCTTAGATGCCGGTTTGCTTTTAGGGGTTCGCCGTTTTAGGCTCGGATTATTCTTCTTTCTTTCGGTGAACCACCTATTATGAGTAGCTGAATGAAAAAGTCCATATGTTTCTGGTAAAGTTATTGTCGCCAAACAATCAACTTGCCAGGAGAAGCATATGGACGCCCTGATCGTAGCAGTTTTTTGCAGCCTGTTGAAATAGTTTTTATAAGCTTTCAAGATATAGGAAAGTGAAACCAATTCTCATTAAAGTAATGGATCTTTTGGAATCTCCGTGAATAAAGAGAGATATGGGGGTTGTGGGCGGGTTTCGCCCGCCCACAACCCCCATTTTACCCCTTACTACGGCAAATCCTGAAGAGCCAAAGTAATATTGGGTAATTATGATAAGATAAGTTGAGATAATTCATAAGTTACCTTCACACTTTGGAAGAATACTGGTTTTCGTTCGTTTATCATTGGAGGTGCAAGGATGGTGAAACCTAAGTCCAACCGTGAACTTGTTGAGAGCTTCTATGAGGCTGTCGGAGAGAAGGAGGTTCATCAGGAACGGGGGATATCAACGGGGGACATCGATCACCTTCGGCGAATATTCGCTGAGGATATCGAGTGGATTCATCCCGCACTCGGGGGGACGTTTCATGGCGCCAATTCGGTAATCGAAGATGTGATAATTCCTTTCTGGCAGAATTGGGAGCTCTCTGTGGACTTTGAGCGTTTTATTGAGGAAGGGAACACGATCGTCGTTCTTGTAACGTATCGCGCCATCTATAAGCCAACTGGCAATAAAGTCGTAGAGCCTGCTGCCCATGTGTGGGACCTGAAAGGTGGGCAAATCGTCCGATTCAGACAATACATTGACACAGCTTCACTTAACAAGCAGAAGGAAGGCTAATTTTATAATTGAGGAAACTGCACTGTGTCTTGAGTGCTATTGCACCGCCTAACAACTACCTAGAGCGGGCCCCTTAATCAATGGCCAAAAGCCAATTGATCCTTTTCAATTGGAACGTAAGATTAATTGAGGGAACCGCTCAGCTCGAGGCCGTTACCCCCCGAGGCTGATCATGACAGCGAACGAGACGACGGATAGACCTGCGAGACTAAGCCGACAATTGCCCAAACGCGACCGGAACCCCTCATCAAGCCATCTAGCCCGAATCCGACCGACGAAATGATCGCCACCGGAAGCGGCGCCATGGCGGTGATGCGTAGCCATCGGTTGCTGATAAAGACGATTGGCTCAGACATCATGATTCTCCCACGATTGTGGCGTTACATCCTACAATATCCAAAAACACGACCAGCACCTTTACCTGCTGGCTTCTGGTGGTGGAACACGGCCAAGCTGCCGTATCATACTCAGTTGGTCAAAAAGGAATCACTGTTCCACGATTTTGCCATCCTTGATGCGTTGCACGTTGAGTTTCCTGATTCATCCCTTGGAGTTACCCCGATATAGTGGATAGGTGATGGCTTGGCGAACTTAGACAATGG
>CAZGIX010000429.1:0-2263 GCA_964525785.1 uncultured Anaerolineaceae bacterium
TAGGTTCTATCCGACAATTTCCGGATTATAAATGCGAGGATTTGCGCACTTCAGGGGTTCACCCACCCTCCAAGTGCGTAAATCCTGAATGCTTTAGATCCAGGTGGGTTCTTCGTATTTGCCGAAGACTTTCTTCATAACGGAAATGATCTCTCCTAAAGTGGCGTAGGCGCGCACCGCGTCCAGGATATAAGGCATGTTGTTCTCTGTGCCCTGGCAGGCAATGCGCAAGCGATCGAGCGCCTGTCCAACCCTGCCTGAATCTCGCTCTTGCCGTATCTGCCGCAGACGATCCACCTGGCGATGATATCCCTGAGGATCCATCTCCAAAATCGGGATGGAGACGGGCTTCTCGTCCTGGTAGCTGTTGACCCCAACGATGCTGCGCAGGCTCTGGTCGATCTCGCGTTGGTAGCGGTAGGCGGCGTCGGAAATCTCGCTCTGGAAGAAGCCTTTATCAATTGCCGGGAGCATACCTCCCAGCTCCTCGATCCGGTGGAAGTAGGCATATGCCTGGGCTTCGATGCGGTTGGTCATCGCTTCGACGAAGAACGCTCCGCCCAACGGGTCGATGGTGTTCGCGACACCCGACTCATCCGCGATGATCTGTTGGGTGCGCAGCGCAATCGTGACGGCATGCTCGGATGGCAGTGCCAGGGCCTCGTCCATGCTGTTGGTATGCAGCGACTGCGTCCCGCCCAACACGGCTGCCAGCGCCTGCAGGGCGACGCGCACGATATTGTTCTCCGGCTGCTGGGCAGTCAGTGAGACGCCGGCGGTCTGTGTGTGGAAGCGCATCAGCCAGGAGCGCGGATCTTTCGCCCCGAAAGTGTGGCGCATCTCGTGCGCCCAGATACGCCGGGCGGCGCGGTACTTGGCAATTTCTTCGAAGAAATCGTTGTGAGCATTAAAGAAGAACGACAGCCGCGGGGCAAACTCATCGATATCCATGCCGCGGCGCTGCGCCCAGCGCACATATTCCAGGCCATCTGCCAGGGTGAATGCCAGCTCCTGGGCCGCGGTCGAGCCCGCCTCGCGGATGTGGTAGCCGGAGATGCTGATCGTGTTCCACTGCGGCACCTGCCTGGCGCCGAACTCGATGGTATCCACCACCAGGCGCATGGACGGCTCAGGGGGGAAGATGTACTCTTTCTGAGCGATGTACTCCTTGAGGATATCGTTCTGGATCGTGCCACGCAGCTGCTCGGGGCGCACACCCTGCTTTTCGGCGGCTGCGATGTACATGGCCCAGATGATCGCGGCCGGGGAGTTTATCGTCATGCTGGAGGAGACTTTATCCAGCGGGATGCCCTCCAGCAGCGCCTCCATGTCCTTGAGCGATGAGACTGCCACGCCGCATTTGCCGAACTCACCCAGAGATTCGGGATCGTCGGTGTCATAACCCATCAAGGTGGGCAGGTCGAAGGCGATCGAAAGCCCGGTCTGCCCCTGGGCGAGCAGGTACTTGAAGCGGGCGTTGGTCTCCTCGGCGGTGCCGAATCCGGCGAACATGCGCATCGTCCACAGCCGGCCGCGATGCAGGCTCGGGTGTACGCCGCGTGTAAAGGGGTAGCGTCCCGGGAGCCCCAGGTCAGCCTCATAATCCATCTCCCCCACGTCCAGCGGGGTGTACAGCCGCTCGACCGGCTCGGATGAGGTGGTGATGAACTGCTCCCTGCGCTCTGGTAGGCGTGCCAGGCTCTGCTGCAGGTCAGTCTCTTCCCATTCCTCAAGCTGCTGGCGTAGGGCTTCAAGTTTTTGGCGGTCGTACATGCTCGGCTCCTTTGGCGGATGGGAGTGCATCACTGCATCCTTTCGGTGAGATACGAATGTGCAATCCCGAGCGGAAATTATAGCACGCCCTTCGATTTTTTTACGTTGACGTGCGGGAATGGGCATGGTAGAATCGCTGCGCTTAAGGCCCCCATCGTCTAGTGGCCCAGGACGCGGCCCTCTCAAGGCCAAAACAGGGGTTCGAGTCCCCTTGGGGGCATGACCGATCTAAAGACGAAAAATCGCCGGTAATCCCGGCGATTTTTCGTTGTGGTAGCTTTCCAATTATGTTTGAGGTGTAAACCTGTTCTAACGGTCAGGGAAAGAATTCCTCAGATGTGGGATACGCGCCAGGAATTTCTGTTGTATTATATAGATGGGTAGTCACCCTTTTGAGTGGTGCTAAGTATCTTGACTGGACGTCATTTCGATGGAGCGCCCTTTGCGACAGGCGCCCTTTGCGACAGGCGCCCTTTGCGACAGGCGCCCT
>CAZGIX010000430.1:0-2250 GCA_964525785.1 uncultured Anaerolineaceae bacterium
TTGGGGCCCATTGCCCCTTTAATCCGCTCGTTCAGTTAGCGGAAAGTAAAGTTAAACTAATCTCGATTACGCAAATTCGATTGCCTGGCAATAGAGTGTTGATCTCCAGTTCTCAGAATGCGGATTGAAATAACGATGGGGATGACATAATTGGATGAAGGTATATATCCGTTATAACCGCAAGGAGATCAATTATGGAAGAGATTGTTCGAGTACGCAGCCGAGGGGTGATTACACTACCGGCGAATATTCGAGAAAAATATGGTATCAAGACCGGCGATGCTTTTCGCCTGGTCGACCTGGCTGGTGTATTTGTACTCACCCCAATCGCTCCCACCGTTCCAGAACTGGCGCGAAAGATTGAACAAGCTCGTCTCGAAGCCGGCATGAGCATTGATGATTTGCTGCATAACCTGCGCGAACATCGTCAGGGTTATTCGCAGGAAAAGTATGTTAACGCAAACTACCCAGGGAACAAAGCGTCCGCATAAACAAAACGATATCGACAGCGAGTTACCTGCCGACTCCTTCTGCAAATATCCAACATTGACAGCCACCCCGACATGATGTAATATACGATGTAATATATGGCAACAACTGGAGACATCTTATGACTGGAAGATATGCTGTCAACTTACCGTTAGAGCTGAAGAAAGAGGCCGAGGCGCTCGCAAAACAACAGGGCGTCTCATTAAACCAGTTCATCCTCTGGTCAGTGGCTGAGAAAGTCAGCGCCCTGAAAGCCGGCCTGGATGATCCCAATTTCCCAGGGATTGCTTATCGCCGTGGATCATCTGGCATCCCGGTGCCCGTGCTGAGGGGGACCGGGATCCGCGTCCAAACAATCGTGATTTCAAACCGCGAGTGGAATGAGACGCCGGCGGAGATCGCAGCTCAATATGACCTATCAGTAAGCCTGGTCAAAGAGGCTTTGCGGTTTTACCAGGCTCACCAGGCTGAGGTCGATCTGCTGCTCCAATCCGAATCCCTGCTGGAAATGAGCCGGAATGGGTAAGCCTCGGCTGCATCTTGATGCCGATGCATCCCGTAAAGATTTGCTTGCGGCATTGGTTTCGAAAGGTCATGACGTTACCCGCACCCCTGCGCCTGGACTGGCTTTGGATGCGAGCGATGAATTCCAGCTTCTATGGGCATCTGCCCATGATCGGGTGGTAATCACTTTCAATGTCGCCGACTTTCTCCAATTAGCCAGGAGGATTCCCGAGCACCGCGGCATCCTCCTGGCCAGCCAGCAAAGCCATTCACTGAGGGAACTGATTGCTTTGCTGGATCGCGCCCTGACAGAAACTGAAGCCGAAGATTGGGTTGATCAGGTGCGTTGGCTATCCGATTGGAAATAAGGTTTTCACAGCCTCCAGTTATCCGCCGGACTTGCCCGACGGTGAGCCTGTTCTATATCAATCTCCGCGATCCGTGCGTAATGTTCCACCATCTCCAGTGTGCTGTGACCAAGTAAAGATTTCAAGGTGAACAAATCTCCGCCGGAACGCAGATAGGTGATGGCAAATGTGTGTCGGAACTTGTGCGGATGGCATTTAGCAATATTTGCTTTTTTACCCAATGCAGTGATGACCAGTCGTAGCCCGTCTTTTTTCATCTGACGGTAGGATTTCCCAAGGAACAGGGGAGCATCTGGATCATCGCTATCTTCCCTGTCGGCTAAATAGCGCCAGAGCGCCCGGCGCGTCGACTTGCCCATGAAGACAGTACGTCCCTTCCCACCTTTCGACCCACCTCCAATTCCGTGACGGACGGTGACCTTGCCAGATTTCATATCCACATCCCCAATCCGGAGGAAGCACAGCTCGCTGGCGCGCAGCCCGGTATCCAGCAGTGTCAGGATAACAGCCCGGTCTCTCCGCGCTGTTGGCCGGCGCATGGTGAATTTGCGGCGTTGTTCGGTCTGAGCCTCCTGGCAATACTCGCAGGCTTTGAGCAGTGCCTCGATTTCTTCCTTCGTATAAACCTCTACTTGGGCTTGAGCGAACTTTGGCGCTGGCACACCCTTCATTGGACTGGGGAAGTTGAACTCCTGGCTAGCCCAGGTGAAGAAAGCGGACAGGCTGATCCAGATGTTGCGCAGGGTTTTACTGGAAAGCTTCTTTTGGTTATTCCCATTGATCCGGCGTGGGGTGTAATCGTTGCGCATATGATTCAAGTACTCGCGCAGCTCCTGAGTAGTTTGACAATGTCACATTAGACGAAAAGGATAAAATGTGGCATAAATTA
>CAZGIX010000431.1:0-2237 GCA_964525785.1 uncultured Anaerolineaceae bacterium
TTTTGTCTCCGCCAGGTTGAAAAACGGATGTGAAAGTTTTGAAATCAAAACCGTTGTTTGTCTTGAGGTGTTCATCAAGTAAGGCAGCTTCCCACCGGGACGAAGCGGCCGGACAGCCGCCAACAATCCGGCGGATACGATCCGCAGAAGTTTCGGGGTTCACTTTGTTCATACAATCCCCATCCACGAAAAGATTCCAGGTACGCAAACCAGTGAAAACAGCTGTTGCCGAAGGCGTTATGTTAATGATATGCCGGCCGATGAATCCGCCCCGGCGCAAATGCCCTGGACTGCTTATAGATTTCACCACGGAGCCAAAGTTTTGTGCAACTAGAGGCTGAATCGCAAAAACAGCCTCAAAAACAGAACATTACCAACTGAATAACAAACGACTAAGCTAAGGTCATCGAGTCAAGCCAGAAGGAGATGACCATGAGCCAAGGTGAAGCAACCCGATGCGAAACACAGCATGCGCTATTGACTGGGTGGGGCGAGTTTGCCGGACACCTGGGACTGCTGAAGGGGTTTGAAGGGCTCGATCTGCACCAAAAGCGTTACCAACATGCGCCGCAAACGAAGGTACTGGAGTTTTTAGTAGCGACGTTGGCAGGGGTGGAGCATCTCCAGGAGATTAGCCACGCTGCGCATCCATTGGATCAAGATCAGGTGCTGGCCAAAGCCTGGGGACAGGAGGGGTGGGCGGACTACAGCGGGGTCAGTCGCAGCTTGCGGTGTCTGACTGTGGATGAAGCGGAGCAGATTGTACAGGTTCTGGACGCCACCAGTGCGATGTTCATCACCTCGGCGATGAACCTGGCCTTGTTGGCCGAAGGGCGACTGGTGTACGATGGGGACCTGACAGGGCTGCCAGTATCGAAAGGCAGCACCACCTATCCGGACGTAGCTTTTGGGCATATGGATGACCAAATTCGGCTGGGATATCAAGCAGCGGTGGTGAGTCTGCGCAGCCCGCTTGGCGGGCGGATTTGGCTCTCAATGGAGCATCATCCAGGCAACTTGGTATCGGCGGTGGCGGCCGAAGGGATGGTTCTGGCGGCAGAAAAGCGCACCGGAGTTCGTCCAAGGCGGCGAACGGAACTGTTGGAGCAGCGCCTGGGGGTGGTGAAGCAGTCTGGGCAAACGTTGCAACACAAGAAGGCAGACCGCCAGCAAAAAGTGCTTCAGGCACACCGGGCTGTGGTGGAGGTGGAGCAGGCTGTGGCTGAATGGCAAGCCCAGGTAGAGGTCCTGACCGCCGAGTACAACAACCGGGAGCGAGTGGAACGTCCCACCAGCCAGCTGGCATGCGCTCGGAAAAAGTTGCTCAGCTTGCTCCAACGGTTGAAGCGACGCCAAAAGGCTTGCGCCAAAGCTGAACAAGTGCTGACTTGGACGGATGACTTGCTGGCCAAACAATCCGCCCTACAGCAACGGCTGCAACAACGTCTCACCCAGTTTGAGCAGGATAATCGCCGCAATCCGCAGCCTGTCCCGGCTGTTTTTCGCCTGGATGCGGGCTTTGGTACCTATGAAAACCTGGCACTGTTGATCGAGATGGGCTACGAGGTGTACACCAAGCTCCACAACTGGCAGGTGCTGCAAAACTTGCGCAAGAGTGTCCCGCCAGAGGCCCATTGGACCGAGGTGGGCCTGGATGTCAGCATGTGGGCCTGGTCACATCACCCTCTGGAAACCTTCTGCTACCCCATCGATGTCGGCCTGGAACGCTTTACCGATGGGGATGGTCACCTCAAGTACTGTGCCCTGCTCCATTTCGGCGATACACCGGTTACCCAAAATCTGCCCGAATGGTTCAGCTTTTATGCCGCTCGCCAGACCATTGAGGCGGGTATCAAGGAAAGCAAGTATGTGTTCTTCCTTCACCACATCAAGGTACGCACCCCTACCGCTATCTATGTGCAAGAAAACTTCGTGATGTTCGCCGCCAACTTTATCCGCTGGGCAAACCCCTGGCTCACCTCCGCTCCCGACGCCCAACGCTTGTGCATTGAGCACCTCGGAATCAAGGGCCTGGTCCGCATCGCCGCTCATACCTCAGCCGAAGTCGTTTGGAATTCAGATAGTAAGTTGTTAAAGTTCTGTGAACAAAGTCTCTTTGCTGGCAAAGTCTTGTACTTGCCACAGGTCGCTACTCAATTGGTGCTGCCGTTCGCTAAATCTTATGATTTTTGTGATGTTTGAACGATTTCACCAATGATTGCACAAAACTTAGGCTC
>CAZGIX010000432.1:0-2235 GCA_964525785.1 uncultured Anaerolineaceae bacterium
CGATTAAACAGGCTGGTTGACATATTGATGATCATATTGTATGATTTGATGTATGAGAACTACCATCCGGATTGATGACCGACTTCTGAAAGAGGCTAAACAGCTTGCCCTGCGCAGGGGCACCAGCTTGACCGCCGTGATCGAAGATGCGCTGCGGGAAACTTTATCACGCCAGCACAGCAGCGTACCGCGAGAACCAGCCCATCTGGTCATTTTTGACGGCAATGGGCTGCTCCCCGGTGTAGACCTGGATGACTCTGCTGCACTTTTGGATGTGATGGAAGCCTCAGCCCATGATACTGGTTGACGTTAATGTGCTCGTCTACTCCCACCGGACAGACGCACCGGGGCATGCTGCCTACCGCCAGTGGCTGGAAGGTCTGATCAACGGCAACCAGGCTTATGCGTTTTCCGAGCTTGTGCTTAGCGGATTTCTGCGCGTGGTTACGCACCCGCGCGTGTTCAATCCTCCCAGCGATCTGGCCTCAGCCATGGCTTTTGCGCAGGTGATTCGCAGTCAGCCCAACGCGGTGCCGGTTGCGCCGGGGCCGCGGCATTGGGATATCTTCAAAAACCTGTGTGAGGCTGCCCAGGTGAAGGGCAACCTGGTTCCCGATGCTTACCTGGCGGCACTGGCGATCGAATCGGGCTGCTTATGGATTACCACCGACCAGGACTACAGCCGCTTTCCCGGACTGAACTGGCACCACCCGCTGCGCGGCTAGCATTTTGTGTGGCGAAATGCGTCTGACCAAAGCAGTTTGCCAAGCCAGTCAATTTCTCTGAAAAAGCCGTCTAAAACCCCTTTTTGACATCAATAGCAGTGTTTATTCTGGCTCTTCTGGGAGGTAATTGTCCCGATGATCGCTTCCCCCGTCAAGCTCGGGACAAGCAAGTGAATCAACTGAAAAGCGCAGTAGATGTGGGCTTACAAAGTCCAGGGGTTGATGATCTCAACACCGGTTGGGCGGAAATAGTCTTTATCACGGGTGATCAACGCCGCGCCATAGGTGAGAGCGGAGGCAGCGATTAACGAATCCATCGTTGACACGGCCTGCCCTGAGGCTTTGAGCCGGGCATACAACGAACCCCAGCGTAACAAGACATCGACTGTTATCGGATAGATCCGGTTCGCAAACCTTTTCAGCAGCCCGTTATCAAGCCAAATGGTCAAAGCTCCTTTGCGCTTAGAATCGGCTGGGAGCAGCTCAATTCCTTTTTTGATCTCTCCGATGGTAATTGTGGAAAGGAACAGGTCCGATTCATCCAGTTCGTCTCCATTGGATGACCTTCAAGTTTGGCTCGCGGCGGGTGTATTCTGAGATTACGCAGGTGTCCAGCAGGTAATTCATGGCTCGATCTCTACAGAGCGGGGCAAATCTCGAACGCGCTCTAAATTCAGCTCCGACCCGCCAAGAGGGGAATCGAGCAAGAATTGGGATAAGCTTCCGCCAGAGCGGGTCAGGCGGTCGTATTCTCCTTCGCCACCACCACTACTTTTTGTTTACCCCGCCGGGATACAACCTGTGCGCCTTCGTTAATCGCACGGTCGAACAGCTTGCTAAACCGGCTTTTTGCGTGTATGGTGCAAAAATCCTATCCAAAGTCAGAAACCGGGGCTGGAGGCTGCCTGAAATAATTGTGGATGATACCTCCCAGAATATCTTGCCGTCTAATCAGACCTTTTGTACTCCTCTCAGGGCCAGACACAGGAAAGTGCTGGCTGATGCCTTGGTGCGGGCGTGAATGGTTGTAGTAATCTGTATACTCTCTGAGCACGTTTCGCAGATGGTTTTCATTTACCACAAGGATGTGGTCCAGACACTCTTCACGAACTGTTCTCACCCACCGCTCAGCATACGCATTTGCCCTGGGTGCTCGGAAGGGTGTGTGAACAACATCAATGCCTTCTGAAGAAAACACTTTATCGAAAGAGGAAGTGAATTTCGTGTCATTATCATGGATAAGTAAAGCCATTCCCCGAGAATCATCCTTTAGTTCCCACACCAATTGACGCGCCTGCTGTGTAACCCAGATTGCCTCGGGGTTCGTCGTGCAGCCTCCCAGATGGATGCGTCTGGTTCCCAGTTCGATGAAGAACAGCACATAGATGGTCTTGAGCCAGATTGTCTCCACCGTGAAGAAATCGCAAGCCATCATCTGTTCCTTGTAATGTCCCAAGAAGCTGCGCCAGCTTCCAGACGATCGCTCTAATGCAGGTGTGATCCGATGTCG
>CAZGIX010000433.1:0-2217 GCA_964525785.1 uncultured Anaerolineaceae bacterium
TGAATATTGACGTGGTTGGGGTTAACTATATGCGGCGCCACATGATCCTGGGCGAGTGCAAGTGGACCAGAGGTCCAATGGATGTGGGTGCACTAAAAGGCTTGATCGAGAAAGCAAAACTGGCTGTTCCAGACAAGGATGACTGGCAGGTCTTTTTTCTCGGTTTCTCGAAAAGTGGGTTCACGCATGAGGCAGAAAAATTCACCAAGCAGATTGTCAAAGCGCAGCCAGCAGGTTATCGGTGGAAGATCGCCGGCTGCACCCTGGTGGACCTCCCCAGATTAGACCGGGACCTGGCAGATTGGGCAAGCTGAAGGACAACTCGGCGGATATGATATAATGTATCTACATTTGTGGGCACTAGAGACAGGGTTGAGATGATAAGCGTAGGTATTCGTGAATTAAAACAGCGCACCAGCGAGTTGATTCGCCTGGTGCGCGAGAGCGGCAGTGAGGTCCAGATCACTTATCGCGGCGAGGTGGTCGCTTTACTCATCCCCGTTACCCGCTCCTCGCAGAATGAGGCGCAAGCCTGGGCGGAGATCGACCATCTGGCTGCTGAGATCGGGGCACGCTGGCCTGAAGGAGTATCCGCGGTCGAGGCGATAGCAGAAGGCCGACAATGAGCGCGCCCGATACGCTGGTCGTTGTCGACGCGAGCGTGTGGGTCTCCAGGCTGGTGACAAAGGATGTTTTCCATTCATTGGTGAAAGCCTGGATGCAGACATTGCGCGATAAAGGTGTGACTTTTCTTTCCCCGGCTTTACTACTCCCAGAGGTAGCGGGGGCGATATCGCGGCGCACAAGGGACACAAAGCTTGCTTGGCTAGCTTTGAATAACCTGCAAAACTTGCCCGGTCTTCGTCTGGTACAGATGGATCAGCTGACGGTCCAGGACGCATCTCGTCTTGCAGCCGACCTGGGTTTACGCGGCGCGGATTCGGTTTACGTGGCCGTAGCAGCCCGACTCAATCTCCCCCTGGTCACCCTGGATGCCGACCAGCACGAAAGGGCATCTTCCATTATCACCGTTCGTTTCTTGGCCAGCGCCGTATAATGGATGGCGAGAAGCCGATCGACCCAGCCCGAGTCTTAGATGTCTCATCCCAAACTGCAAACTATTTAGGGATCAAACCACCTATTCAGGTGCGCCGGCTGGCAGATGGATATTTGCTGATGGATGGGCTGTACCGCCTGCGGGCGGCTGAAGCCATCCATTTGGAATACATCCCGGCGCAGGTCGGCTGATCCTGTATGGCCGGCGGCGGGTGGGAAGACCTCATTACTCTCCCATTGGATGAAGGCGGATCAGATTGTGCTACCTCAGGGAAAGTGGCGCGTATATTTCCTGGGTTTTTCCAGGAGCGGTTGGACTTCCAGAGCCCATGCTTTCCGAGAAACTATCGAGAAGATGCCAATATCCGGCAATAACTGGCAATCCGCTGGCATGAAACTGCTCGATCTAGATCAGGTCGATCATGACCTGGAGAAGTGATCTGGTTAAGGATACACGTAACAAGCAATCCGACTCGCCGGGCTTTCACTTTTCTAAGATAGCGGAACGAGAAACATCCACCTGGTGATCGATTTCCCTGAAGCCAGACCAAAGCGCCGTTGGCGTAAAAATCCCAGGAACGAGTCCCTGAGACTCGTGTGTGCCGTCAACCCGCCTCCGCATCGATAACGCAGTTGACCACCCGAGATCAGCTGAATGTAGAAGCGCTGGTGCCGGTAGCGGCGGGCACCAGCGCGCACACTCGTTCCGGCACCACTTCGTCACCATTGTCTTGCGATTCTCAGGCAACTAATAGATGCAGCTACTGCCCGAATGTCGCTGTACTTGTACCATTACCTCTTACGTCGGTAACACTTTTATTTGAGCAAACGCGCCACGTTGCATAGATACCGTGAAAACGGTATAATTTGTGCAGTGGCCATTCGCTCCTTTGGCGACCCTGCAACTGCAGATTTGTATCATGGCAGAAATACCGCTCGAGCCAGACGTTTTCCGCAGAGCATTGTAAGTGTCGCTTTGCGCAAACTGGATGTTCTCAACGCCGCTCACCAGCTTGATGATCTTCGTTTGCCGCCGGGGAATCGCCTGGAAGCCTTGAAAGGCGACCTGGAAGGTTTTCACAGTATCCGCGTCAATGATCAATGGCGCATTATTTTTCGATGGAATGATGGCGTCTATGAAGCTTCATTGGTAGATTATCA
>CAZGIX010000434.1:0-2201 GCA_964525785.1 uncultured Anaerolineaceae bacterium
CGAGAGGTGTTGGTCACTGCCAGCGTCGAGGGGGAGGAATTCACTGCCGAGGTGATCGCCAGGGTCCGGTCGATCGATAAGGACCTGCTGGTTGGGATGTTGAGCCGAGAGCTGGCTACAGGACATCATCTGGTGCGAGCTCGCGGCGTTGAGCAGCGGGGAGACCAGCGCATCTCACACTACCAATTCAGTCACAACCTGTTCCAGAAGTATCTTTACAGCACCCTAGACCCGGTCGAGCGGATTCACCAGCACCGGGCAGTTGGCGAAGCCCTGGAATGCATGCACCAGGGTCAAATTGAAGAAATCGCGGTGCACCTGGCGCGCCATTTTCAGGAAGCTCGTCTGGGTTTAAAGGCCAGCCAGTACCTGCTCCTGGCGAGCCAGCAGGCAGCCCGTTTGTTGGCTTTTGATGAAGCGGGAATACACGCACAGAGAGGCCTGTTTGAGCTGGAGGGTCTGGCACGCAGCTCTGAAACCAATCGTCTGGAGGTCGAGTTGAGTCTGGCCTTAGCCCAGGGGCGCTGGCACGGTGGGCGCGTGAGAGAGGCTTTGACTGCCTTCCAGCGGGCTATTGAGCTCGCCCGGGCCCTTAAGGATCCCCAGGCGCTGGCGCGCGCGGTCCTGGCCTATGAAGAACCGCGCTGGCGGTTGAATCTGGATACAGAACACTCGTTGCAATTCCTACGCGAAGCCCTGGCGGCTTTGGGCGATGAGCAGAGCGGGCTGCATGTCCGCCTGCTGGTCAGTCTGTCTCGTTCTCTACTGGCCTCCGGTGAACATGAAGAGCTGCTTACTACTGTTGACCAGGCGCTGCATATCGCTCGCCAGATTGAAGATCCATTGGCGCTCTGTGACGCCCTGCGCATCAAAGCCCATATAGACCGCCGGCCAGATTCAACCGGCGCTCGCCTGGAGGCGATCGAGGAAATGATCGCCACGGCTGAGGCGATTGGGGCTCAGGAAAGGCTGGCGGATGCCCTGGATCTTTACGTCTACGATTTGCTCGAGTTGGGCCGGATCGATCAGGTAGATCAGGTGATCGACGCTCAAAGACGGGTGGCCCAGGAGATCAAGCAGCCCTTCCAGCTGCACGTCGCCGCGGTCTTCCAGACAATGCGAGCCATTCTGCAGGGGGAATTTGAGACGGCGGAACGCCTGGCCAATCAAGCCGCAAACATCAGCCAGCAGATCGGTCTGGCCGAGCTGGATGGCATCCTGGGGATGCACATGTTCACCATCCGTCGCGAACAAGGCCGCATTCATGAGCTCGCGCCGCTGGTTAAGCTGGTCATCACGAATAACCCGGGTCCATCAGCCTGGCGACCGGGGTTGGCTTTGATCTATAGCATCCTGGGGCAACGCCAGGAGTGTCGGGTAATTTTTGAAGAGCTGGCGGAGGATGGCTTTGCATCTGTGCCCCAGGATTCGCTCTGGGTGGGCACCCTGGCTTACCTGGCTGAGATATGCGCCTTCCTTGGGGATGCAGCTCGAGCCGCCACAATTTACCAATTAATGCTCCCATATGACCACAGGGCAGTGGTTGTCGGCGGCGCAACAGCCTGCTACGGTGCCGCAGGGCGATACCTGGGGATGCTGGCGAGGGTCATGTCGGAATGGGAAGCAGCCAAGCAGCATTTCGAAGGCGCTCTGGCGCTGGATGCTGGCATGGAAGCCTGGGCCTGGCTGGCTCATAGCCAGTACGAGTATGCTGCTATGCTCCTGGCCCGCGGGCGAGAAACGGATCGAGCCCGGGCCAATACTTTATTAACCGAAGCCGGGTGTGCCGCACAGAAGATGGGTATGGTGTTCCTGGCTCAAAAGATAGCAGGCTTACAGGCCTCTTAGAAACTGTCATCGCCAGCTTCTGGCGTCTTCCCAGCAGCTCGCGATAACAGAAAGACAAGGAGAAACAGGATGCCATATTATCTGATTGAGCGTAATTTTGCCGAGCAGCTCGAGGTGACGCCGGAGGGGGCCGCCGCCATCAACCTGATTAATGACGAGGAGAGCGTGCGCTGGTTAATATCGTTCCTTAGCGTGGATAAGAAGAAGACTTTTTGCCTGTACGAGGCTCCCAGCGCCGAGGCGATCCGTGAGGCAGCGCGCCGGGCGGGCATCCCCGCCGATACCATCATCGAGGTGAGTGAGGAGATTATTCCCAGCGGATCAACCCTGCCGTTCAATCAGGGGCGTTTCTT
>CAZGIX010000435.1:0-2183 GCA_964525785.1 uncultured Anaerolineaceae bacterium
GCTCCGTCAACATCTTTAAGCAGGTCAACCAGACGCTGCTCGGTCATCTCGCCTTTCATATCGGCTTTGACGACCTCACAACCGGCATCTTTCAGGACATCCCAGGGCTCTGGTGATGTACTGCCGAACGAGCGGGTAGCAATCAGTACACGCTGCGGAATGCTCATTTCACCTGCCGCACCGCGTTCATCAACCGCTCGGCTTCAGCCTGCAGCGCGCCCCAGTCGCCCCGCCCAACGGCAGCTTTATCAACCAGCTTACCACCCACGCCCAAGGCGGTTGCTCCGGCTTTCAAGTATTCAGCCGCATTGTCCGCGCTGATACCGCCGGTGGGCGCCAGGCGAACCTGGGGCAGGGGTGCCAGGACAGCTTTCAGATAGGCAGGTCCCATGCTGTCAGCCGGGAAGACTTTTACTATATCCGCGCCGGCCTCCCAGGCATTCAGAATCTCGGTGGGAGTCAACGCGCCGGGGATGACCGGTTTGCCATAGCGGTGGCACAGCTCTATGGTCTTGAAATTCAGCGCCGGCGTAACCACGAACTGCGCCCCGGCAAGTATGGCTGCCCGAGCCGTCTCGGGATCGAGCACAGTGCCAGCCCCCATGATGACTTCATCACCAAAGTGAGCGGCAGCCTGTTTGATCATGTCCAGCGCATTCGGTGTCGGGATGGTGAATTCAATTGCAGTGATGCCGCCATCCTTGAGCGCCTGTGCCACGTTGATGAGCTGGTCGCCGCTGCTCAGCCGCACGACCGCCACCACCTTGCCCTCAATCAGACGCTTGAGTATTTCGAAATGAGAAGGCATTAAGGCCAGTCCTTTTATTTGTAATCGTGGACAACTTTGCCCAGAGGCAGGTACAGGTCGCCCTGACCGAAGAATCCGCCCAAAATGCGCTTGGGCTCCAGCAGGTAGGTCGGATCGATCTCGGAGCGTTCATACACCACAGAGGCGCGTCCGCCAAAGAATTTTCCTTCTTGCGCGGTAAACTCGCCGGGGGTGAGCACCAGCTCGCGGATCGGCGTCCCGCCTTCCTCTGCACTGGGGATGTATTTCAGCGAAAATACCCCATTCGCGCTCCACGGGATCTCGCTCATGTTGGCGATGTATTCCGGCACAACCAGGGTCTTGAGGATCTGGTGCCCCAGGCGATTGACCTGGCCGCGCACAGCTTCCTGCTCGTGATACAGGTTGATATCGGCGAGCTTCTTCTGGTAGCCCCAAATCTCGCGCCCGGCGGTCAGCGGCAGCGGGGTGTTGACATACAGGAATGGCTCGTAATCGCCCTCGATATCCTTGTACTTCACCTGGACGTAGATAGCCATCTCTGCAAAGGCTCCCTGGGTGGTGCCCAGCTCGAACTCAGATACCCAGGTGATGACCTTGTTGGTGCGGGCCTCCAGCGGATCAGGGATAACCCGTTTCACATTCTCGATGTCGGTCTCATAGACTACGATCTGGATGCGCATGTCTTTCCAGACCAGGGGTGGTTTTCCGTAAAGCGGGGAAACCACCGGATTTGTGTAGCCCCAGTCTTGAACTTTCATAGCCCGTCTGCTCCTTTTGATAGAATTCTATGCCAAATTGGGTAGATCAACCCAACTCTAACAAAATGTGTTTAACCTGGAAATATTCCTCGATCCCAAAGTGGGAAAGCTCCAGACCGATGCCGCTGTGCTTCCAGGCTGGATAGGGGGCGTACAGCGAGTCTGGGCTGACGGTATTGATCGCTACCGAGCCAGATTCGACCCGCTCGCTGAAATTGAACGCCGTTGCCAGGTCGCGCGTATAAGCGTACGTCACCAGGCCGTACTCCGTGCTGTTGGCCTTATCGACTGCTTCATCCAGACCTTTGAAGGTGTCGATGCCGACGATTGGTCCAAAGGACTCTTCGTGCATCACCAGCATGTCGCTGGTCACGTCGGTGAGGACAGCCGGCTCGTAGAAATAGCCCTGGCTCAGCTCAGGTGCCTCTGGCTTTTTTCCGCCGTATAGCAGCCGCGCTCCCTTGCGAACCGCATCGTCAACGTGCGCCTGTGTGCGTAGGACGCCTTCCTCGTCGATCATCGGTCCCAGGTCCACGTTGGGATTGGCTAATCCATCACCGATGGTCATCTTGGCGGTCAGCTCGACAAAGCGGCTGATATATTCTTCAGCGATATCTTCTTCTACATAAATGCGG
>CAZGIX010000436.1:0-2173 GCA_964525785.1 uncultured Anaerolineaceae bacterium
TAGAACCTATCCGATAATTGAATTTTATTTGCGGTGTGTGCAGCTGGCGCTCCGGGGTAATGATTCATTCGATAAGTAAAAGCACCTCCTGCTGCCTGGCAGCAGGAGGTGCTTTCTATCCCTGCCTGGTCTGGCAGGGTCAGTTAGTCCGGGATGATCTTTCAGCTTTCGCTGCCAGCTGTCTCATCCTAGGGCTTGTGTCTACTGGCTGCTGGTCTGGATGATCGTCGGTGTTCCTGCAGCCTGGACGGCTTTCAGCTGTGCCTGGCGTGCCAGGTCGGTAGAAACTGCCAGGATTCGCAGGGTCTCCTCGGGGTTATGGAAGCCCGTGCTGTTTTCTGCCGAGATAAAGTCCCAGCGCAGCTGCGACTCGCGGTGCAGGTTGCGCGCCTCTGCCAGCAGGTCAGCATCCACGTTCGGAGAAGCGGCTGCCGCCTCGATGGCTTTTATGGCTTCCACC
Source organism: uncultured Anaerolineaceae bacterium (assembly GCA_964525785.1). Lineage (GTDB taxonomy): Bacteria > Chloroflexota > Anaerolineae > Anaerolineales > UBA4823 > JAQBDA01. The sequence continues at coordinate 461 of CAZGIX010000436.1, forward strand.
AGAGCGGTTTCCGTGTCGTCCATCGTCTGGCGTACCTGATCCTGAATGGTCGCCACGCGGGTGGTCACGTAGCCCACATCGGTGTGGCAGGCCCCGCAGGCTGTCTCAGAGTTCAACAGCGGGCTTTGGACGTTGTGTGTCGAGAATTTCGCTGCTCCATCCCGGGTGTAAGGCATGTGGCAGTCCGCGCAGGCGACTCCGGCTTTGTAATGGGTGCTGTCGGCGGTGAACAGCTCAAATTCCGGGTGCTGCATCTTGATCATTGCCGCGCCGGACATCGGATGTTCCCAGTCTTTGAAGCCTTCGTCAATGTAGTACTGGGCGATATCCTCGATGCGTGTGCCGTTTTCCCAGGGGAAGGTCAGGTACTTGCCTTCACCGGCGAAGTAGTATTCCACGTGGCAGTTGGCACATACCACGGTGCGCATCTCCTGGCGGGTAAAGGTGGTCCAATCCTTGCCCTGCGCCTCCAGGGCTTCTTCCAGCGCCGGGTTGGTGACGATCAGGCGCATTGTATTGGCTTCGTGGCAGTTGGCGCAGCCGATCGGCTCGTCGATTTGTGCTCCCAGATCCTTGAAGAGGGTTTTGTCGAACTCTGCCATCCCCATCTCTGCCCACAGGTGCGGGTTGTCTGAGCTCTTGCACGAATAGCAGGTGCCGGCGGTTGTCTCATTCACGCGTTTAATGGCGCGCACGTCGGTCAGGCTGTTCAGGTGACCGCGATCCTCGTTGTACTCGATGCTGAACCCATATCCAGCAAACAGGTCCAACATGGCCGGGTATTCCTCCAGTCGGGAGAACTGCTCCGAGCCGCCGTAAGTCGTACGCGTATTGTTGCTTTCCGTGAGCTGCAGCGTCGAATATTGGTTGGGGAAGTTGACACCCCATTTTGACGAATCCGGCTCCATCTCTTCGATGGTGGTGAGGGGCTCAATCCCACGCGTCGGCTCCGGTTGATTCTTCATGAAGATCAATACCAGTGCTAACGCCGCTGCCAGGATGATCACGATCCCGGAGAGGACGTAAATAGTGGATTTTCCCTTCATTATTTCATCTCCTCAGTGTGTCTGTAAGGCAATAGCGAGATGCCTCGTTCACCATGCGCCACGCTGCGGTGGCAGTCGTAACAGTACCGGTCAAATTCCATGCTGTTATCCAGCATGTTAGACACGGTCTCGGCGTGGCAGCGGATACAATTCTCCTGGACGACCTGCCGCGATGCTTCTTTGGCGCGAATGGCGTCCGGGATATCACCAAAGGTAAAGGCAGTTACGTGATGGTAGCCCGACAGGGCTTTGACATAATATTTGGGGATCAGCGCGTGAGGGGTGTGGCAGTCGTTGCAGTTTGCCCACTCTTTGTGCCCGCCGTGGTACCAGCTTTCATAGACGGCGTCCATAACATGGCAGTTGTTGCAGGTCGCCGGGTTGTTTCCAAGGTAGGCAGTGAAGTCCGAGACGTACAGCCCAAGGCCTATTACGGCTAACAGGGCTACGGCCCCGATCAGTAATGCGATTTTCATCGATGCACCCACAAACTGCGTAAGTCCTAATTTAAATATCCAGGCTTGTTTATTGCCCACCACCAGACGATGAATCTGGCTCGTTCCACTCCCATACAAATTTTATATTAACTAAACTCATCGGTGAAGTGACGAAAGTAATTACTCGACTTTTGCAGCTTAAAAATTGAATAGCCAAACAATCGCAGAAG
>CAZGIX010000437.1:0-2167 GCA_964525785.1 uncultured Anaerolineaceae bacterium
TGGTAAGAAGCGGCTGTGTCAATATGGCTATATCCAGTTTGAATAGCGTCAACCACGCTTCTTTCACATTCGCTCGGATCAGTGATCTGAAAAACGCCGAAACCGAGAATAGGGATTTCAACGCCATTGTTCAATTTTACCGTCTGCATAATCATCTCCTATTCAGTCTCTGATCCCGCCAGGTATTGTTCATCGCTGACCTTTTCCATCCATTCGGTGGAATTTTCGGCGGCTTTTTCCACAATTGCGATGTGTGCCATCGCGGTGGTTGGCGCAGCGCCGTGCCAGTGCTTCTCGCCCGGCGCAATCCAAACCACATCTCCCGGCCGGATTTTTTCGACTGGCCCGCCCCAACGCTGCACCCGGCCACAGCCGGATGTGACAATCAGGGTTTGGCCCAGAACATGGGCGTGCCAGGCGGTTCGAGCACCAGGTTCAAAGGTAACACTCGCGCCAGAGACACGCGCTGGGGCGGGCGCATCGAACAGGGGGTCAACCCGCACGGTGCCGGTAAAATTCTCAGCAGGGCCTTTTCTGGAAGGCTGTGAGCCGCTTCGCTTGATTTCCATTACTGTACTCCATCTCTTCTTAATCCGGCGCAACTTCATTCAGGCAGCGAATGGCATTCAAAGCGCGCGGATACCCAACATACGGGATTAATTGGGTAACAACACTCAGCAATCTTTGTTTGTCGTTTCCAACGTTCAGGTTGGCCCGAACATGCCCCATCAGCTGCGGCTCACAGCCACCCAATGACAGGAGCATGGAAAAAGTAAGCAGCTCACGGGTTGGCAGGTCGATTCCGGCCCTGGCAACATAGTCGCTAAAACAATTAGCCGACAAATATCTTTGGATATGGATCTGGTCAGCCGGTGAATCCGCATACATCTGCTCAAGCCGCTCTCCCACAATTGCTTTTTGAACCGCGTAGCCTTTTTCGAAGCGCGTTTCTGGCGTGGTGGTGGCTTAGCCTTCCAGCGGCAATTTGACGCCCCGGCTCTCCAGGATTTCATTGGTGGCATGGATAAAATCGTACACTTTGGACATGCCAACATAGGGCACCGCCTGGTAGACGATTTCTTTCACTTCCACCGGGGTAACGCCTGCATTCAGCGCGCCGTCCAGCATCACTTTATATTCGGCTAAAGCCTGGCAGGCAATCATGGATGCCAGAATGACCATTAACCTGGTTCTGGTATCCAGATTTCCATATTGAAGCACTTCATCGAAAGCAAAGTTATCAAAGACCTCGATCAGTTCTGGGTCGGTTTCCGCCAATTTCGATTTGCGGTTGGGAAACAATTCCTTGTGATTCTTGATAGCGGTTTTACTGATGCTCATCAAGCCCTCTTCTCTGTTTAATATCGATCGCCGACCACCGTGATCTGTGACATAGCATTTTCGATTTCACTGAGATCGCTAGCTGTCAATTCGATATTCACCGCTCCGATGTTCTCGTCGAGGCGTTCGAGTTTGCGCGTGCCCGGAATCGGCACGATCCAGGGCTTTTGGGCCAGCAGCCAGGCCAGGGCGATCTGTGCCGGGGTGGCCTCCTTCTGGACTGCAATCCTCTCAAGCAAATCGACTACAACCCGATTGGCTCTGATCGCCTCGGTCGTAAAGCGGGGATTTCGGCTGCGAATATCGGAGCTATCGTACGTCGTATTCTCGTCGATCTTGCCTGTCAGGTAACCCCGGCCCAATGGGCTGTAGGGCACTAATCCGATGCCAAGCTCCTCACAGGTCGGCAGGATGGACTCTTCAATGGCCCTCCACCAGATCGAATATTCGCTTTGCAAAGCAGTGATGGATTGAACGGCGTGGGCGCGGCGGATGATATCCGCTCCGGATTCCGAAAGCCCAAAATGCTTGACCTTGCCTTCCTGAATCAGGTCCTTCACCGCGCCGGCCACGTCCTCGATCGGCACGTTGGGGTCGGGCCGGTGCTGGTAGAACAGATCAATGGCCTCGACCCTGAGCCGCCTGAGCGAAGCTTCTGCCACCCGCTTGATCTGCTCCGGCCGGCTGTCCAGACCCACGCTGGGATGTGGTCCCTTATCGGGATCATGCTTCCACCCGAACTTGGTGGCGATCACCACCTGCCCGCGAAACGGCTCCAGGGCTTCGCCTACCAGCTCCTCGTTCGTGAACGGCCCGTACACTTCCG
>CAZGIX010000438.1:0-2140 GCA_964525785.1 uncultured Anaerolineaceae bacterium
TCTCAATTGTAAGCAAGCCTGCCCAACAATGCGTGCAGCCGACAAGTGGGATTCGCCGCGTTTTATAAACCTTTGTCTGGCTTTGGGCTGTTCCCGTTTCGACGGCGAGTCCACGCTCCCACCCACCGCAGCTTGTATACTGGACTCAAAGTAGAACCTTAACAAACGAATAGCAAAAGAGCGTACACTGTTTCTGGGAGGACCGCAGTGGCTTCACCGCAGCTGGGGAGCGAAAAGCTGCCCCTGGCGTTAGATTGTCAGGCCGTGTTGCGGCCATCCTGCCCAGGCAGACCCTATTGAGAATGTTGAGGCTGACGAAGGTCAGGTCTCTCATCACCTGCAAGCGTGGGGTACGTGTGGACTTGGGCAACCCTTGCCACTCAGCGCCTCCCGGTCGGATCCATTCTTTTTCCAAAAGGAGAGGTTCATATGCGTACGATTGGAATTGATCTGAGTGCCAAGGGAGAGCACAAAGCAGTGGTCGTGGATGAGACCGGTCACTTTGTCAGCTCGGTGCTCCGCTTCCGCACCGAACCAGCTTCCCTGACCCGGTTGTTGGAAATGGCACAGGAAGGCAATGCCGATGGGCAGTTGCAGGCGGTGATGGAACCTACGGGCATGGCCTGGTTTCCCGTGGCGGTCTTCCTGATCCGCCACTCGGTCACCGTGTATCTGGTGAACAGCCAGCAAGTCGCAGACCTGCGCAAGTACTTCAAGAAACATGCCAAGAGCGATCGCATCGATGCGAGAGTACTTGCCAAGCTGCCCCTGGTGGCCGAGGAGAAATTGCATCGCCTGGAGCTCTCAGATGCCAGGACCCTGGCCTGCCAGCGAGGCTGCAAACAGCTCGAGCGACTGATGAAACAGCGCATCGCCTGCCAGAACCGTATTATTGCCCTGGATCGCTTTGCCTGGCCAGGTCTGGAAACCACCGTGTTTTCAGACTTGTTTTGTCCGGCGGCTCGCTGGTTTCGCGAGCACTGGTACTCCCCGCTGCGTGTCCACCAAGCTGGCGCCGAAGCGATCCGCCAGGCATGGCTGGAAAGTGATCTGGATCCTGCCGATGCAGGGGAATGGACCCGCTACCTGACCAATCTGGCAGAGCAAGGTCTGGCGATTTATGGCGAAGAAGCCAGCTATCTGGACTACGAACTGCTCCAAGCCGAAGCGGTGCGCGAGCAAGCCTATCTGGCTTTCGTGGAGGAGATGCATCACCGCCTGCTCCTGAAAACTGTTCGCCCGCTTTATCGCCAGCTGCATCCCAGCCGCAACCTGGAAACCATTCCCGGCGTGGGACAGGATGGGGCCGCCATCTACATCAGTTTCATCGGCAATCCCAAGCGTTTTGGCAGCTTGCGCCAACTGCGCGGCTGGAGCGGCATGGTGCCCAACAGCAAACAGAGCGCCGACAGCCAGGCGTCTGGTCTCAAGATCACCCAGGCCGGACCTAGCCTGATCAAGAAGTTTGCGTTTCTGGATGCCGAATCGGCGCGCCAGTGGGATCCCCAGATCGCGGCGATCTACTATGACCAGATGGTTCAGCATGGCAAGCATCATATCCAAGCTATCTGCACTTGCAGTGCTCACCTCCTGGACCGAGTGGGCGTGGTGCTGCGTGAAGATCGTCCGTACCAACTGCGGGATGTGGATGGCACACCCATTACCTCCGAGCGCGCTCACCAGATCATTGCCGAACGCTACACCGTTCCGGAAGAAGTTCGCCAGCGCCACCGCAAAGCCGCTCGGCGCGAACGGAAGGAAGCGCAGGCGGAAAAGCAATACAAAAGAGGAAAAGCGGCACCAAGTGGTTCAGGCGCAAGCGCCTGAGCAAGTTAGGTGAGAGGCAAGCACGCAGCTTCCTCAAAACTTGCCAACGGGCTCACTTTTCCTCACCTCTATTGTAGTCCGCACAGAAAAAATTTCAAGACCTGCCGGATCGGCGAGGAGAGTGCTATATCGCTCATTTCCATTGCTATTCGTTCTTGACACGGCTTAGAATATCTAACGCAAACCGTTAGTGGCGTTATCTCATCCCACCCACCAGCGGGTACCGATTACTGCACCTGTCAAGTGCTGAGATAGATCCTTTGTGATCCAGTTTCACAGGTCCTAAAACAAAATCTGCCGAGCAGGGACTTTC
>CAZGIX010000439.1:0-2132 GCA_964525785.1 uncultured Anaerolineaceae bacterium
AGCAGATTACGTCTCTTTTTTCAACCTTTCAGACTTTTCGGATAGGTTCTTAGTGGTTCCGGAAGCATCAATGTTCAAAATCTTCAGGGCGATACTATCAAGGTGCATCTGTCTGGTTCCGGCAATATCAAAGTCAGCGGCACGGGTCAACAGTGCGGAAATGAATCTTGGAGGATCGGGCAAGATCAACGGTGAGCAATTAAAGGCCAGCTCGGTGAAAGTGACTGTGGACGGGTCTGGGGAGGCTAATGTTTATGCCAGCGAACAATTAGATGCAGACCTCAGTGGGTCTGGTAGCATCCGGTACAGTGGAAACCCGGCGAAAATCTACCAGAAAGACAATGGTTCGGGCAGCATCACTTCTGAGTAAGCATCCTATCTGAAGAAACGAAAGGAGAATCAAATACCATGGACATCACCGCTGCTCTTCCTCTTGGACAGAAATCGGAATTGAAGGCTTTGAAGCCGATGGGGCTGATCGAGTCGCTGCTCTTGTTCGGCATCCCAGCTGCTGTGCTTGCTGCCAGCCTGTGGTTGCTGTGGCCCGCTCTGGTCGCGGCTGGCATGGATGGAGCGACCGCCTACGCGATCAGCCTCACCTGGGTCAATGCCGGTCTTTTGGTAGCCTCAATGGTGGGGCATGCTTTAGAAGGTAACCCTCTTACCTGGTCAGCCTATGCCCAGCGGATGCGCTTAACCGGGATGACGGGCAGAATCTGGCTATGGGCGATCCTCGGGACGATCTTTTATCTTGTTCTGTCTCTGATGATCAATATCATTGCCTTTCCGTTATTAAACGTGTTGAAAATCACACCCCCCGAGCTCCCCTGGCCGCCTTTATCGGGCTGGATGAACGTCATCGTCCTGTTCTTCAATATCGTTGGCGAAGAGCTGTGGTGGCGCGGTTATATCTTGCCCCGGCAGGAGCTCACCTTTGGCAAAAGAACCCCGCTGCTGCACGGCATCCTTTGGGCTTGCTTCCATATGTTCAAATGGTATCAAGTGCCATTCATGCTCCTGAACACCTGGGTCATCCCCTTCATCGCTCAGCGCACCAAGAACACCTGGCCAGGCATCATCGCTCATGCTTCTCTCAACTCGGCCGGGCCGGTCGCCGTTATTATCCTGAACGCATTGGGGTTGATTTAATAAGAGATCCGAAATATTCTCAAAAGGAGACTTAAATGTTGACATCCTTCGCTCGCTTGATCAAAAATCACGACCTGTTCACATACTTTGTTTTGGCTTTCTTGTTCACCTATTCGGCGTGGTCAGTCACCTTATTAGTCCCGACCCAAGATGACCCAAATACCAAAGTGGACTTCGCCAGGATCTTCCAATTCTTGGGAATGTGGGGGCCAGGACTGGCCGGGATCCTGACCACCGCAGTGACTCGCGGTAAACCAGGGTTAAAAGACTTATTCCGCCGTTTGCTGCTTTGGCGTGTTTCTCTCCGGTGGTATTTGTTAATCCTCTTCCTATGGCCGTTGCTCACGATCCTGGCGGATTTCTTGTACGCCCAGATCACACACCAATTTGTTCGCTTTCAATGGAATGGCTGGTCGCAAACGATATACTTGCTGGACGATGCTCTTTTTACTGTGTTTTGGGCCTCTGAGGAAATTGGCTGGCGAGGTTTTGCCTTGCCTCGTTTGCTGAGCCGCTGGAATTCGCTCGTCTCCAGCCTCATCGTGGGAACGGTTTGGGGATTGTGGCACCTGCCATTGTTCTTCATTGGCAACACTCCTCCTATCGCTTACTTGATTTTTACCGTGTCTGTTTCCATTCTTATGACCTGGATTATGAACAATAATAAGGGGAGTTTGTTCCTTGCCGTTATCTTCCACTCCTGGATCAATTTTTATGGCGGCATCCACACTGACAGATTTATCGTTGCCGAACCCGATCCCGTTCGGCAGACAGTAATCAGAACGGTGCTGATGGCCGTAGCTGCGCTCGTAGTGGTGGCACTGTTCGGCTATCGGACCTTTACCCGTGAGCGGAAGAGCCCCTTGCTGGCTGAGTGGAAACCGGGCGCGCCGTAATCAAAGGACAGGATCGGAGACTTCTATGAAAGCCTGGATACAGAAACATCCATTAATTTCCTTTTTTGGCTTGACCTATGCGATTGC
>CAZGIX010000440.1:0-2125 GCA_964525785.1 uncultured Anaerolineaceae bacterium
GCCGATGCGCATGTCCGAGTGGCTGGACAGTACAGGATTTGAGTTCTTGTGTTTTTGGAGAATAGTGTTGTATCGCCTACGAAAAGTGCCTTTTATCGGGATGGTCGCGCTCGTCAGCAGGGCAGAGTAGGAGTAATGAGCGTGATGGAGTTTCTCCATCATTGCTCCAATGGTGAGGCAGGTGCGCCTCGAAAAGCAAGCTGTCGCCTGGCTCCAGGATAAAAGTTTGCCCATCCACTTCGTAGCCAATGGACCCCTCAAGGCAATATACGAATTCAATGCCGGTATGCACGATGGGCGTATCCCCGCTGTCAGCCTGCGGCTCGAGCGTAACAACAAACGGCTCCATGCCTAGGCGGGCAAAGCCTGCTCCCAGGTCAGCCAGTGTACCATGCGTGAAAGCGGCTGACTGACGATCTATGGCCTTTTGGTACACGATGGCTTGTGGATTGGTTTTTATCTCGAAGAAGGCATTAATCGGAAGCTCCAGCGCTGCGGCAACCTGCTGTAAAGTGCTAACACTGGGCGAAGTCTTACCGTTTTCGATAAAGCTCAGCGTGTTGACGTTCAAGCCGCTTTGCTCAGCCAGGGCGCGGATGGAGTACCCACGTTCAATGCGCAGTTCACGCAGGCGGCGGCCAACGTTGATATCGGTAGGGGGTTGACCTCGTGGCTGTTTATTTTTCATGGGATTGCCTGAGTCTCTGGATTGGCTGTAAACGACGGCAAAGGCGCTTTGTGGAATAATGGTATTTATCAACTAAAATTATAAGTAATATTTGTTGTTTTCGGGGGAAGGAATATTAATATTTAGTGTGTTTAGGCTTTGTTCTTATGGCTGCATATTCTTATCTTAGAAGTATATCAGCTAACGCCAACCTGGCAGGTGCAAGGTTCAAACAGAACAAGGCACTCATGATGATGGCTGAGGAACTGAGCTAGCGCCATTAGCTCAGTCAGGCCAGGGATAGCCGGCCAATCCACACCAGATGGAAACTTGAGCGCGGTGCTAACGCGGCGCAACGGCTGTGTCGCATTCGGTGGCTGCTATATCAATTACAAAGACTAACCAGCCCAAATCAGACTACTATTCTGCCCCTGCCACATCAAAATCGGGCACATAAGGCTTGATGTCGAGCAGTGGTGTGCCGTCTAACATATCCACTTGCCTCTCCTGAAAGTTAATAACTGGACGCCTTCCACCTGCTGAAAAGAGGCTCCCTGCCCAACCGTGCGAAGTACGGCAGCTTCATCAAACACCCTAGAACCAGAAAGGAGACTAACCCCATAGTTGAACAGCACTGGCGAAAGCGGTGTGCTCGGACCCAGCATCATCACCAATGCCTCGGGACGGCATAGAGCCAGTAACCCATCCAATGTATGGTTGATCAATGCACTGCTGGTAATGGCGACTACATCAGCTTGTGGGATCAGGTCTTCGGCGAATTCAGCAGGATATTCGCCGTCTGCTGGGTGTTGTTCGATGACCCACAACTGTCCAACGGCAAGGCGCAATCGTGGGATGAATGGGAAATGCCCCACCAGAGCTACGTTCTTTCCCCGCCCGTGCTCGATCAGTCCTTCGACAGCATTGGCCGCGACTGCGCTACTTTCATCCACAGCCAACAGCGAGTTCATGGCTGCCAAACCAATGCTGGCTTCCAACAGGTTGTCAGAGCAGACGTATTCCGCCAGCTCACGGGCGCTTTTCAGGTGTAAGTGGCCCACATCGTGCACCGGGTCGTGGCCGTGGGGCTTGTCGCCAGTGAAGGTGGAGGCCAGCCCACAGACATGGCTGCATACCACCGTCCAATGCACGCCAACCAGCACGGTTCGGACCGGTGCGTCCATGTCCAGGCTGTCCAGCAAATCATTCAGGATGTTCATCTTCAAGGCCTTTATATAGTTCGGAACGACGTGCCGCTTCTTCCATTAATACCTCTCGCATCAGATCGCAGATACCTACGATTTTTGGATTGGCGATTTGATAGATAACATCTTGCGCGTGACGTTGCGCAATGACAATGCCGCCGTTGCGCAACACCCCGAGGTGCCGGGAGATCGTCCCCTGGGGGTGGTCGGTGATGCGCGCAATCTCGCTCACCCGCTGAGGACCATCTCGTAA
>CAZGIX010000441.1:0-2122 GCA_964525785.1 uncultured Anaerolineaceae bacterium
GCCGGTGCGGCCATGCTGGAAATTTACCCCGACCTGCCGCCCAAGCTGCAGGATCGGCTTCTGTCGCGCATCGCCCGCCTTGCGCCAGCGGGCTGGGAAGGGGTGGCGTGGGATGCGACCCAGCATGGTGATCCGCACTTGGCCGAAACCACGTCGCGGCTTTTACTGGCCGCCGGTTTCCCCGCAGCGATGGAGCAAGCAGAGGCGTGGCTCGAAATAGCCAGCCCACGTTTACGATCCGCCGCAGCGGTAGGCTATCTACACGGGGAGGCAGCCGAGTTAAAGCCAAAGGCGCGTGAAACCTTGAACGTACTTCTGCAGTCGCTGCACCCGGATGACCGCCTAGCCGCACTGGCGGCGCTGGCGGCGATGCCCCACGAGGACCTGCTGCCGCTGGTGCGACCCTTGCTGGTTGATGAGAATGCCAAGGTGCGCACGTTCGCGCTCGATATCTGGTCCCGCTATCCGCAGTCCGGGATCGATGAGGCGCGGGAAATGATCGATAGTGCCCTCGCTAGCCAATCCCACAAAGTGCGTACCGCGGCGATCCGGGCGGCGGCGCGCCTGCCGTTTCCGGACTTGCCATGGCTTGACTGGCTGTCGCTTGCCCTGCGTGACACGGATTACCGGGTAAGGGGAGCAGGGCAGGAATGCGCGAAGGCCTTTATGCCGAAACGCAGCGATGCCTGGGGCGAGGCATTGACGCAGCGGGGAGCTGATTTTGATCTGCAGTCCGTGATGGTCGCGGAACTGGCCGCTTCCGACATCAAAAGCAAGGACATCATGTTGCAGCAGGTCTCCGCCTGGCATGTCCGCCATGCCCGCGACAAATTGCTGATCCGCGAGCATCTCGCCCAATTGGCTATGCGAGCGCCGGAACTGCAGTTCTTGATGCAGGTGTTGCGGGAGGAAGCCAGGCGACATCTGGATATCGTCCTGCACATCCTGGACTGCCAGGATCAGAGCCAGAGGATGCGTTACATTCGAGCAGGCTTGGCCAGCCGGAACCGACACCTTTGGGCTCAGGCTCTGGAGTTGGCCATGCAACTCAAGAAAGAAGGCCACCTGTTTCACGAATTGGCCATTCTCTACGAAGCCGAGCGGGAGGGCGTTCCTTTAAAAGGCGAGCCGCCTGGGGGCAAAGGTGCTTTCACGGCTTGGCTTGATTGGTGCCAGAAATACGGCAGCGAGTGGCTGGCGGATAGTGCCCGCTACTGTCTTGGAAGTAAAAGGATCGGATTATGAGTCAGTATTTCGAGCGCGTGCTCTTGCTCACCAAAGTTCCGCTGTTCGCCTGTTTGCGCACCGATCAACTCAGCCGGCTGGCACCATTGCTCGAGCCGGTGGTATGGCCAAAGGGGGTGAGGGTGTTCGATATGGGCGAAATTGGCTTGGAGTTGTACATCATTACCGCAGGCCGCGTAGGCATCTCTATCGACCCGGATCCGAGCCGGCAGGTATTCATCTCCGAACTAAAGGCTGGCGACAGCCTGGGTGAGATGGCACTCATCGACAACGAACCGCGCTCCGCCACCGCCCACGTGCTGGAAGATACCCAGGCCCTCGCCCTGGACAACGAGAAGTTCCAGGGCTTGCTCCTGTCCTATCCGGAATTAGGTATCGGCATGCTGCGTGCGTTGAGCCAGCGCTTGCGAGCCTTGAGCCCCAATCTGGTGAAGCAAGATAAATAGTTTATCCACTCGAACCCTATGGGGGCGGGCATTGGGCAGCTGTTGCAAGGGAGATGGCATGAAAACGAGTTTCTGGTTTTTTATGTTGGCAGCAGGCTGTCTAATGGGCGGAACCGTGTACGCTGGGAATGAAGGTGATCCACATTACACTCGGGCCGGTTTCTTCGATACTCATGTCTGCAACTGGCCAGAGAATCCACGTTTTCTCATGGCCGTGTTTTCCACACCGTATTGGGACGAGGTGGCCAAGGTGGCGGTATTTGCGCCTGATGGAACGTTCGTCGGCGACCTGGATCTCACCCGCTTCCGTGCATTCAAGACCGAATCAGGTCAGACGAAGCGTGCCTTTATCGCCCATTTCGACCTGCCAGATAAGGTGGTTGACGGCTGGTATCGCGCGGAGGTCAGCCTCAAGGACGGCAGCCGTTTCG
>CAZGIX010000442.1:0-2090 GCA_964525785.1 uncultured Anaerolineaceae bacterium
TGGTGTGGGCGGCTACGCCGCCCACACCACACAACCCATCTCATTCAACAACAACCTTTTAGTGATCCCTGACTTTGTCAGTTTCGCTCAGGTTGGCAGGTATGGCTCGATACTCAAAATCGGCATGGTACAATGACTCTTTGTGTTGGCGAGATTGTTCAGAATGCTTACTTATCTTGTGACCATCATCGTCGTCCTCGTCCTGCTGGTCGCCCTGGTACCGCGCCTGATCACCTGGTCCTATGCTCGCTCGCGCACATACTCGGTAGAGACGGTCCCCAATCGCCGCGTCGCGATCGTCTTCGGGGCCGGCTTGTGGCGTGATGGCAGCCCCACGCCTGTTTTACGCGATCGTGTCGCCACTGCTGTGGACCTGTATTTCGCAGGCAAGGTCGTAAAACTGCTCATGAGTGGGGACAACCGCTTTATTTACCACAACGAGCCTGGCGCCATGCGCGAATATGCGCTCAGCCTGGGCGTCCCGGACGAGGATATCGTAATGGATTTTGCTGGGCGGCGCACGTATGACACCTGCTACCGGGCGATCCACATCTTCGGAGTAAAAGAAGCTGTCCTAATCACTCAGGCATTTCACCTGCCGCGTGCCATATATACCTGCAACCAGCTTGGACTCCCCTCCATCGGGGCGCCTGCCGACCAGCGCGAATACCGGCGGCGTTCGCTGGTTTACTGGAACACGCGTGAGATCCCGGCTACGCTGGTCGCTCTTTTAGAGGTGCATCTGACGCGACCCATACCGGTTATGGGGGAGCCGGAACCGATCTTTCCATTGGAGGCAGAATGAACCGTGAGCAGGCCTTTGAGATCGTGCATCAATATGTTAAAAACGAGAACCTTATCAACCACATGCTTTCTGTCGAAGCCGCCATGCGCTCATATGCGGATAAGCTCAGCGAAGATGCCGATACCTGGGGAATAACCGGTCTGCTTCACGACTTCGATTGGGAGATCCACCCCACATTGGATCTGCATCCCCAGGCGGGAGCGCCCATCCTCAGGCAGCATGGCGTACCGGAAGAGATCGTGCGCGCTGTCCTCAGCCACGCCGACCACACCGGGGTTTTACGCCAATCCACGATGGAGAAATGCCTTTACGCCTGCGACGAGATAACAGGCCTGATAACAGCCGTAGCTCTTGTGCGTCCATCCCACTCTCTACTGGATCTAGAAGCGAAATCCGTCAAAAAGAAATGGAAGGATCGCTCTTTTGCCGCGGGCGCGAACCGGGCTGAGATCCAGCAGGCTGCCGAAGAGTTCGGTGTCGAGCTTTGGGAGCATGTGGGTAACGTCATTCTGGCGATGAGGTCGATTGCCCCGGCTCTGGGTTTACAGGGAAACTTGTAATCAATCCTCCAACTGCATAGGTCCTGAGTCCAATAGATTACAATAAAACGCTCCCGCCATACTAGCGCGGGAGCGTATTTGGTTAATCTTGGGAGGAAAATCGATTAGAAATATTCAGAGATACGCTCGATCTCACTGCACGAATTGCCGCACTTGTCAAGCAGGGTGAAGATCTCATTCTTGGCGGGCGCCTGGACGACAACGGTGCTCCCATCCTTCATCGTGATGGTGATTTGCAGCGAAAAGGCTTGGTACACTTCAGCCACTTCACCGCTGGCTAATAGAGCCTCCACATCAGACCACTCGATAGTATCGCCCTGTACAGGTGCCGGATAAGGGTTATATGGAACGAATTTGACCATCGGACCGGGATAAGGATTCGATCCGGAGGCTGTTGGGAGAGCGGCGGGCTGTGTCTCATCCATTGCAGGGGTATCTGCAGGAGCCTGTTCGACAGTTTCTACCGGCGCCTGGGTATCTACCGGGGCTTCCGTAACCGTGGGTTTCGATCCGCATGCGGACAGCGCCAAAGAAAGAATTATGACGAACAGTGCAGCTGATCCAATTTGTCTTTTCATACTGCCTCCTTACTACTTAGCTTAGACGGCAGAATTATACACGAGATTCCTCTCCCGATTGATCATACGGGGACCCTTACACCTGTCAAATGAGTAAACCTTAATTCTGAAGACTCATAGGTTGTTCTTATGGTCTCGCCAGCCATC
>CAZGIX010000443.1:0-2007 GCA_964525785.1 uncultured Anaerolineaceae bacterium
CTCCTGGCTGCTTATGGCTACAAGTTGGTGCGTTGAGTTATGTCCGGTTCTCAGTGGTAAGTGACATTCGGACAAGAGCCCAGACCCCCTTAAGAAAAGTCCGTCTTTGCGAGCCGCAAGTGTTCTTCTTGCGGCGTAGCAATCTCCGATTTTGAGGGATTGCTTCGCGTGGCGATGCTGCGCATCGCACTCTGCTCGCAATGACCGCCGTGAGAGACATTATGTTCGCTCCTAATGGGGAACAAAATAACCGCAAAGATATTATGATCTTTCTCCGCTTACTCCGTTTCTCCGCGGTGAAATAAAATTATAACCGCGCAGAAACGGAGCGAACGGAGAAGGGATTGCAGCAAAACCTTCGTGACCCTTCGTGTGACCTTCGTGCGCTTCGTGGTTCAATTTCTTCTTCGCGTTCTTGGCTTCTTTGCGGTTTTCTCTTAAGCCGGGGCGCGCCGAAAAGATATTAACGTCAGGAAGGCAGCCAATTCAGTCAAATACTTGGGGTTGATGGACTCCAAGCCGGTATCTCGTGGCAGGCAGCCCAATGACTGGGCGCAACCTCGCGCCAGACCGGCACTTCCTTCGAGCAGTGCTCTTTGGCAATGGGGCAGCGCGGGTGGAAGCGGCAGCCGGAGGGCGGGTTGATCGGGCTGGGGACGTCGCCGGGCAAGATAATGCGCTGGCGGCGGCGGTCTTTCTTAGGGTCGGCGATGGGCACCGCCGAGAGCAGCGCCTGAGTGTAAGGATGGAGAGCGTTCTCATACAGCTCATCTCGGTCCGCAAGCTCGACGATCACGCCCAGGTACATGACCGCTACCCGGTCGCAGATATGGCGCACCATGCTCAGGTCGTGGGCAATGAACAGGTAAGTCAGCCCAAACTGGTCCTGCAGGTCTTCCAGCAAGTTCACCACCTGGGCCTGGATAGACACATCCAGGGCGGAGATGGGCTCGTCGCAGACGATGAAGGCCGGGTCGGAGGCCAGGGCGCGAGCGATGCCGATGCGCTGGCGCTGCCCACCGGAAAATTCGTGCGGGAAGCGGTTCACCAGGCGGGCGCTTAACCCAACCAGGTTGAGCAGCTCCTTCACCCGCTCGTCACGCGCTTTCTCCCCCTCCACCAGTTTGTGGACGTGCAGCGGCTCGCTGACGATGGAGTTGACCGTCCAGCGCGGATTAAGGGAGGCGAATGGATCCTGGAAGATCATCTGCGCCTTGCGCCGGATTGCCAACATCTGCTCGGTATTCGCACCCGCAACGCGCTGCCCGTCGATCTCAACCAACCCGGCTGTAGGCGGATACAGTCCCAACACAGTACGCCCGACGGTGGTCTTTCCGCAGCCGCTCTCGCCCACCAATCCCAGGGTTTCTCCCTTAGCAATATCGAACGAGACGCCATCCACAGCGCGCACGTTGCCAGTTTTGCGTTGGAGCACCAGCCCCTGGGTGACCGGGAAATACTTCTTCAGCTCAGAGACATGCACCAGGACGGGACTGCCGGTATCGCTCGCTGGTGGATTTGCCATATCGCCGGGTGGGATGTTGTCGCTCATCGCGGCGCTCCTGTATCGACGTTCACCCAGCAAGCGACTCGATGCTGGAAGGAGATCTGCTCCAGGATGGGATTTTCGTCCCAACAGCGCTGCATAACATACTCGCAGCGCGGTGCAAACGGGCAGCCGTGCGGCTCGACCTGCAGGTTGGGCGGGGCACCGGGGATGGATTTTAGCCGTTTGCTGCGGCGGCGGTCGACGCGCGGCAGGGCCTCCAGGAGCGCATGGGTGTAGGGATGCTGTGGATTCTCGTACAGATCGTCGACGTTGGCTTCTTCGACAATGAAGCCGGCATACATCACGATCACCCGGTCAGCCAGACCCGCCACCACTCCCAGGTCGTGCGTGATCCAGATGACCGCCATGCCCATTTGCTCGCGCAGCGCCACGACAAGCTCGGTGATCTGCGCCTGGATGGTCACATCCAGGGCGGTGGTCGGCTCGTCGGCGATCAG
>CAZGIX010000444.1:0-1988 GCA_964525785.1 uncultured Anaerolineaceae bacterium
GGCGCTGGGTTGCCCGGTTATCGCTGAGGCAATTCCAGCATGGGAAAAATAAATCTTGATCAGTTGAACGATGGATACCCAATATCATATTAATCGGGGGCGAACAGTTTTTATCTTGCCTCCCGCCTGGTTGTTAGCCAGCCTGACCTTGGCCGGTGCATTGCTATTCAAGCCAGATGCTGCACCGGTGATAGGTATGATCGCTTATGGGCTTTTTGCTGTGGCGCTGACGGTGCATTTAGCACACTCCATTCACCCTATCACAGCCTTCGCCGGCAATGAATTCTTTCGCTCAGCCCCGGGAACATTTTCCGGACGGCTCGCGATCATTGGGATTGGATCTGCATGCATGATTGCCCTGAGCCTGATTCTTCGTGAGGGCGCCATCCTGGTTATCGGATCAGCCATAGTAGCTTTATGGCTGATGGTCAAACACCGGTTGGAATTTAAGGTGGATCAGCTTATCCTTGGCGGCATCATCGGGCTTTGTTGTGGTTTGGCGACATTTATGATTGGACCTCGAGATGTATTTCTAACATCGCTCTACACATTGACCGTCCCGATCTTATTTGTCGCAGGAAACTTGCTGCTTACCCAGACAGGTCTGACACAGGTATGGATGCTTCAAGGCCGGTCGCGACAGGCTCTCAAGAGTTTTATTTGGGCTGGAATCGTGTCGGCTCCATTAATCCTCCTAAACCTATTCAGCGGAGTCTCACCAACCGAAGGGGGTATTAACCATTGGTGGCAGCCATTCTATGCGTTTGCTCCAGCCCTGGCTGAGGAGATCTGGGCGCGTTTGTTTCTCGTCACGCTTATTTATGCCTGGCTTAAGCCTGTATCAGGCGATCGCCCGGGGAGGGCATTTGGAAGCTCTGTGTTCCTCGCAGCATTGATTCATGGTTTGGCGCACTATCCGGAAAGCTCAATTTTCAGCGCAATCCTGTCAGGGCTATTTGTAGGTGTTCCATTAGGGATGTTATTTGTAAAGCGGGATTTGGAGAGTGCCATCGGGTACCACTTCTTCCCGGTGTTTATCCGCTGGGTGATAATTTTTTTGCAAGTTTGAATGAAGACTTTAACAACAATACGGTAAATGGGTTACAGATTCACCCATTGAGCCATCATAGGTTTACATCCATGATGGAGTTCAAATTGGATTGAAATATCATGATTTCCCCAGTAAACAAGAGGAGGATCCCTTGGATAAGGCAGGATCCTCCGTCTCGTAACGTTACCTGTTCTGACCGGGGCTATTGGAGGGTTGATAAGGCAATTTCGATGAGCTGATCTTGGTCGATTCCCATCAGATCATATGATAAGTTGCCCACCATCCAACTTAATCTAATCCTGCCGACATCCGGTCTCCATGCCATCAAATCCGCATCCCACCCACCTCGAATGAGCACTGCAGAATGGGCGGAATCTAGCTGGATTTCTTCGAGGGAGTCGGGTGCCACAACTTCGCTAATCCCCCTCTGATCATCATCCGTAATCCTGAGAGTCAGATTTGCCTGGGTATCCGATAGCCAGCGGAATTCGATGGAGTTGACAAATGGACCGGCCTCCTTGCCCACATAAACACGGACATGATCTTCATCCAGGACGTACCCGGATGGAATCTGGGTGGGCAGTTGGATCTCATACGGGAAGGCCGCCAGTGCCTCACTGAGGGGCATCACCTGTGACTCGATGATCTCTTCGTCATCTGGATTGTTGTCCCCCGGATAATTTCCGGTCACCTCGAACAATTGCCCAGCAATATTCGTGATCACCGATGTAACGACCGCTCTCGCAGGGGAGATTGCCATGATGGCGATCAAGGCAATGACCAGAACGACGGTCGCTTGGACAAGCCGATAACGCCTGAAAGAGCTGAAGACATTCTTAGTTAATCTCCAGGCAGAATCGGGCTCATTTTGGGTCAATTTGCTGTGCAGTGTTTTTACGAATTGCGGATCGGGTTGCTCCTGCAATTGATATAAGAA
>CAZGIX010000445.1:0-1977 GCA_964525785.1 uncultured Anaerolineaceae bacterium
GCCATCATCGTTCGGCTCTACCGCTGGCTGTATGACATCTTTTGCGTGCACACTGTCCTGCGCGGTGGGTTGACCTTTTAATGATTTGTGGTAATATTTTCACAAATCATTAAAATCACTCGCTGCATGAACTTTGGTGCGTCAAAGAGCGTATTAGAGGCAGCGAGTATTTTAACGAAAATGGTGAAGGTTTTTGGTCCGCTAAATATGTTGTATCGTTTATGGTTGCCTTCACAAAATCGAACGCGGTTTGAGCTATTTGAAAGGAGGTGGTTATAAGCAATTAGCTCAATTTCCACACCCGGTTTAACCTGGGACAGCACCACCAATCACCGTATCTCAATTCTTTCAAGTCTCTTCAAGGAGGAGAAACCTATTATGAATACCCGCAAGTACGTTCTGACAGTCCTCAGCCTGCTTATGATTGCAGCTTTCGTGCTGAGCGCCTGCCAGCCTGTTCAAACGACGGTTGAAGTGATCAAGACCGTTGAGGTGCCCGTCGAAGTGGTAGAGACCGTCGAGGTCTTCACCACCGAGGAAGTTACCGTGGTAGAGACTCAGGTGGTCGAGGTCGAGAGAGGCGCCTTCACTACACCGCACCCCATCCTGAGCGACCTGAAAGTGCGCCAGGCGCTGGCTTACTGCACCAATAAACTCGAGCTGGTCCAGTCGGTGTACCCGCTGCTGGCGCCCGAGGAGCAGGAAGCGCTGGTGATGCACACCTTTATCCCGCGTGGGCAGTGGGCGTATGCCGGCGATGAAAACATCACCATCTATCCCTTCGATCCTGATGCTGGTATGGCCTTGCTCGACGAAGCCGGTTGGGTGATGGACGAGAATCTTGGCTTCCGCTCCAAAGATGGCGAGGCCCTCTCGCTCAAGTTCACCACCACCAATGCAGCCTTCCGCCAGACCTGGGCAGCAGTTTGGGAGCAGCAGATGGCTAACTGCGGCGTCCAGATCGTGCGCCTGCACGCCCCTGGCTCCTGGTGGTTCGGCGATACCACTGGCCTGTCGCGCCGCGACTACGAGCTAGGCGCATACGCCTGGGTAGGCCAATTCGATCCCGGTGGGCGCACCCTGTGGGCCTGCGACCAGATCCCCTTCCCGGAGAACGGTTGGGTTGGTCAGAACACCATGGGCTGGTGCAATGAGAAAGCCGATATTGGCATCAAGAACGCGGTCAACACCTTGATCCAGGACGAGCGCAAGAAATGGTACACCGACGTGCAGCAGGCTTACACCGAGGACGTGCCCGCCCTACCGCTCTTCAACCGGGCTGAGACCTTCGCGTCCACCGCGGCACTGGAAGGCTTTGCGCCGACCAGCGGCGAGGAGTACTACACCTACAACGCCGGCGAGTGGCTCCTGCCCGGCAGCGATACCGTTGTAATGTCTCTGACCCAGGAACCTGCAACCCTGTACGGGCACGTTGAGACCGCGGCTGTGGTTCACAACATCCTGGTGGCGATGGGCGCCGACGCCCGGTCCTACACCACCCTCAACTTCAATGCCGCTCCGCTGCACCTCACCGAGCTGCCGACCATCGAATCCGGTCGGGCTGTCAACGCGGATGTCGAGGTCAAGGAAGGCGATAAAGTTATCGATGCCAGCGGCGCCATGGTCGATCTGGCGGCGGGCATGAGCGTCATCAACGCTGCCGGTGAGACGGTGGAGTTTGACGGCACGCCGGTCATGATGAAGCAGCTGACCGTCAACTACGAGTACCGCCCTGACCTGAAGTGGCCGGATGGCGAGCCGATCAAGGCCGCCGACCTGGAGCTGGGCTGGAAGACCCTGTGCGATCCAGAGTCCGGTGCAACCACCTTCACCTACTGCGACCAGACTGCCAGCGCGACCTTCGAAGGCACCACCTTCACCCGCACCGGCATCCCGGGCGAGCAGGACCCGACCTACTACGTCCAGGGCAACCTCATTCCTTACCCGTCGCACCGCGTCCTGTCTGACGGCCGCGTG
>CAZGIX010000446.1:0-1942 GCA_964525785.1 uncultured Anaerolineaceae bacterium
TTGTCAACCACGGAGACTAGCCTGGTGCCAGATCCGCTCCGCCCGACGTCCAGCCCGGACAATCCTGGCACACGCCAGGCGAATATTTCGTCAGAAACCCTCCAGGCCGCCCTCGAGCTGTGGGGGCAATCTGGAGAGGCGCACACCATACCGATCAACGGTCGCAGTATGCTGCCCTTGCTGCGGGAGGGGGATCGGGTGCTGGTGGCGCACTCCCGTGAGGTGAGCATCGGGGATATTGTCGTCTTCCAGAGATCGGATGGCTTGATCGCTCATCGCGTGCTGAAGATCAATGCCGGTGAAGAGGGCGAGCGCATCCTGCATACCAAAGGCGATAATGTCCTGGTCCTCGATCCGCCCCTCAAGGAAGTGGAGCTGGTCGGAGTAGTGGCGGCAATTTACCGGGGATCGCGCCAGATGGATCTTGATACGCCGGCGTGGCAGGCGATGAACCGGTGGATCAGCATGTGTATGCGCGCCCTGGTATCTATCTACTCTGGCGCCGGATCAGCGACCCACCCAGGGCCTCCCCCAGGTGGTACGAAGCTAAACGAAATTTTCAGCCGCCTTATTTTACGCTTTGTTAGGATCACATTGAGCTTGTACCAGGGGATTGTTGGGGGGTGGAAAGAATCCGTTTAGCGCCGGGCATTTTTGTGTTATATTGGCATTTGATACTCACCTAGTTATTGAGCAATAATCCCCAAACGTTAGCCGGGATAAAGATTCTTTAGCGATGAAACCCGAAGATCAGCTGCTGTTTGCCTGCACGAGGATCGACCTCCAGGGAGAGCACAGGCAGATAATTCTTGAATTGAGCCAGCGCTACACGATTGCCTGGGAGGTGGTCTTCTCTAAAGCAGAGAAGCATGGTGTGGCCGCGCTGGCCTATATTAACCTTTGCCAACGCCACGATCTCAACCTTGGGATTCCCGAGCAGGTTGCCAATCACTATCGCATGTTTATGCTGAGGAACTCGGTCTGGAAAGAACAGCGTTCACAAAAATTACTCCAGGCGCTGGTGTATTTTCAGGGATTCTCCTCGGATGTAATGCTTTTTAAGGGCGGCGTGCTGGATCTGCTGGTATATGACAGCCCGACCTACGTTACCTCACAGGATATCGATATCGTCCTGCGGCGCAAAAAGGACCAATTCACCGGTACCGAGCTTCAGGAGATCATGGATTTTTTACATCGCACCGGGATCGAATACGATTTCTTTGAGCACCATGATATGACCATCAATGGCACCCTGCCGGTCGATTTTGAGCGCATCTGGCGGGAAGCCTCGGTAATTGACTTCCGCGGCCAGCCCCTGTGGATCATGAGCCCGGAGGATATGGTCATCTCTCTTTGTATCAACAGCTGCCGCAAGCGTTTCTTCCGACTTAAATCGTTGCTGGATATCGCCGAGACAGTGCATAAGTTTTCGGATTTGAAGTGGGATGATATCTACTCCAAAGCCAAGGCATACGATTGCGAGAATATTGTCTATGCTGCCTTTTTGGTCACGGCGCGCACCCTGGGATGCTCGCTGCCAGACGGCTGGTTGGAGAGCTTCGAAATCTCTCGGTTCAGAGAGGCCTCGATAAGGGGTGTGATCGATTGGCTCATCCGCAACACCTCGCTGCCAGCCTCACCGAATGCCGGTCTAGAGATATTAGGCCAGCACTTTGACCTGTCCCTGGTGCTGCCCTATACGGCTTATCGGGGATATCAGATCTGGCACAAGCTGTTTTGGGAAATCTTCTCAGCCACCTAAAATTGGACTTTACGCAGTTGGTGAATGCTTGGGGCTGTCCAAAAAGAGGGGCAGCCCCATTTCCCCTGAAGTGCGTAACACCTATAAAACAAAAACAGGCTGCATCTGACCGCAGCCTGTTTTGTTTCAAGGATTTTCCCTAACGCCAGGAGGGATGTGTATCGCTGGAAGGATTGCGGG
>CAZGIX010000447.1:0-1936 GCA_964525785.1 uncultured Anaerolineaceae bacterium
GCTTCGCCATCCCCGTCAGCCTCTCCTTCGTGCCGGGGTTCCACAACTACTCGTTTGTCGATCAAAACAACCGCTACGCGGTCAAACCAAGTTCAGCCATGCGCGCCAGGACTTCTTCCCGTGGCGCCAACCTCCTTGGAACGTTCTTGCGCACGAAGCGCGTGATGTCGGTCTCGACACCCAACTTCATCAGGGCATACTTGGCAAACTGCTTGTAGGTCAAGCCCTGGCGAACATTCTCATCTAAATCCCAGGACAGCACCAACATCTTGTACGCCAAATCTTCTTCACTCGCACGCACGTCGGTTTCTGCCTTCGTCAAGACATGCCAGACGGCCACCAGCAGCTTGCGCGCCACCACAACAATGGCCTGGTTGGGACGCCGCATACGCTTCACAAATTTTTCATATTGCTCTTTCCAATAGGGTGACGAGCGTACTGCGCGCCAGGCGGCTTCCACCATGGCCCAGCGTAATTCCTTGCGTCCGCTTTTAGTGATCCGCTTTTCGATGTGCTCTTGACCACTGTCATGGACGCCGGCCCCCAGTCCAGAATAACCAACCAGTTTGCCCGCATTCTCAAAGCGATGCGCATCTCCAATGGCTGACAAGAGGGTCATGGCAATCACTACCCCAATCCCGGGCAACTGCATAAGATGCAGTGCCTGCTTGCCCCAGGTTTCTCCCAGACTCTGCTTTCCCAGTTCCTGGTCAACTTCCGCTTTATGTTTCTCGATCTGTTCGAGCAGGGCGATTTCCTGGCCGATCTGCAACTTCTCCAGCGGACTGATCTTCTCCTGCTGCTCCCACCATGCCTGGCTCACTAGTCCCTCTTCCGGCAGCACCAAATTGTGGCTGTGCAGCAGACTCTGCAGACGATTGCGAAATACCACACCCGTTTTCACCAGCCGCTGGCGGTAGGAGATCAATCCCCGCAGCTCCCGCACCGGCTGAGGGGGCACCCACACCTCGGGAAGAATATCTGCGATGAGCAGGCGGATGAGCCTCTTCACATCTTCCTTGTCTGTCTTCACGCGTGCCTCTGCGATCTGCCGAACTGCTCCCGCATGCGCCACGACCGCATGCCCCACCAGCGGCTGGACAATGTCATAGATGTCCCACACATTGGTCGTGGTCTCAATCACCACCGCATCGCTCTCACACAAGTTCTTCCTGGCCCATTCCCCAAACTTGCTGATCTCGATCCGGCGCGGGGGTAGCAGCCATTCCTGCCTGGCGTTCATCCCGCCGGCCAACACATATTCCTTGTGAATGTCCAATGCGATATAGCGTTGAATGGGTCTTGTGATTGGGTAGATTTTCATGCTACACTCCTTGTAGGTTGTTTGATTGGGACGTGGATTTTTGGGTGAGAGCTGCAGGTACCGATTCGGGCTTTGGCGTGCTGGCCATCCCAGAGTAGGTTCCGCCAGGTGTTCAGTTAACGCAGCGGGCTCATACGTCCCATACTCGCTGACGAACCACCCAGACGCTCCTGCCCCAAATGCGTCCCTGGCGAAGACTCCCTCTCAGGATACGCATTTGCCACGTCCCTTTCAAGTACATCCTACTAACGCAAACCGTTAGCCACCTGTCATTTATCAAAACAGACCGTATTGACATCATATATACAGGGCGTTATACTTCGGTGCGATGAAAATCCAATACACTCTTCAAGATGTCAGCTTTGAATGGGATAGCAAAAAGGCAACGACCAATTTTCGCAAACACCAGGTCAAGTTTGAATTGGCATGTGAGGCGTTCTTTGATCCATTTGTTTGCTATCTTGATGAACAAATTGTTGGTAGCGAGTTGCGGGAGAGACTGGTTGGATTAACAACGACTTGGGTATTGCTCCTGGTCGTATATGTCATGCGCGGTAATGTTATCCGTATTATCTCTGCCCGCATGGTGACAAAAGCAGAAAGAGAAAAATA
>CAZGIX010000448.1:0-1936 GCA_964525785.1 uncultured Anaerolineaceae bacterium
GTCTATGCGCGCCTGCTCCAACCGGGGGTCGTGCGGGTAGGCGACCGGGTGGAGATTTGGACGCCTTCGTGAGGCGGCGCTAGAGGGGTTTCTTGGCGGGCACGCCTGCCCGGCGCGGGTAGGTGTGGGCCGTGGCAGCAGTCTTACCCACCACGACCAGATAGCGCTCTTCTGCCACGCCCGGAAGATGCACACGCGCCAGCTTTTGGATCGACCCGCCCAGCACCTTAACCGCATGCTCAGCCCCCTGGGTCTCTGCTGGCGCGGAGGCGCCTTTCATCGCCAGCACTTTACCCCCCACCCGTGCCAGGGGCAGCAGCAGCTCCATCAGGACGGGCATGCTGGCGACGGCGCGTGCCAAAGCCCAATCGTACTGCTCGCGGTGCTCGGGCATCTGTCCGAGGGTCTCGGCTCGCTCCTGGATGACGGTCACGCACCGGAGATGGAGGGCATCCACAATGTGCTGGCAGAAGTTGGCCTTTTTGCCCACCGATTCGACCAGCGTCAATTGGATGCCGGGGTAGATGATTTTGATCGGTAGCCCTGGGAAGCCCGCCCCGGTGCCGATGTCGATCACTCGCTCGCCGGTCAGGGAGCCCATCACATGCAGACAGGAGAGCGAGTCTAGAAAATGCTTGGTGCGCACCTGATCCGGTTTTTGGATAGCCGTCAGGTTGAAGCGCGTGTTCCAGTCCAGCAGCTCACGCTCGTACAATTGGAAAGCCGAGAGCTGCGCGCCGCTCAGGCGGATGCCGAGAAGGGTGTATGCGGAATTTGCCAGGTCTTTCATTCCACATGATTATAACTGCTCTGCGCCGGGCTGGCTCTCTGCTTGGAGATGGGCGGCGGCGGGTATTGCCGGCGCTGCTGTTGTTTGCGATCCTGCTCGTAGGTCCCGTGGGCATTGTGCAGGCGCAGGACTTGCCGGAGCGCGCCTCCGTCTCCGGGCTGGCGGGCTATCCGCAACGCTTTTCCCTGTCGTGCGAATCGCGCTCCGCGGTGGATTGGGCTGGGTTCTGGGGGGTGAGCATCCGGGAGAAGCGCTTCTTGAACGAGCTGCCGCGCTCGGATAACCCGGATGCCGGTTTTGTCGGCGACCCAGATGGGGAGTGGGGCAACCTGCCGCCCAGGTCGTACGGGGTGCACGCCGAGCCGGTGGCGGCGCTCCTGCGCCAGTATGGGTTGCAGGCAGAAGCCCGCCGCGGCCTGAGCTGGGATGATCTGCGGATCGAGATCGCGGCGGGCAGGCCGGTGATCGTGTGGGTGATCGGGCAGATGTGGCGCGGCGACCCTGTACGCTATAAAGCTGCGGATGGCAGTCAGAGCCGGGTGGCGCGTTTCGAGCATACCATGATCCTGACCGGCTACACCCCTGATTCGGTCATTGTGGTGGACGCCTTTTCCGGGAAGAAGCAGACGTACTCGCGGCGGGCCTTTATGGCTTCCTGGGAGACTCTGGGGCGCATGGCGATCACCGGTGGGAGGCCGGCTGTGCAGGAGCCCACACCGGAGCCCGCACCCAATCCTACGCCGAAGCCTTCACCCGCCTCACTGCCGGCGAGCTTTTCGCACCGCCAATATCTGCCGCTGGTGTTCGGGCCGGGGAAAGCCCAGGCGGCTGAACCGGCGCCCAGGCCGGATAGCTACCGGGTGAAGCGCGGCGATACGCTGCTGGAAGTGGCGCGGCGCTTCGGCATGGGCTGGCAGCGGCTGGCGGCGCTGAATGGCATCCAATACCCGTATGTGATCTACACCGGGCAGGTGCTGAGGTTGAAGTGAGGCGATAAGTGATTACCGCAAAGGCGCGACGAACGCGAAGGAATTTTAGGGGAGGGAGAGTAGAGAATCGAGAGTAGAGAGCAGTTGGGGGGGAATGAGGAATTATGAATTGCAAATTGCATATATAAGAACTTAGCGCACCTTTGTGTACTCTTCG
>CAZGIX010000449.1:0-1920 GCA_964525785.1 uncultured Anaerolineaceae bacterium
GGAGCAGCCGCCCCCGGAGATAAACACGCGCAGGGCGTAACCTTCCAAACTGCGCCGGTTTAGTAAATCGCGCACGGCGCCGGCAGCGTTAGAGGTCAGGGAAATGGCTTCGGTTTGGGTTTGTTCAGGTAGAGTCATCGCTTATGCTATCCTTTTTCGAACGCTATTTTACCATTGAGATAAATAATATCATATAAGAGCGGCCGCGTCAACAGGGCTGTGAGAAAAAATCAAACCCAATCTTTGGTGGCTCATTGGGAATTACCGTGGTTAGGCCACATCTGGGGGTTGCCAAGCGAATAAATGATACCCTTCCAGATCCAGGAAAATGCGTTGAAACAGATGGTCGCGATTGAAAATCCCATAACAACGCCGCTTCAAAACTTTGAGCTTGTTGTTCAACCCTTCGACAAAACCGCTGTTGGCTCGATCGATAAAGTAGTTGGTAATCTCTTCCCACCAATGTTCCAAAGTCTTCAAGAAATCATCGAAACACTTCAGTCCGCTTTTGCGCACGCGTTTGATCCAGGCCCGGATTTTCCGCTTTCCAACCGCTTGCGAGATCCTCTGGTCGAAGATGGCCGTCAGTTGCTGGCGCAAGTCATACGCCTGTTTCAATTGCGGTGCCACCTTCCACAGCCTTCTCAACACTTGGCGCTCTTCCGGGCGCAGATCTTGCGGCTGCTTCCGAAACGCCCACATACTGCCCTTGAGGCGCTGGTATTCGGTTTCGGGCAGTTCCTGCTTCAAGCGCTTGAGTTCGCTTTGGCGCAGATCATCCGCCGCTTGCTGATAGTGACGGGTGACATGAAAGCGATCCACCACGATGCGGGCCGTCTTCAGTTCTTCTCGCACCGCCTCGGTAAAGCCTTCATACATATCACAGCACACGGTGTGGATGGTCTCGCTCAACCGCTGCGGGATCGAACGCAGAAAGGCGACCAGCGTGTCTTTCTCCCGATTGGCCAGAACGCCCAGCAGGACCACCTGCTCATGGGCCAGCCGAGCCGTCACAATCGTGACGAAATCCCGATGCCCTTTTTTCAGCGCAATCTCGTCCAGGCCCAGCACTTCCAGGAGGGTGTAGGCCGACCAATCGACGGTCGCACGAATGCGCCGCTCCAGAGCGCCCAGAACAGCATCATAGCTCACCCGCTCCTTAATCCGGACATCTTCAATGGTCGACCCTACCAACTGCAGCAGCAGATGCTCATCATAAGCAAAGGTATGCGGACTGTGGCTGTCATGCCAGTCCAGGCGCTGGGTGGTCGTGGGATGATCTTCACACGCCAGGCATTGGTAGCGGCGGGGACGGTAGCGCAGGTAGGAAGGGCGCCCGAACACGGGCAGATGGCGCAGGTTTACCCAATCGGCATGCCCGTGAAACTTGTCAATCCACCCACCGCAACGCCGACAGGTGGTCCCCGCCTTCGTGCTTTCAATCGTGATGATCAGTTCGCCCGGCGCATTGATCTCCGTTTTGAGCACGCGCACGTCAGGAATATCCAGGGGTACTGTCACTTGTGCTTTCGCCATAAGCCTCTCCATGGTCAATTACCGATAAGTTTTGTCGCTAATTGTACCCCGGGCGGCTTCTGCGCTACCCCCATATCTGGCGGGTACCACGGCGATTCCTAATGAGCCTCAGGTTTTTGCGCAGATCGGCTTTCTTAAAGATGATAGAATCATCCCAGAATGACCGGACCAACGATAGCCGCCACACTAAAAGAATGCCTGCCCGGGATCCTCGCCCGCTATCCCGTGAAAATCGCCTACCTGTACGGCTCTGCCGCCGCAGGAAACGCTACGCCGCTCAGCGATGTCGATATCGCGTTGGTCCTGGCGGGTGGGCAGCTTGAACCGGGAGAGCGGCTCTCGGAAGAGCTGCTCTCGCTCGAGCTGCGGGTGGCCGATGACATC
>CAZGIX010000450.1:0-1914 GCA_964525785.1 uncultured Anaerolineaceae bacterium
GGGATATCCGCTTCGGCTGCCCGAGCATACGTGGCGTCAAAGTAGATCATCGTCAATTCTTGACCCGCGAAAGGTTTTTCAGCGGGAGCAGCGGCAGGAGCTTCGGTGGCAGCTGCCGGCGCTTCAGTTGCTTCTGGCGTGGGGGTCATCTTGGGCGCACAGCCCGCCAGGAAACCAGCCATCATAGCGATAGCGAGTAACCAGTTAAAAGCCTTCGTTTTCATTGCTTTTCTCCTTCTCTAAATGCATTTAGTAGAACTACTTGGATTTGATAGTTTTCAGCCAGCGGATATTATCCTCTCTACCTCCTTATCTCTAGAAACCTTGCTGCTGGACAGGATTTTCAGGCTTTCCACAAATTTTGCCGTAATCCAATCCGGCTGAGTGATAGCTGCGCCAACTACAACGGCAAAAGCGCCTAGTTCCAAAGCACGGCGGGCATCGTCCGGGGAGTGGATATGCCCTTCGACAACCGTAGGAACAGGTGCTTGTTCGACAAGCTGAGCTACGAGCTCAAAATCTGGAAGAGGTCGTTGTCGGGTGTAAGCTGTGTACCCGACCAGGGTTGTGGCGACCAGATCAGCACCGGCTTCCGCGGCAGCCAGTGCTTCCTCCAGAGTGGAGATATCGGCCATAACCGGGAGTCCGAATTTGCCTTTACACGTCTGGATCAAATCCTGTGGTGTAAGACCGCTTGGATGTGGGCGGAGAGTGGCGTCCAAAGCCAGTATGTCAGTGCCAGCTTGAACAACCTCGGCTGCAGCTTCCAGTGTAGGGGTGATATAGACATCGTATTCAGGCACAATCTGCTTATAAATGCCAATGATCGGCAGCTGGACTGCGGCACGGATGGCTCGGATATCTTCAGGTCCGTTAGCCCGGATTCCTACAGCGCCTCCGGCAAGGGCGGCACGTGCCATAGCAGCCATCATACTTGAGTCGCGCAGCGGGCTATCCGCACTTGCTTGGCAAGATACAATTAAACCTGCATGCAGTCGTTCCAGAATGTTCATAAATGATTTCGCCTCTAGCGATCGTTTGCATATCTTCGAATATGGAACATGAATCGAGCTCGATCACCACGTACTATAGCTTTCCCAAATTCGACGGGTTTTCCGAACTGGTTATAGGATGTTGACTCTACGAGCATTCCCGGGGTTCCTGGCTCGACCTCCAACATCCGGGCTTCGTAATCAGTCAATAAAACCGGCTCAAGTTGCTCTTCAGCTTCCTGGATTAAGCAGTTGTATTTTTCAGAGAGCACATTGTAGAGGGATTGGTCAGAGAGATCCACTGTATCCAGGCTGGGAAACAACACCACAGATAAATATGCCGTTTCGAGCATCACAGGCTCGCCATCTGCGCAACGCAAGCGAACCAGCTTGTAGAGGGGAAGTTTTGGCTGTAGGGTTAACCGGCGGGCAACCGACAGGGCGGCGGGTACCGTTTCTATGGAGACCATCCGGCTGGAAGGTTTATGACCGGCTTCTTGAATGCGATCGCTGAAACCCAACACCCGGTCGATCACCTGGGTGAGCTTGGGTACGGCAACGAATGTGCCAATGCCGCGCTGGCGCTGTAGTATACCTTCGTTGACCAAATTGTTAAGAGCTTGGCGGACGGTCAGGCGATTGACACCGTAGATCTCCCCAAGCTCGCGTTCTGAAGGAAGGAGATCACCGTCGTTCAGGACTTCGTTTTCAATTAGGTCGCGGATATTCTGCTTAATCTGGTGATAAAGAGGGACAACACTACCCGGATCAATCTTGAGCAAGGTGAGATCGAAGGAGTTTTTCACGGCGCCGCCCAGCCCGGAACATAGAATACTATGTGGTTATATAGAAGTGTAGTGGTCTATACCAGTATTATTATATAGAATAATCCTACGGTTGTCTATAACCAATTATTTGGGTG
>CAZGIX010000451.1:0-1896 GCA_964525785.1 uncultured Anaerolineaceae bacterium
ATTGTCGCCTTTGCGCTTTTCCGAGTTATTGACCGATTAAACATGCACATCGGGTAACTTAGATATTTTAACTCTCTGTGAACTCTGTGTTCTCCGTGGTGTATGTTTTACTTTTCCAATGATGCGATGATGCGCCCAAGCTCGGCTGAAAGGGCCGGGTCGAGAGGGTCGGGCTGGTGGGTCGCCAGGATCTCCTGGGCCTTGATGCGTGCCCAATCCCGACCATCGTACTTCTTCTCCAGCCAGGCCTCGTAGGGGCGGCGGTCCATGAACTGCGGCACCCAGCGCTCGCGCATGTGTTTGTGGGTGTGCTTCTGCTTGAGGAAGTTGCCGCCCGGGCCGACCGCGTCGATCACGTCCAGGGCCAGGGTCTCGTCGTCCACCAGGATGCCTTCCAAGGTCCTGCGCACAATCTCGAAGATCTCGCAATCCATGAGCAGCTGCTCGTAGGACCAGATGCGGCTGCCGTGCAGCAGCCCCACGCCCAGCAGCATGTCCGACATGACAATGGAGGCCATAAACGTGGACAGGCTGTTCTCGACGCCCGCCTGCCAGTCCGGTTGCTTGGCGCCGGTGGCGAAAGAGCCCATAGAGAGGGGGATGTCGTAGAAATCGGAGAGGGCGTTGGTTGCTGCCCCGAACAGGTAATCCTCCGGGCCGCCGCCGGTGTAGCCGCCGGTGCGTAAATCGGAGGAGGTCTGGGCGGCGGCATAGAAGACCGGCGCGCCGGGATAAGCCAGCTCGATCAGGGCTGTGGCGCTGATCACCTCGGCGTTGCCCACTGCCAGGGTGCCCGCCAGGGTCGCCGGGCCGGTGGTCAGGCAGGATGCCATGGTCATGAAGCCCACCGGCAAGCCTGCCTCGGCGGCGACCAGGGCGGCATCCACAGAGCCGCCATCCTGACCCAGGGGCGGGGCGGTGCACTGCATGATCGAGAGCACCGGGCGCTGGCGCAATGCTTCGCGTCCGCCAGCGACGACTGCCGCCATCTCCACCGCCGCCCGCGCTTCCTCTTCAGAGTAGATGCTCTCGGTCTGGACGTGCTTGGTGGAGTTCTCCCAGATTGCCTTCAGCTCGTGCAGGCTGCGCGTCTCCGGTGGGCGGTCCTGGGCTGAGACCGGCACCCAGTGGAAAGCCACTTCTTCCAGGTAATCGGCGACGCGGGCGATCTCCACCACGTCCTGCAGGCAGGAGCGGCGCTTCTCGCCAGAATACAGGTCGAGCACCTCCACCCCGCAGCCGTCCGTGCCGACGAAGACGTGGTTGCTGTCCAGGGGCAGGTCCTGTGAAGCGTCCCGGGCTGCCAGGTCGTAGGCCGGCGGCGCGTGCTTGAGGGCCTCTTCGATCAGGCGCGGCGGGGCTTTGACGACCATGCTCTCCCAATCTACCTGGGCGCCGTGAGCCTCCCAGATCTGCAGGGCTTTGCGAGAAGGGAAGCGCACGCCGGTCTGTTCGATGATCTGCAGCGTGGCGTCGTGGATGCGCTGGACGTCCTGCGGGCTGAGGATCTCCAGCCGCAGGCGCGGGTTGGTGACGGATTTGATTTTTCGGGGCATAGCAGGTTTCCTTATTCTCACTGCCAAGGCACTATAATCGGTCTGCCGTGTCCTTTGTTATTGCTTAACCTTATCATACTAGGCGCAAGGAGCGCAAAGTTTATCTGGGGAACAGGGTTCCTTACGCCACAGCGGCCAGTTTGATCCGGTTATTGAGCAGCTGACTAAGGAAGATCTTCGCCGGTGTGGAATCGATTCTATCCTGAAACCGATTTTTATTGAACGCTGGGGGCGAAAGAAGGGAAGAATGGCAGGCCGAATCCTGCCATTCTTCCCTTCTTGGTTTTTGGTAGTCTCCCTTTCAAGTGTTGCTGACACAAGGTAAGGGTAAAAGCATCAA
>CAZGIX010000452.1:0-1881 GCA_964525785.1 uncultured Anaerolineaceae bacterium
CAGCCAGGCGGTAAAAATGGATGAATTTTCCATATCCGCGCACGGCGTCCACCGAGAAAGAGAGCAGCATGGTGAGGCGCACCAGAAGAAAGCCGAGCGGGAGAGATCTGAGCAGCTTGTGATCCATCTACTTTGCAGGGTTGCGATACACCTGGACCTCCCCGGCACTGAACTCGAGAGGCCAGGTTTCAGCTTCTGCCAGCATGGCTGCTACTTCTGGCATATTCAACGCTGCCCAGTTGCGCCAGATGCGATCGACCACGACATAGCGCGCTGACTGATAGCGAGGGTCATATGCAAAGCGGTTGGCAGGGATGTCTGCCGGGAAATGCTGGGTGGCGATGCCCTGCGCAGCCAGGGTTTGCTGGAAATCGGCAGTCCTGGCTTCTACACCCCAGGCGATGGCGGGCGATGCTATCACCAGGTCGTCCGGTTGAAGGCGTGTATTTAGATACTCAAGCACCTGCCGGGCATCGTGGGCTTCCACAAGGACCGCATCCACGGGCGTCGACCGCCTGCCGCCTATGTCCACAAAATATACGGCGGTCGAAAGCAGCAAGGGAGAAACCACAATCAAAAATAGTCCAAGACTGCTGATCAGCGCCACCACTCGATTCCTCAACCATCCACGATGGTCCTCATGCCAACCCCAACGGGACATCAGCGTAGACAGACCAGATTCAAAGATGTGAAGCATCCGCAAGCCGCCTAACCAGAGCAGGCTGCCCATCCCGATGGCAAATAACGGCAAGAGGGCAGTGATGTAATAGGTCCCCAGACCTGCACCGTACCAGGTTGTCCTGCCCAAAGACACGAGCGGTAGGAACACCATCAAAAGCAAGATGCCGCGCCAGCGGGACGGGCGGACGAGAAAGAGGCCTATCACTCCCAACAGCGCCCAGGGATTGCGGCTGATGAGGGCCAGATAATTAAACAGCACCGCTGGCAACTGGATTAACCCGGAAATCGTGCCCAGGCGAGATAACGTAAAACGCGCATCAAAGATGAAAGCCCCTGGAACTGTGGCAAGCATCCACACAGCGTAGATTGCCCCAGGAACAGCCATCACCACCAGCGCCCAGGCAGCTTTCTTCCACCTGCGGGATGAGAGGATCAACAGCGCAGGCAGGATGAATCCAACCATCATCAGGTCGCTGACTATTCCCAGCCCAATTGAACAGGCTGCCAAAATGAGCCATCCCACCCGTCCTTTCTCCAGGTAAGACCATAATCCCAGGCACGCCAGCAAGGCCAGTACAGCCAGCAAGTTGTAGCTGAAGCCCAGCCGGCTGTGAAGCACAGCCTCGGGATATATCGCTAGGATGAATGCTGTCATCAACGGCAGACCAATGTAACCCTTCCGATTCACCCGGCGTACTATCACGAATACCAGCCCGACTGATATGACTCCCAGGCAGCCCGTCAGGGCACGCAAGCCCACGATTCCTGGCTCGAACCAGCGGAAGACCGCTGAAAGCAGCATGGGAAAGAGAGGCAGGCGGGCGGCAATGAGCGTGGATTGTGTTATAGCCATGTATTGCCAGCGACCGCGAAGCAGTTGCTGGGCGATATCGATCAGCGTGCCCTCATCGCTGTACCAGCCAGGATCTGTCCCCAGATTGATGAGCCGCACGTAGGCTGCCAGCAGCAGCACGCAGACAAGCCCGGCTCCCTCACCAAGGACTATCAGGATCGCCTGCGTCCTCGCAGAGCGCGAGGCAACATCAGCGGATGCGTTCATAGAATTGGTAGCGACCTTCATCTTTTAGTAAACGGAAATGCCCGGCTTCTATACTATCTTGATAAAGCTTCCAATCGCGGCTGACCTCTCCCACCACCAGGTAATCCGGATCAGCCGCCAGGGGATCGTAGTCGATCAGT
>CAZGIX010000453.1:0-1875 GCA_964525785.1 uncultured Anaerolineaceae bacterium
GACCCAAACCACTTTGGACAAGCTTTGATGTATGAACGGGCGATGATGATCGACGCTACGTTACAGATACAATCGCACCCCGAACAGGGCACAGACGTGCTGCTGGAGGTGGCACTGTGAACGATCGGGTTCAGCCGGCAGTGAGCGCCT
The DNA here is from genome assembly GCA_964525785.1 of uncultured Anaerolineaceae bacterium. GTDB lineage: Bacteria > Chloroflexota > Anaerolineae > Anaerolineales > UBA4823 > JAQBDA01. The sequence continues at coordinate 151 of CAZGIX010000453.1, forward strand.
TGCAGCTGGTTAAATCTTACCACCCGGAGCGACCGAGAGCTGTGGATGATATCAGCTTCGCGATCGAACCAGGCACAATATTGGGCCTGCTCGGTACAAACGGGACTGGTAAGACGACCACCATCAAAATGATCCTTGGGTTGGTGCTGCCGGCCAGTGGTTCTGTATACCTGGCCGGCTATGACGTGTTGAAACAACGCAACAAAGCTCTGCGCCATGCTGGGGCGATCCTGGAAAGCCCGCGCAACGTATACTGGCGGCTTTCGGCGCGCGCCAACCTGGAATGTTTCGGGGCGCTGCGCGGCACGAAAGGCAAAGCGCTTATCCGGCGCATCGACGAAGTGCTGAACCTGGTCGAGCTTGCTGACTGGGCAGATGAAGAGGTGCGCTACCTATCACGCGGGATGCAACAGAAAGTCGCCCTGGCTACATCCATTCTGCATGACCCGATGTACTGCTGCTAGACGAACCCACCCTGGTCTGGATGTGCAGGCTTCTCGGACGATTGAGCGAGTCATCCAGCAGTTCGTCGAGCGGCAGGGCAAGACCGGCGTCCTGACTGCTCATCAGATGGCTCTGGCAGAGCGATTGAGCGACCGCATCTTTGTGATCCATAAGGGCAGAAAGGTCGAGGAAGGACCAACACAAGAGGTGATTGCACGCTTCGGCGGCTAGCGTGAGACTATGGAAGTCCAGCTTGCCGCTGTGTTAGATCCGGTCATACTGGAGCGCCTGAAAGCGGTATACCCCGGCCTGAGTGCGGCAGTGGAGGGGGATAGAACGGTGCTCTTTTGGATGGACAGCGGCTCTCAGAAAGAGTTCCTGCACCTGCTGGACCGCCTCGACTCGGAAGGTCTTACTATCTTGCATGCTGGCCAGCGGGCGGCCACGCTGGAAGAAGCGTTCGTCCACCTGACTTCTGAGCAGGCGGAGGCGCACAAATGAGCGCTGCCATGCTGGGGGCCGAATTCCGCCGCACGGTACGCCTAGCGCGTTCTTACTGGCTGGAATACGCTGCTGGCTTGCTGCTCTATATCGTTGGTTTCTTGCTGTTGATCACTGTCTTCAGCGCCGCTTCCGCCAGCTACGGCCCGCAGGGATATCTGAGCACGCTGATCGGCTATACAGTCTGGAAGATCTGCGCCAGCGCTATAGCCGATATCGCCCGCATTGTCTCCGAAGAGGCGCGCACCGGTACGCTGGAACAGCTCTTCGTATCGAATGTCAGCCCAGGAACGGTTTTCATTATTCGCAGTCTTGGTGTCCTGCTGAACCGTACGATCCGCGGGCTGCTCATGGCTCTCATCCTGGCAGCCATTTTGGGCATCCTGCAGCCAGTGTCCATGCTGCCAGTAGTGGTGTTCGGACCGACAGTCGCTGGAGCCTCTGGGTTGGGCTTTACCCTGGTCGGGCTGGTGCTGGTTTACAAGCGCGTTGGCGGGGCGGTCGAATTGCTGTGGCAGATGCTGGTGTTCTTCACCGGCGCCCTGGCTCCCATTTATAACCCGCTCCTGGCAGCATTTTCGAAGCTGCTGCCGCTAACCCTGGGTATAACTTGTTTACGGGCAATCTTTATCGACAGTGCGACCGCTGCAGATCTATGGCAGAGCGGCCTGTTGCCCGGATTGTTGATCAATACTGCTTTCTATGTGGCATCAGGCGCCGCGTTGTTCACCTGGGGTCAGCGCCGCGCCCGTCAATTGGGTGTGCTCTCACATTATTGAT
>CAZGIX010000454.1:0-1866 GCA_964525785.1 uncultured Anaerolineaceae bacterium
GAAGTAATATGGAAACCGCATTTGCGCAGGTGAAGCTGCAGGACAGCTTAAGCAAACCAGACGGGTGTCTTCCAACACCCGTCTGGTCTTTTCTTCCCGAGGCGTTATTATCAGGCTTTCGCCAGCAGCTCTTCCAGCACCTTGCGCGATTGCTCTTCAACCACGGCATGCTGGCTGCTGCCGTGGGCGTCCATGGTCACCACAGCGGGGAAGTCTTTCACCTCGATCATCCACATGGCTTCCGGCACGCCGAAATCCAGCTTGTAGACCCCCAGGACACGCGTCACGGTCTGGGCGATCAGCGAGGCCGCCCCGCCGACGGCGTGCAGGTACACACCCGGCACCTCCTGACAGGCTGCCAGGGTCTTGGGGCCCATCCCGCCTTTGCCGATCACGCCCTTAACCTTGAAATGGCGCATCACCAGCCCCTGGTAGGGCTCTTCGCGGATGCTGGTGGTAGGTCCGGCAGCCACGAAGCGATATTGTTTGGTATCCAGCCCGGCGACTACCGGGCCGCAGTGATAAATCACACCTCCATCCAGCAGCGGCTGGATAGCTGCATAGACTTCCAGGTCGTCCCCCTGGGGCGGGCGGGTCTGGTTGATAAAAGTATCGACCATCCATTTGTGGACGGCATCGCGCCCGGTCAGCATGACCCCGGTAAGGGCCACCGGCTCGCCGACCTTCAGGCTTCGGATGACTTCATCGCTGATAGGGATTGTTATCGATCGCATATCACGCTTCCTCTCATCTGCCTTTTGCCGTTACTGGTAGCTGGCCGCGCCGTCTTGCCAGGTCATTCGCCGGCGCCGGTATGCCCAGCACATGTACGAGACCGAGACGAAGAAGCTGGCAGGCAGGCGGTTCAGGCTGGTGATCTTGGTGCCCAGCACGGTGGTCGCCCCGCCAAAGCCCATCGGGCCGATGCCGAGCTGATTGGCTTCACCGGTCAGGCGCTCCTCCAGGGCAGACAGCTCAGGGTTGGAGTTAGCATCATCAAGCTGGCGGAAGAGGACTTCCTTAGAAGCATAGTAGGATGAGCCGCGATCGCCGCCAATCGCTACACCCAGGATGCCCGGAGCACAGCCCTGTCCCTGGGCTTTGTGTACCGCGTCCAGTACGACCTTGCGCACCCCTGCTAAGTCACGCCCGGCGCCGATCTGGCTGTTGGGCAGCGAATACTGCGCCCCCACATTCTCACAGCCGCCACCTTTGAGCATCAGGTCGATGGTCAGCGCCTCGCCTTCCACCTCTTCGAAGTGCACCGTGGGGAAATAGTCGCCGCCCAGGTTGTTTCCGCTGTTCTTTCCATTCAGCGAATCGACCGAGTTAGGGCGCAGGTAGGAGTTCTTTGTCGCCTGCACCACAGCAGCTTCGATCTGGGCGCGCAACACCCGCGTGCTCCAGCCCTCCGGGTAGCGCACGTAGAAGATGGGCGTGCCAGTATCCTGGCAGATGGGGGTGGAGTTGGCGCGGGCGAGCTCCACATTCTTCAAGATAGTCTCCAGGGAGCCGCGGGCCGCTGAGCCAGGCTCTTCCTGTTCCACTGCCCGGCGCAGGGCCGATTCGACGTCCGGCGGCAGGTCGGTGGCTGCCAGGCGGATCAGTTCCAGGATCGGTTCGGTCAGATCTTGCATGGGGGTCCTCCGCACGTAGATATGGATAAGCCGATTTGCAGGTTATGATACGCTCTCGCCGGGAAACTGTCAATGGAGGCAAGCGAGCCATAGGACCACGAGGCGTGGTGATTGAATAGCAGGCGGATTGGGTTATACTAAGAACCTATCCGGAAATTATTTTATGGTGTGTGCGGCGGCTGCGCCGCCGCACACACCATAAATGAAATTCAATTTCGGATAGATACTA
>CAZGIX010000455.1:0-1845 GCA_964525785.1 uncultured Anaerolineaceae bacterium
TTCATTTGTCTTGTTTTCGACTAAAATTGCCTATTGACTTCTACCGCACTCTACGACTTCCCTCTTTCGCCCGATTAGCGGAAATTCGCGGACTCCCCTCCTCCCCTCTCCCCTGCTCTCCTTGACAATCTCTAAACCCTTCGTTATAACCAGGTTGCTGCCGGAACCGTACGGAGCTCCCTATGAAATCTACCCAGCCATGGACCACCGCTGATATCCCCGACCAATCCGGGCGCACCGCCCTGGTGACCGGCGCCGACAGCGGCCTGGGCTATGAGACCGCCCTGGCGCCCAGGTCATCCTGGCCTGCCGCTCCCTGCCGAAAGGCGACCAGGCGCGCCAGGATATCCTCAACGCTGCGCCGGGGGCAATCCTGGACGTGCGCCCCCTGGACCTGTCCAGCCAGGCCTCGATCCGTCGTTTTGCCGCCGAGCTCAAGGTGCATTACCAGCGGCTGGACCTGTTGGTCAACAATGCCGGCGTGATGGCGACCCCATATACCAGGACTGAGGACGGTTTCGAGATGCAGTTCGGCACCAACCATCTGGGTCACTTTGCCCTGACCGGGCTGCTCCTCGAGCGGCTGCTCGAAACACCCGGTAGCCTTAAATCTTTGGGTAAGTCCACAAGATTTGCCACTTCCCGTCTGGCGAATAATTGATGTATAAAGTGATGTATAATAGCGGTGGAGGTGTGCCATGACCACGCACATGGTTCGTAAACAGATTTACATCCGCAAGCACCAGGAAGCCTTGCTCAAGCGCCTGGCCCAGGCGCGCGGCCTGAGCGAAGCCGAGATCATCCGCCAGGCCATCGAGCGCGAGGTGGCCGGAGAACCCGCGCAGCCTGCCGCTGGTGACCTGAGCGCCATTGATGACTTCATTCGCCTGGCGCTGTCTACGCGGTCGCAAGCAGCCAAAGGTGAACCCTACCGCTGGAACCGGGAGGAGATTTACACCGAGCGAGAGGACCGCTGGCTCCGTAAAACAGGTGAAGGATAAACCATGCCGCCGATCTTGATCGATACGAATGTATTGGTTTATGCCAGCGATCCAAACGAAACCGCGCGTCAGGACCAGGCGTTGCGTATTTTGAAACATCTTGAAAGCGCACGTATCGGACGGCTATCAGTCCAGTGCCTGGCAGAGTTTATCCATGTCACCACTCGTCCGCGCCGGATGTTGTATACCCCGGCGGAGGCCCTGCAGCAGGTGGAATATCTGCTGCGCGCTTTCCCGGTCTTCGACCTGACCCCGCTGATTGTGCTGGAGGCGGCGCGCGGCGCCCGCGATCACGGCCTGTCGTATTACGACGCGCAGATTTGGGCGGCAGCGCGCCTGAACCAGGTGACTGCCGTGTTCAGCGAAGATTTCAGCGACGGGCAGACCCTGGAAGGAGTGCGCTTCGTCAACCCATTCTCGGAGGTCTTCCGCCTGGAAGATTGGGCGTAAGGAAGTACTGGGTTGGGGAGGGATGGGTGTCCCTCGCCGCTACTCCAACCCAACCGCGACGCCCTCCTGGAGGTGAACGGGCACACACCCGTGCCATCTACTAGGACGCCTTTGATCTTTTCCTGGAGACCCTGCGCCAGCACGAGATCGCCCCGGAGGCTATTCTGATAGCCTCCTTGCCTGAACAGGCTATTGCCTGGGTTCTGGAACGGCCCCAGCGCGGCCGCCAGGTGGATGCCCACGGTCGCCCGGTAGCCGATCGCGATGAAGCCGAAAAGCCCTACTCGCCTGCCTCGCAGCGGCTGATCGTCTCCGTGCTGCGCCAGTTCTACAAGTTCCTGGTGGCGCACGAGTACGGCGAGTTCAACCTGGCCCAGGTGCAGGCGCTCAGCCG
>CAZGIX010000456.1:0-1840 GCA_964525785.1 uncultured Anaerolineaceae bacterium
CTGGGAGGTATCATCCACGATTACCAAAGACAGCCTTCTTCTCAGGTTTATACCCCTGGTTAGGTTTTTTACACCATACAGGATGATGGTTGTGCTACAGACACTAAGAGCCTTTGAGGAACAAGAATTTTCACAACTCGTCGCCGATCTAAGAAAAGTGACGAACTACGGAAGCTGATCATTGGCTTTCATGTTATTCCGCTTTAGAAATTTTTGGTAGGATTAATCGCGACCATTTTGACAGGGCGTGCTATAATCAATAAAGAAATCGCGGTTATCATAATCTGGATTTCCTTAATTTGGATAAGCGCTTACAACGGGAGGGTCTCATGTTTGTCAACCGTGTTTCTGAACTTGAACTGCTGGAAAAACGCTATGCTTCGGGCAAAGCGGAGTTCTTTGTTCTTTACGGCCGGCGGCGGGTTGGCAAGACCGAATTATTGGCACGCTTTTGTGAAGGCAAACGCTCGATTTTCTTTGTTTCAGACCTGGGTTCGGAGATATCCCTACGAACTGCTCTCTCCGCGGCGGTCAATGAGACTCTATTTGGCCCCAGCCAGATGAATGCGGTTTACTCCTCGTGGGAAGACTTATTCCGCGTACTTGCCCAGGCCGCACTGAGCGAGCGGTTGGTGGTCGTGTTAGATGAATTTCCCTATCTGGTGGCAGCGCACCCACCTCTTGGGACCATCCTACAGCGTTTATGGGACCAAACCTTAAAGAATAGCCAGATCATGCTCATTCTCTGTGGATCCTATATCGGGATGATGGAAGAGACTGTTCTAGGGTATCAGGCGCCGTTGTACGGTAGGAGAACAGCTCAATATCTTCTGGAACCATTGCAGTTTAAGGATGCCAGGCTGTTTTATTCCTCTTTTCCTTTAGACGCTCAGGTACGCGCCTATGCGGTTTACGGCGGCACCCCGGCCTACCTGCACACCGTCCAACCCGAACTGCCACTAAAGGACAATATTCTGGATGGAATTCTCAGCCGTGGTTCGTTTTTGTTTGACGAAGTACGCTTTATACTTCAACAGGAGTTGCGCGAACCGCGCAATTACTTCGCGATTTTGCAGGCTATCGCAGCCAGTAAAACCCGCCTGAATGAGATCAAACAAGCTACCGGGATTGAAGGGGCAACCGCTTATATCGACACACTGCAGCAGCTTCATCTGGTAGAGCGATTGGTCCCCGTGACGGAAACACAGCCTCACAAGAGCCGACGCGGAATCTATCGTTTGAAAGATCATTATTTGCGCTTTTGGTTTCGTTATGTCCACCCGAATCGCTCGCAGCTCGAACGCGGTGGAGCACAAATGATCCTGGAAAACCAGGTGATGCCCGAAATTGACCATTTTACCAGTCTGACCTTTGAGGAAGTCTGTCAGCAATTTTTCTGGCAAGCCGGATTATCCGGGAAACTTCCTTTTATACCCAACAATATTGGCAACTGGTGGAATGCCAACGAAGAGATTGACCTTATCGTGATGGGAGAGAGAGACGCGATCCTTGTAGAATGCAAATGGGCCACTAAACCAGTGGGGACAGATATCTTGGCACAATTAGAGCGTAAAAAGCAACTCGTTAAGCCTGGCCTAGAAAACCGACAAATCCGTTTTGCGTTGTGCTCTCGGTCTGGTTTCACGCCTCAACTGATTGAGGATAGCAAACTGCGTCAAGACTTGTCATTGTTAGATTTGCCGGAGATCGTAGGGTAAAAATCAACGACTGAAGAAACAATCCTTCACATTCGGAATTCTGCCGTTGATATTATCTCAGTATTATCGGGACGTAGCGCTGAACCTTATCGCTGATGCATCCTATAACTTCTTCAGTTCTG
>CAZGIX010000457.1:0-1813 GCA_964525785.1 uncultured Anaerolineaceae bacterium
GCGGGTCGCTGCGACGGCAAACTGGCTGGCGCGCGGCATGCGCCGGGCGGTCTTACGATCCAGGTACTGGCCGGGATCAAAATCGGGCACCTCGCCGGCAATCTGGCAGGGCAGGTGGCTGGCATCGAACAGGCTGATCTTGCGGATCCCCGAACGCCCGTGCGTGAGACCATCCCAATACTCGCCGACTGTGCAGCCCAGTGGGGTGACGGCCCCCAGACCTGTGATGACAACCCGATTTTGTCCCATACCGCCTCCGTAAAACGAGAAAAATTATTGCGATGGGCGCAAATATACCACAGATCAGGTCGGAATAACCGGGCTGCTGGGCGAGCGGTTCACTCCACGCGAGCCAGGCCGCCTTCTACTACTACCCGGTAGGTCTTCAGCGGCTCGGTTGCCGGGCCGCGCAGCACACGGCCATCGCGCACATCGAAACACGAATCATGCCACGGGCAGACGATGCCGTGCCCGTCCAGCTCGCCTTCGTACAGCGGTCCCAGAGCGTGCGTGCACTCGTTCTGGGTGGCGTAATAATCCCCCTCCACGTTGTAGACCGCCACCTCATCCCCATTCACGTATACCAGCGCGACCTGTCCGGGCTGCAAATCCGCGACCAGGAATTCGTTCTCTTCCAGCTTACGCTCCTCGACCGCGGCATCTGCGACCGCGGGCTGAGGCGCACCGGCGTCAACATCTTCCAGGCGGACCGGCGCGGCATCCATCACCGGGACCGGGAAGCGCAGGTACACATCTCCATCGCGCAGCTCCACAGGGTACATCTCGAGGTGCCCGCTGGAATCCAGCAGCAGCTCGCCGTTGTTAATATAGTACTGGTAGCCGTGCCAGGGGCAGGTGATCACACCGTCTTTGAGCTGCCCGGTGCATACCGGACCGCCGCGGTGCAGGCAGCTGTTGCGCAGCGCATACCATTCGCCCATGTGGTGGAACAAGCCGATCGAGACCCCTTCTACCTCCACGATTTTGCGCTCGCCGTCTGGGATCTCGGATGCCACAGCCACTTTGACATCTTTGTGCTCGATCGAGCGGTACAGGCCGATATTGCTCTCGTAGACCTGCACGGCAAGCTGGTGGACGGACTGCCTGTCGATCTCTGTCCAGGACCCTTCACCCGTTACGGTGCGCTCATCGCTGTACGCCCGGGCAAGCATCTCCAGGATGACCATCATCAGCAGGTTCCAGGCCCGGGAGGCGCGCACTTCCAGCTCCGGATCGAAATCCTTCAGCTCGGTATGCAAGGCCTCGCTGATGGCATGCTGCACCAGACCCACCTGCCCGATCACGTAGCGCTCCGGGATGTAGATCTTCGGGTCCGCGCCGCGGTGGGTGTGAGCGCGGCCGACATAGTCCACAAAGCTGGCGTACTTATTGTCGTATACACCCGAGGCGGTGCGGCGCCAGAAATTGGTCAGGTGGTGCATGCGCAGCTGCAGGTACTCCTGATCCAGGCTGCCGTCCTTCTTGGTGAATATCTTGCGGGTCGGCGGGTAGCTGAGCAGCTGGGCGTAGAACTTGCCGACAATCGCCGGGATGTATTTCTCGATGATCAGGCGGGTAGCCCGGATTGCCTGGGCATCTTCCTCGGTGAAGCCGACGAACTCGGACATATAGCGGAAGTACTGCGCCGCATCTTCGGCTCCCTGGTGGGTCGGCTGGTTTGCTTCAGTTGCTGATTTCATGCTTGTAGTTTCCTCCTTAGCTGATAAATAGTAACTGCATGCCTGTCTCCCCCTGCTTTTTGGGCCTATGTTGGCTGGTTCTGGCTGTATGGTCACATCTATTACAGGCAGCC
>CAZGIX010000458.1:0-1795 GCA_964525785.1 uncultured Anaerolineaceae bacterium
GTTCGTCCTTGAGGGAGATTTCCGCGATGGTGACCTCGACCAGAACCTGGCGCACGCTCATGTCGAGCGTGCGGAGGGCTGATCGCATACTCTCGTAGTCGGAGGGGCTGGCCAGGATCAACAAGGCATTATTGTCCTTGTCTGCGATGATACGGACATCCTGGGGCAGGCCGACACCATCCGCGGAAACGGTTGCCGTTGATCCAGCCGGTTGCGGTTGCGTTTCCTTTCCGGGCTCGCGATTCGGGACGACCGATCTGACTTCCGCAGGCGTCGCGCCGGGCGCCAGTGTTGCGGAGGGGGTGGCTTTGGTTTGTGTCCCTTTCTTGGCAAAAGCATCATTGAGCAGGGTGGCCAGATTTTCGGCCTTGCCATTCTCAACCTGATAGACGTACAGGCGCTGACCACCCCCACCCGCGCCCGGGCGATCAAGGCGTTCGGCCCAGGTGCGGGCCTGCTCCAGGTATTTTGCCTGCGGGGTAACAACCAGCAGTGCGTTGAGCCGCTCGATGGGAACGATGCGTATGGCACCGGCAAGCGGGCCGAGATTCTTGTCTCCAAACAGTTTTTCCAATTCGCTGGAAGCTGTTTTTACGTCCACGCTTTGCAGGGTGAACAAACCCACAGACATCCCGGAAATCCAGTCCACATCGAACATGTCGATGGTCTCGATCATGTGCCTCAGTTGCAGTTGGGTTCCAGACAGGATGAGCAGGTTGCGCAATGGATCCATGCGCACGCTTGAGGATTCGCCGGTAAGCGGCTCAAGAATTCTGGCCATGTCGGCCACCCCAATGAATTTAAGCGGAACGACTTGGACGCTGTAACCGCCAGGCAATGGTTTGTTGATGTCGGTCAGTTGCGGGGTGGTATTGCCCTTTGCTGCTGCGCCAGCGGGCACGATGCGGAATACGCCGTCGGCCTCGCGGATCATGACCGCTCCGTTCATGCGCAGGATTTCTTCCAGAGTATGCATCGCTGCCGACTTGGGGATCGGCCTAGTGGTACGAAGAGTGATGCTGCCCCCTACTTTCGGATCAACGATATAATTTTCACCGAGAATATCTCCAAGCATGGTACGCACCACCTCACGCAAGTCGGCGCCCTCGAAGTTGAGTGTGATGTTGCCAGCCACTTCTTTCGCCATGGGCAATTGAACCGGTGGCTTGACTGTCACACCTGTGCCCGGATGCAGCTTGAAGCGTTCATCTTCCTTGCTCTTACCTGTCGGCGCGTTCTTGTCCTTTGAGTCGATCCTGGTCTCATACTCATGCGGCACGGCTAAGATCGTCATGCCATCCTCGGTCTGGCTCTGGTTGCCAACCGAAGCACAGCCTGTCAAAGCCAATGCAAGGGCATTTACAAGAACAGATCCGGATTTGAATTTATTTAATTTATGTGTTGATTTCATCAATAAACACCCAGGAAAAAGAGTTCAATAAAAACGGGGAGGCGCAAGGATTTCACCACCCCCCACCCGGGAGCAAATCCGGATATTTGACCCGATCGGTTTCCCGACAACGCAAAAAATAGGGCGCATTAATTTAACGCCCCCAGAAAGGCCTGTGTAACACATCTTTCAGGTAAAAATCGTCATGGATTAACCGTACCCTCGCTTGGCACAGGCGTGGTCACACCACGACGGAGAGCCCGAGCCCGCGGTGCGGTAGTTGGCATGGTAGGTGCGGCCTCACCGGACGACGGTGCACCAACTGGCTGTCCTGGTGGCGGCACCTTGGAACTTGGTTGAATTTTCAGGCGAAGTTCTTCGCGATCATCATATTGAGTGAACACG
>CAZGIX010000459.1:0-1795 GCA_964525785.1 uncultured Anaerolineaceae bacterium
GGATCGACTCCTTATCCTCACGTAGCACATCCAGGTCTAAACCGCCAATCAGGCGAAGATCGTGGCCAAATTCACTTCTCAGGCGGGGGTAATCCATTTCCAGAGCACGGACCTCCACTACCCAGAGGCAGTTGATCCCTGCTTTCAGAAGGTCCGGTATAAGTGGATAAATATTCGCAAAGGCGCGCAGGATGATCGTCCGAACATGGTAGCGGTGCAGGATCTCAAGAACAGGTTGGTAAGTGGGCAAGACCAGCTCGCGATAGGTTCGCGGCGAGATCAGCGGTCCGGTGTTGTCACCGATCGGCTCGCCAAACACCGCCGCATCGACCTGAACATCTCGTAAGACACGCTCGGTCATCCGGGCATTGAACTCTCCCTGGATCTCAAGCATTTTGTGCACGAGGCGCGGATCATCTTTGACCAGCAACATCATCTGATAAAACCGGCGCCAATCATTAACGCCAATCGACTGGAAAAAGCCGCGGTGGACGCGCAGCATCACGATATGCTGGCGATCTGCCCAACCCCGCACACAGGTATCCCAATCTTCCGGTAGACGAGCTGGATCGTCCGGGTTCAGGGCATCCTTCAAAGCATCCAACGCATCCAGCGTCGTTGGCCACGGCTCGAGGTCTGGGGATGGGTACAGGTCTGGCTCGATCTCATCCCGTTCGTCGATTGCGAACAATTCCGAAAGTAAAGCTCCGTCAGGCATACCCTGGAGACGCCAAGCTTCCAGCACTTCTTCCCGCTGTCCTTCATCGAAAAGCGGAGGCCGGTCCGGTTGACCGGATTGCATTGTTTCCAGGAATCGCTGCTTAGAATTCATCATCTGATTATAACCACCTATCACTCATTGACGGGGAACAAAGGTCTTGCATCTGGAGTGATGATCTCACCATGACTGCGTATGGTGGTTCCTAGAAACATGTATTCATCCATGGCTGCAGCTTCCAGATCATCCCACGTCACTCCCTCATTGTGCAAAGCCTGGTAGAGGTCCATACCCGCATCTGAATTCCCCCCTGGATGATGCACACAAACGATCAAGCGGTCTGGGGAACCCATTATATCCATTGCCTGCGATAGCCACCAGTAGCGCAAGGGGTAGCCCAGCTCCTTAGCCTGACTGATGACCCGGGTGATATCCGCCTCTCTGGAAATCGCCTGGTCGAAGATGTAGGCAGCATAGAAGTCGCCAGGACGCAAGATCTCAACCAACAAGTTTCTTTCACGCCTCCGAAGGGACTGCGAGGGTATATCCTCTAGCCTCCCATCCCCGCTTTCGATCGGATTCATACTGCGAGTATACAGAATCCATCAAGCGGATTAAAGTGTAGCATCGTGCCACTTGTTGATAACCTGGTCAGGGAGCCGCTCTGTAAAGAATCAATCCGCGGATACCCAGCCCGAGCCTTACTTGATGGAATTGCAGATTGTCGGGCTCATAGCCCGACAGCCTCTGGTTCGAATCCAAGCATCACTAATCAATAGGGACTTTTCAGTGCCTTTTTGGTTTAAGATCACCCGAAACCAGTGGGTATGATCTTCAAAAGTAATGCAAACCATCCGGGTCAAGGCTCTTGTGGGTTCGAATCCCACCCTCTCCGCAGAGCGTATAACTTTCAGAGCATCTTCGCCGGCAGCAACGCTTGGTGAACGAATGTCAAAGTGCTGAAGATATACGCTGGAAATCGCTCAGTGAAAGCTGGGCGATCTCACTTTTAGAGTGCATATCCTTCATTGGACTAAGCGCTTCGCGCAGAAGACCTCCCCCCTGAAACTCATTCCA
>CAZGIX010000460.1:0-1774 GCA_964525785.1 uncultured Anaerolineaceae bacterium
CACGCAGTCCTCGACCTTCCGCATCACGGAAGAGGACATCGCTCGCATCCGTTCTTATTACGAGCTAGATCTGTACCTGCCGATCCGCTTCACGCGCTGGCTGATCGGCAAGCCGGATGGCCCGGTGATCATCGGGAATTACGAATTTTTCCCCAACCTGGAGGTCGGCTGCCGGCAACCCATCGAAGAAAACATACTGAACGAGCAAGGTGAATATGAAACCGTCGTGACAGGCTGCGAGCAGTCTGTCTACCTGCGCGACCTGGTAAGCCGGCGCGATGCCAGGGGCGTGCTGCTCGGCGACTTCGGGGCCTCGTGGCGCTTGAACCGCGATCGCCCGGTGAGCGACCTGATCGTGGGCCGCCTGCCGAAGACCCTGCAGCTGATGGGCCTGGCGCTGCTCATCTCTTTTATGGTCGGCGTGCCGATCGGCATCTACTCGGCAGTCAAGCAGTACTCTAAATTCGACTATACCGTCACCACCCTGGCCTTCTTCGGCTCCGCCATGCCGACCTTTTTCTTCGGCTTGCTGCTGATCATGCTGTTCTCGATTATCCCCAAAGGTCTGGGCTGGTTTTACCTGCCGCCGGGCAGCTCGGAGGCAGTGCGCAACTATACGATTCCCTTGTTGGGCGCGATCACGGCTGGATCAGCCCTCGACCGTGGCTTGCATATGATCCTGCCGGCAGCCGTGCTGTCGATGGCCTACGTCTCCCAGTGGAGCCGCTTCGTGCGCGCCAGCATGCTGGACGTCATGCGCCAGGACTACGTGCGCACGGCGCGCGCCAAGGGGTTGATCGAGCGGGTGGTGATCGTCAAGCATGCCCTGCGCAACGCCCTGATCCCCTTTGTCACCATTGCTGTGTTTGCCATCCCCACCATGTTTGGCGGCGCGATCATCACCGAATCGATATTCTCGTGGCCTGGCATGGGACGGTTGTACATATTGGCGCTGGGTGACTATGACTACCCGGTGGCGATGGCCTTGCTGTTTATCACCGCCATCCTGACCGTGTTTGCCACCCTTCTACAGGATGTCCTGTACACGGTTGTGGACCCACGCATCCGCTTCAGCTAGTGCTTGGCGGCATAAATGAACCTACATATAAACCATCTGCGCCAAGCACTTTAAGCAGTTGGGCTACACAGGCAATATCTGAGTGTTTATTTACGCCCAACTGCACTAGCTCTCTGGCATTCACGAGGTAATGGTTATGAGTACTGCGACTGCACCGACCGATCTGCTCTCCAGCGAGGCGATCACCACCCCAGAAGAGAAGCCCTGGCTGGTGGTATTCCGCCGCTTCCGCCGCCACAAGCTGGCGATGGCATCCGTAGCGGTCATGCTGGTGATCTTCCTGATATCTATATTTGCCACGCAAATTTCCCCTTACCAGCCGCAAGAGCTGCAGGTGGGCGACTACTTCCTGCCCTTTGGCGCTGTAGACGCGGAGACCGGGCGAACCCACTACCTGGGCACGGACCATATCGGGCGGGATTACTTCTCCCGGGTGGTGTATGCCGGGCGCATCTCGCTGACCGTCGCGCTGGTCTCGGTAGTCTTTTCTGTTCTTCTCGGTATAGCCGTTGGCGCCTACTCCGGTTTTTACGGCGGTTGGGTGGACAACATCCTGATGCGCTTTGTGGAGTTTATGCTCACCATACCTTTCCTGCCGCTATTGTTGATTCTCTCTTCGATGCTGCTGCGCAATGAGAATTTGATTCCCATCCCAGACCCGGTGCTGCGCATAACCGGCAGCATCATGCTGCTTGA
>CAZGIX010000461.1:0-1744 GCA_964525785.1 uncultured Anaerolineaceae bacterium
CGACTTTATGAGACTTTGTTAAAGTTCGGGTGATACGAGTTAATAGGACTCGACAACATCAAGACACGAAGGTGAATGAGGTTGTCAAATAAGGTTTGGCTAAATACCATGATGTCGATTTTTATACAGGAGGATGTATGAACAGGAAAACGAACACGGCTCAGCTCGAGAATGGCGGCGCAAGCAATGCCGCCCGGCAAACCTTGTATCTCGCAGCAGCGATCTCAACGGTGTTCGGTGTCTTGTATCTCTTGGGGCTGGCGGGCAAGTTCATCGTCGACGGCAGCATCCATTCCGTGTCTGCGCCGGCTGTTCAAATGGTCTCGGCGGCGATCGGCTTGCTGTGGGATATTACCCTGGTCATCCTGTTTGCGGCACTGCGCCGGCAGGTACCGGAGAAGGGATCGTTTTTTGCTGAGCTCGGCTTGATATTTATGGTCCTTTTAGGTGCTGCCAGCAGCATCAACTGGTACGTGCAGCTCGCCCTGGTCCCGAGAATCGCTCAAACGGACAACCAGGCTCTGCTGGCGCTGGTCGATATTCACGGTGACAGCTCGATCATGTATGCTATCGAACACCTGGCATGGGGGTTGTTCTACGGGCTGGCAACGATTTTCATGGGGCTGGCGATCGACGGCGGTAAACTGGGAACCTGGATCCGGTGGCTCCTTGTCGTTGGGGGCGTATTGAGCATCTTGCATGTTTTCGGGATTATTTTTAATATCCATCTATTGCTCGACCTGGGATATTTAGCGGCGGGGGTGCTGCTTCCCATCACCACGCTGCTGATGGCGATAGGGAATAGAAAATCAGGAATTGGGAATTAGGAATTGCAAGTTAGGGATAAGGTAATAAGGCAACAAGGTAATAAGGGGAGAGGCGAGAGGGGTGATACAATCCTAGCCTGGAGGGTGCGTGGAGGCATGCGACGAGTGCGGTGGACCTGGCTGATCGTGATCATCCCCTGGCTGGCGGCGGCTTGCGCCGGTCCGCAACCGTCGACTGGGGCTGATCCAATCCAGAAGACCGGGGTTCAGGTCACCCAGGAGCTGAGGCCGAGCGTTACTCCATCGCCCACGAATGCCGGGCCGGCAGATAGTACACCGACCGTAATCCCTGAGAGCAGCCCGACAGCAACTGCTACTGCCATACCACCCACCGCCATACCGTTCCAGATCTGCTCGCCGCTGAGCATCCATGCGCTGGACGAGCTGCGGGAGATCATCTCGGACCCGTACCGCCCGCCGCCGCCGGGGCGTGAAGAACGGCATCATGGGGTGGATTTTTCGTACTACCGGCGGGGCGAGCGGATGACTATCCAGGGGGTGGGGGTGCAGAGCGTCCTGCCGGGGATCGTGGCGGCATCGCTCCCGGAGACGTACCCGTACGGCAACCTGGTCATCATCGAGACGCCCCAGGATACCCTGCCCGCAGAGCTGCGCAGCCAGTTGGGGATGGCGGAGGGTGATTCGGTGTACAGCCTCTACGCCCACCTGGACCGCCCTCCGCTGGTGGCATTGGGCGAGCAGGTGGAGGCCTGCCAGCCGCTCGGGGAAGTGGGGGTAAGCGGCAACGCAGTCGAGCCGCACCTGCACCTGGAGATGCGCCTGGGTCCGGCAGGGGCGACGTTTGCCAGCATGGCGTACTACGGCACACGCGACAGCGAAGAGGCACGCAGCAATTATGTGCGCTGGCGTACGGGCGGGGAGTTCCGGCATTTCGACCCGATGAGCGTTTTGTACAC
>CAZGIX010000462.1:0-1742 GCA_964525785.1 uncultured Anaerolineaceae bacterium
GGTGAGGCTGGCGGTCGGAGGGGAAATCATACCCCGAGATGCCGAAGCCTGCGCCAGCGATCTGTTCCTTAGCCAGCCCCGCCGTCTGGGCAGCCTGCTGCCAGGAGCTCAGCAAAACCTGCGCCAGTCCGTCGTAGCCCACGATCTGGTGATTGCCGCCCTGCGCCCTGCCGATGCCCAGGCAGCGACCGCCCTCATCGGCGATCAGGGCTATGGTCTTCGAAGAGCCTACATCCACACCCAAATAATACTTTTCGCTCATCCACACTCCAAATTTTCATTCATATGAGGGTGAATAAAACTGCGGGAGCCAGCGCCGGTTTGTGGCGAGCATATCGTCCAGTACAGCCTGTACCTGGTCCCCCTGTGGGCCGAGGGGATGCGCTAGGAGAGCCTGGTAGGCCGCCTTCCGGTCGCCGCGCACCGCGGCTTCGACGGTCAGCAGCTCGTACATCTTGACCTGGGCTACCAGCCCAAAGCAGGCAGGCGGCAGGGGATCGGCGGGCAGCGGATGGATTCCGCTCTGATCCACCCGGGCCGGGATTTCAACCACCCAATCGGCGGGCCATCCCGGCACAGCGCCGTTATTGGGTACGTTGACGATATGCACCTGCCCCAGGTCGTTGTGATGCGAGTCTACCAGCTGGGTGGCAAGCGTGGAGTAATACGCGCCGCCGCGCTGCATTAGCTCCTCCGGCGGCTGGCTGAGGGCCGGGTCGGCGTACAGCCTGAGCAGGTCTTTTTCGATCTCCATCACCTGTTCAGCGCGTGAAGGCGGCCATTTCTCCTGCCCTTTAAGCTTTCTGGCGGTGTAGTAATAATACTGTAGATAGTAGTTGGGGAGCATGCCCAACGCTTCGAGCGTGTGCACATCCCACTCGGGTTCTTCGGCCTCTTTCGCCAGCTCGACAAAAGCGGGGAAGATCTGCGACCACAGCTCCTTGCCATCCACGGTAAAGCCGTAATGCCAGGTGAGGTGGTTGAGGCCCAGGGTCTTCAACACGGCGCGCTCGGAGGCAATGCTCACGGGGGTGAGCATTGCGCCGGTGATCTTCTCCAGGTGTTCGAGGATTTCCATTTTGGTGGTAATCCCCACGTTGCAGACGCCCACGCAAGGTACATCTGGGGCGTGGCGAGAGAGCGCCTCGGTGACCAGGCCTGCCGGATTGGTGAAGTTCATCAGCATGGCACCAGGAGCAGTGGCGCGCATGTCTTTGGCAATATCCAATATGACCGGAATGGTGCGCAAGGCTTTTGCCATACCGCCTACACCGGTGGTCTCCTGACCGATCAGGCCGTGGCGGCGACCGAGATATTCGTCGCCGCGCCGGGCAGGCATCATTCCCACCCGCAGTTGGGTGATGACATAGGCTGCCCCTGCTATGGAGCCTCGCTGATCATTGGAGAGCACTACCTTGAATGGCTCCCCTTTAGCCTGGACCATGCGCCGGGCAAACCCACCCACGATCTCGAGGCGTTCCTTGTCGGTATCCATCAGCCAGAGCTCTTTGAGCGGCAGGCGCTCGATCCTGGCGAGGAAGCCGCTGACCAGCTCTGGCGTATAGGTTGAGCCGCCGCCGATGACTGTGATTTTCATGGTTTAGCCCCTGTGTTCATGGCTGCAGCTGGCGCCTCCGAGTACAGACGCCCCAGCTTCACCCCAGAGTTTATCACGATCTTTTCCCGACATGTCATTCCGAGATTCGGCTAAACCGCCGAAGGCGGTATTCGGGGATGAAATA
>CAZGIX010000463.1:0-1732 GCA_964525785.1 uncultured Anaerolineaceae bacterium
CCTGCTGATTGCCTGCCCCGGCTAACGTGCATGGGGCGCCCGGTCACCCTGGTTCTATGGCTGGACAGTGCCGAACTCGCGGCGCTTGATCTGGCCGCGCGCGCGCCAGACGGACTGGCAGCCGTCTATGTCTCCGCCAGCCTGTCTGCCATGCGCCGCCCGAGCCTGCCGGAAACCTGGCTCAGCAAGCTGCAGATGGTTTATCCGTTTGATTTGCCCGCGAGCCGCGAGCTGCGGCTGGCGCGCCTGAAAGCATGGCTTCGCGCCAGGGACATTCCCTTGGGTGACGAACGCACCCAGGCCAACGCACTTTTCGCCGCCACGGTCACCGGGGAGGCGATGTCCCACCTGAGGGAAAACTTTTCCCGCGACTATTTCATCGAGCGCATCGAGCAAATGACGCAATCCGCCTTGTCACCCTCGATCTACCCCCACCTCAGCCTGGGTCCCGGACAGCGATTTGCATCAAAGGGCGGCTATGTCGTCAGATTTTCATCTGGAGAGGGCGGCACGCCGGTAGCGATCAGCGAATGGCTGATTCCTTAAGCAGGCGTTGATAAAGAACCATGGACCATTAAATTAATGGCCATGGTTTAAGGGTCAAAGGTGTCTACAAAAGACAGTCGGCGCGCACTCGCCGATGCTGAGTGAGCCGCTCACTTGGACGGGCTTTGCTCAGCCCAATGGAACCGGTGAAGCGCCCGGTGAATGACCGGTGCGAGGATGATGCTCATCACGGCGATGAACACCAATCCGGCATACAGCGCATAAACGCCCGCGAAGAACTTCCCAGGCTCGCTCAAGCCTGCGGTCTTGACCGGCCCCATCCCGCCGAGAAGCATGGCCGAGTTCAGGAATGCGTCGAGCCACGACATCTGCTCGTAGTGCTCGTAGCCAATGATTCCGACAAGCAACGAGATCCCGATCAGTGCCAGCGCCAGGGTGGCATGGACGAACATCCGCAGAGCAAACTTGCCCACGGATATCGGTGGTGTGTGATGTGGCTCATACATGATCCTGGTCTGTACTCCTTGGATTGCCAAGCCATCGCCCGCCGGATGGCCGGCCCCCTTTCCTGGGCGGGCACTCCACCTACATGAGACGACATCTCGTTCTCTATGTATTCCAGCGCGGTCAGGGGAATGCTGAAAACTGCATTTCCTGCATCATCTCATCGCGTTATCGCAACAGCAGCTGGCATGACTCGGAAACAGCGCCGCGCAGCAGCGCCTGCTTCCAGGTCAAGATAAAGATCGGATCGGCTGGAATTATTTATTGCGATCCCGCTGTTGACCTCGACCGCGATCCTGTTGCTGACCTCGACCACGATCCTGTTGCTGATAGCGCTCCTGATATTGCCGCTGCACTACGGGGTCACGCGACTGGTAACGGTAACGCTGCTGTTGAACTTCATGCTGCTGCTCCATCTGTCGGGGATAGCGATCCCCTGAATACTGCCGCTGGTAGGCGGGCAGCGGGGCAGGGGCAGGGGCAGCGCGGCGGTCCCATCTGTCCCACCCGCTTCGGTGCTGTTCCCAGTCTCGGCCCCAGTTATCACTCCAACGTGGAGGCGCTTCCGGCCGCCACCCGCGGAAGTACCCAGGCGGCTGGCGGTAGTAGCGCACGGGGACGCGCAGGATGTACACCGGCACAGCATACGGCTCCACAAACCACCAGGGCCCGTTGTACCAGGAACTCGCGTACCAGTTGTCACCCTGGAAAACCCAGTACA
>CAZGIX010000464.1:0-1714 GCA_964525785.1 uncultured Anaerolineaceae bacterium
GGCGAGATCAGACCGGAGCGGTCGTAGGCATGCACTACATAGCAGTATGTCTGATCCAGGGCCAGACCGAGGTCGTATTGAACATCGCCGGTGGTTTCGCCGACCAGCTCATACGGGCCTCCGGGGGTCTGACTGCGCAGCACCCTGTAACCGGATACGGCCTGGGCTACGCTGGGCAGGATGGCGATCTCCAGACCCGCCTCGAAGACCTGGCTGGGCTGTACGGAGGCGATTTGCGGAGCGGGCAGAGCGCCCAGGCTGGCAGTGGCGGTGTTGTTGGTGCCGCTGGCGTCCGTGTACAGCGGATTGATAACCACCTCAGCGTAGATCGGGTCTTCGCCGCCCTGCACGGTATAGTCGGCTGCTACCACCCGAACTTCTCCCACAGGTAAAGCGCCGGGTACGGGGATTTCTGTCAGCAGGGTGCCGCTCCCGGGAAGGCCGGTGTAAAAGCGCACCACCCCCGAGACGTCCATGCGACCCAGGTTGCGCACCGTGGCCGTCACCATCACGCTCGATCCGATCGATGCGTGCGGCTGCGAGAGCTCAAGCAGCGGGTCGAGGGACGGGTCGCCGTCTGTTCCATACTCCAGCGCCACCAGTAGGTCATCGTTTGCAGTACCGGTCAGGGTCGTGGCTGATACGGGGACTGCCAGTGCTACAGGAGCTAAACTGCGCAGCAAGGTCACCTGGGCCGCGGCGGCGCTCATCGCCGCCGGGGGGAGCGGCGCTCCTCCATCCAGCGGATCGTCTCCAGCTATCCCCAGGGCTTGCAAGGCGACCGGGTTTAGGAGCGGGCGCTGCACAGACAACACCTCCAGCAATCCATTCTCCGGGTTGATGGCTGCGGCTGCCTGCCAGTTTTGGTTCAGATCCCCGGTCAGGTAGACCGGCGGGCTGAAGTTGTCTGCGCCGCCATTCGAGATGAACTGGCTCATCGCCACCTGACCTAACTGCCCCCGCTCACCCAGCTCGCCGAACCGGCGGAAGACCAGGACAGTCTCGCCTATATCATCGGTTTGCAGGCGCGGGCGTTCACCAGGCACTTCAGCTCCGGATTCATCCAGCAGGGCTTGCCCGGTTACCTGGGGAGTCTGGTTGCTCAAGTCCACCTGGGCGGTCCAGATCGATGAATTATCGCTCACCCCCGCAGCGCTCTGCCCGTCCCCCTCCAGGTTGTGGACGATAAAAGCCAGGCGCAGCAGGTAGGGGGAGCCTTGATCGAAGGTGAGGCTGGGCAGCTCGGCCCGCGGCGGCAGGGGCTGTGGGTTGAGCTGCACCCATTCGGTTGGGTCGGCGCCCTGGCCGCGGACAGCCATGTGCAAGCGGCGGTCTTCCAGGGTTTCGGGACTGCCATCGGCGTCGTAAGTCCAGGCCAGGGCAGTCTGCATGATCCCCTGATCGTTCATGCGGGCAATGCTCACCTGGGCGTTCAGGCCGGTTGGAGCGGCTGATTGAGTGTGAAGCTCGCCCATGCCGGTCTCCCAGCTCCAGTCGCTCAGTGCGATGACCATATCTGTGGTCGTGGTGCTGTCGCCATCCGTATCCCGCACCCAGGCCAGGGTCACCCCATACTCGTCGCCAGCCAGCGCCGGGAAACCGTCGCCTAGCAGATCGTCAGTCACCGCAAAAGGCCCGCTCCAGGTCTGCCCGTCCCAGACATTGATGTAAATCTCAAGCTGGTTGAGGTAGTCATCCAGCGAGTCGGCAGCCT
>CAZGIX010000465.1:0-1701 GCA_964525785.1 uncultured Anaerolineaceae bacterium
TGCAGTAAAAGATCGTGGCATATTTGTGGATGCGGGACATCACTTCGAGCACATCCCGGCGACCCTGCGGGTCCAGGTTGGCGGCGGGTTCATCCAGTATCAACAGGTCTGGATAGTTGACCTCCGCCTGGGCGATTCCCAGGCGCTGTCGTTCGCCGCCAGAAAAGCCCCGGATCGGGCGGTCTGCCTTGCCTTCCAGTCCCACTAACTCGATCATCTCATCCACGCGCTTGTCGATCGCTGCCTGGGGGCCTGTATAGAAGAACCTGGCCGTGTATTCCAGCGTCTGGCGGGCGGTCATGTGCTCGTGGAAGCGGGGGTCTTGAGGCAGGTATCCGATCCTGGCGCGGATATCGACGCTGTCGTGGGTGATATCTTTGCCAAAGATTTTGCCGCTCCCGCTGGTAGGTTTGATCAAACCCAGCAGTAGCTTGATGGTAGTGGTTTTGCCTGCGCCGTTAGGTCCAAGAAAGGCAAAGATCGATTTCTGTGGCACGCGCAGGTCGAGCGATTTGAGCGCGTGTACCTTACCAAACGACCTGCTCAAGCCATCCGTACTGATAACGAAATCATTCGCGTTCATGCTGTTTTCTCCTCTTATCTGGCAATACTTGTCCGTTTCATTGTCCGGTAGGGGTCCAGGTTGCGGCTGCTTCTTCTTCTACTTCTAGGTATATAAAGCCGATACCGGCTTCCAGGTTTACCTGCAGCGTTACATCCGATTCGCCATAGGCGTCGTTTGTGTAGGCGCCTCCGTCCTTCACCAGGCCCGTGACGTCAACTGTGTGCGGTCCATCCCCAACCTCGACTCGGGCGCCGACTTCTCGGGGCAGCACCACGGTGAGCGAAGCTGCGCCGGTATCGATGCTGACGTCCAGGTCACGCGCCCAGTCGCCGCTCAGGTCTACCGTGCTTTCACCCGCGCCCAGGCTGACGTCGAGCCGGGTCAGTGACAGGCCTGCCAATTGCAGATCGCTGGTCCCGGCGCCTGCATCCACACGCAAATCCATTGGCGCTTCGTCGTTAAGGCGCACGCCCCACTCATTACGGAAATCCGTGACGCCTTGCAGGACTGGTAAGCCATTCACCTCGGGCTGCTGAACAGTGAGCGTGCCATCCCTGTACGCCACCTCTGGCTTCAGCCTGGCGACGTTATAGGCGAAGTCGGCTTCCAGCAGCTTTTCTGCCCCGCCAGTCACCTTCAGGTCGCCAGCGCCAAAGTTGATCTCGACGCGCACCGACTCGGCGTCTCCCAGCTCGACCGATTGGGACTCGGTCTGCAATGCGCCCACCCTCGCCCTGGGAGCGCAGCCGGCGAGCAGCTGTGCGCTCAAGAGCACGAAGGCGAGCCAGACGACCATCAAAAACCGTACTTTTCGTGTGTTCATTTCAATACCTCCATATATTCAACAAGTTATGATCATTCTATAGGAGTGGAATAAAAAAAGAACCACATAACCATGTGGTTCCATGTCGGGAAAATATGTAGTTTTCCTGCTGGGCTCAGATCAAGTTCATCTCTCGGGCTTTGTCGATCGCCTGCACCCGCTTGTTGACCATCAGTTTTCCATAAATGTTCTTGACATGAAATTGGACCGTGTTCAGGCTGAGGAAGAGCTGCCTGCCGATCTCTTCATAGGTCAGCCCGCTGACCAGAAAACGTAGCACTTCTATCTCGCGTTCGCTCAACCGCGTCTCACG
>CAZGIX010000466.1:0-1696 GCA_964525785.1 uncultured Anaerolineaceae bacterium
ATTCGATCTCAGCGGGTGTAATGTATATATCACGGTTAGTTACCTCTCCGGAGAGGTCTGAGTGACGTTTCAAGCGAATGAAAGCGAGCTGGTGCTGCGCGCCATGCAGCGCGATGGCGACGCCTGGGAGGCGCTGGTGCAGGTACACCAGGAGCCGGTCTTCAGGCTGTCGTACCTGCTGCTGGGAGATGCCGACGAAGCCGAAGACAACGCCCAGGAGACCTTCGTCCGCGCCTGGCGTGCGCTGGAGCGCTACGACCCGAGCCGTCCCCTGCGCCCCTGGCTGCTCAGCATCGCCGGCAACCTGGCGCGCAACCGGCGCCGCTCGCTGGGACGCTACATCAACGCCCTGCGCCGCTCACTGCTGGCTGAACCGGCTGCCGTCATGACGGTCGAGGAGCGCAGCCATCAGCGCAGCCGCTCGCAGGCTCTATGGCAGGCAGTGCAGCAGCTCAACATGGACCACCAGCGGGTGATCTACCTGCGCTACTTCCTGGAGATGAGCGTCGAGGAGAGCGCCCAGGCGTTGAATACCCCGCCCGGAACGGTGAAATCACGGCTGCACCGGGCGCTCGAACAGCTGCGCCGGGTGATCGAAGCTGACTACCCAGGATTGAAGGATGTGCTGGAATGAGTGATCGTGCGTTCGAAGATTGGGGTGACCGCCTGCTGGCAGCCGCCCGCGACCTGCCCTACCCGCCCACGCCTGACCTGAGCACCCGCCTGCGAGAGCCGCTGAGGGACAGGCGGCGAGCAAGAACGGCGCGGCTGCGGGCGCTGGCTTGGACAGCCGCCGCGGTGATTGTGCTGGTGATAGCCACAATTCTGCTGGTCCCGCCGGTGCGCGCGGCGGTATTGGAGTTCCTGCAGGTCGGCGTGGTGCGCATATTCCTGGTCGAGCCGACCCCCACACCGACAGCCACCCCAGCGCCAGCCACTGAAACTCCGGCAATGCCTGCTGCCACGCGGCCGCCTCCAACTCCGACACCTTACATCTTGACCTCCCTGCTCGATCTGAGCGGCGAGATCAGCCTGGAGCAGGCCCTGGACGAGCTGGAATTCTCTATCTTGCTGCCATCCGATCCACCCGATATTGGCCTTCCGGACCGTGTTTACCTGCAGGACCAGGATGGTCAGGTGCTCATCCTGGTCTGGACCGATCCCCAGCAGCCGGACAGGGCTGTCCTCAGCCTGCATGCCATCGGGGCCGGCTCGTGGGCGATCACCAAGATGGGACCGGTCGTGGTGGAGCAAACCACAGTGAACGGCCTGGAAGCATACTGGGCGGTGGGTCCCTATCCCCTGCGCCTGACCAATGGGGCGATGGATTTCCGCCGCCTGGTCCAGGGAAACGTGCTCATCTGGGAGCAAGACGGCATCACCTACCGGCTGGAATGCAACCTATCCATGGAAGAGGCCGTGCAGATCGCCGAGTCGCTGCGCCCCCTCCCGCGGCCATCACCAACCCCTTGAGAGGCGACGGTCTCCCGATACAGAGTTGTTGGGGTCCACCACATAGCGGCCTCCATGTCATTCCGACCCTGAACGCAGTGAAGGCTTGCCCTAAGCTTGTCTTGAGCGCAGTCGAAAGGCGAAGTCGAAGGGAGAGGAATCCCTATGACGCTCATCGTAAAGACTCTGTTTGCAGGGATTCCTCGTCGCAAAGATCGCCTGTCGCAAAGATCGCCTGTCGCAA
>CAZGIX010000467.1:0-1647 GCA_964525785.1 uncultured Anaerolineaceae bacterium
GTGATCAGGCTTGTAGATGACAATCTGAATTGCCAAACTACCTCGGCAATGTGATGTCATTGTTCAGGGAAAATGACACCCTAACTGTTCAGGGAAAATGACACCTTGACCAATAGCAGGGTGTAAGTATAATCTGAACAACCCCAAAGGAAAGGCGAGAAGATCAGGAGCGATCCGATCTGCTCGTCTTTTTTCATCGTTAGTGATCATCCCAATTTTCTGCCTTTCAAAGATATGCCATACTGCTTCCAGGGGTGGTCAGCGGGGGGCTTCCAGGGATGTCTGGGCGGTTTGGGCAGACTGGGAGCTTGCGGCTGAGGAGGTGGTGATGCGGGGGTTGCTGGTTGGAACAGACCCACCCGAGGGGGAGCGGAAGTCGCTGGCTGGAAGGTGACCAGGAGTTGTCCCTGGTGGAAAACCGTCAGGCTGCCATCCATGTAGTGGTGCAGATCGACCCTGGCCTTGGCATAGCTTTTGCGATGGGGTCCAGGAGGGATCTACAAGCGATGCTTGTTGAAGGGCAGGGTGTTGTCATTGGTCACGATGCGGGTGTACTTGAAGCAAAAGTAGCCTGCCGGATCCCGCTCCGGTGGCCAGGGGACATAGGCTGAGCCAGGTTGAGCTGCTTCGACCTGAAAGCGGGCATTGAACTTGGGCAGGTAAGCCGCCAGAACCCGGTTGGCGCTCTCCAAGTCGTTTGCGCCGGCCTTGCGCAGTTCCTTGACCAGGCGGTCTTGTAGAGTGCCCCACAGCCGTTCGATGCGTCCTTTGGCCTGTGGGCTGCGAGCGGCGATCAGCTGGATGCCCAGTTCGTCCACCAGGCGGCCAAACTGAGTGCGCGGCAGCTCGCCGTACAGCTCTTGCTCCACGGTGGGCTGGCTGGGGCTCTGAAAGATGGTGTGCTGATCGGCGTAGATGGACTGGGGCAGGCCTTTGCTCCTGCAAACCTGTTCCAACACCAGGAAATAGCCAGCCGCATCTTCTTCTTCCCGGAAGACCGCCCCAGGCACCTCGTTATTCGCATCGTCGATCATGCCCACCAGGGTCAACCAGGGACCACGACCTTCCAGCCAATCGTGGCGGCTGCCGTCTGTTTGCAGCATCATCCCGGCCTGCGGATAGCGCTCCCGGCGACCGCGATATTCGGGGGCTCGCCGCTTCCTGGGGCTGCCTTGCCCGGCTGAGCGCCGGGTGCGCCGTAGGGTCGAACGCGAAACCAGGATCGGCTCGGACCGTTCAGCCAGTTCTTCGGTGAAGTGGCAGTCGTTGTAATCCCGGTAGGTCTCCTTGGCCAACCGGAGGATCTCCTGCCGCACCTGCTCCGAGATGCGGTTGGTGGATACTCTGCCACGGTTCCCGTGCGCCAGGGCTGCGATCCCTCGCTGGCGGTATGCGGCTACCAGCCGACGAAACTGCCGCTTCGAGATGCCCAACAGTTCCGCTGCTCGCTGGGCGTGGACTTTCCCGGCTTCGTAATCAATGACCATCTTCAGTTTGTGCTGTTCTTTCATCGTCAATGTCACCTGTGTATTCATAGGGTGTCATTTTCCCTGAACAGTCAGGGGGTGTCAAATTCGCTGAACAACAACACAACCTCGGCAATGTGATTGACAATTGTTGGGTCTGGCGTATAATGGTTCTGCTAAT
>CAZGIX010000468.1:0-1627 GCA_964525785.1 uncultured Anaerolineaceae bacterium
TCAACTCCTGCTCTGCCCGTTTCATGGGTCAATTGTTAAATCTGCAATACTACTGTTTATATGCAATCAGAGCAACCACCGCTACATCTTGAATAATTGCCGCTTTTCTTACAAAGCACTATGCATTGGGCTGTTATGGAATCGGCGTATCAATCCAATTCTCCAGGTGGGGCTTAACCTTGACCAGCATTGATCTTAGGTTCCTATAACCCACGACCTCTCGATGCTGAAGCTGCCCCAAAACGATCCCTGGATGGCGCCTCTGGGAGGCAGCAAAAGCCTCGATCTCAGCTCTTGAAAAGTAAGGTCGTACGCGGGCGATGAAACCCTCCAGCGCACTGGGGTCGAGCAGCCATTGACGAGCCAGCTCATTCGCCTCCGTTTCTGCGACAGAGCTTATCTCGGTCCCGTCTTCACCATCCCGCCCAAATAGTGAATCAAGATGGGCGGTGTGTCCCCGGAGAATGTGTGCCAGTTCGTGCAGGATCGTGAACCAGAACCAATCAATTCGATCGTAGCGCAGGGTGATCGCAACGACAGGATTCTGGCCAACCAAAAGCGCAGCGCCATCCAGATAAGCATGCGGCAGATGAGGAATGATCAGGAAACGCACGCCGAGATTCCGCAAGGTGTCCGGAACCTTAACCACATCTTCCTCGGACTGCGCCAGACCCATAAGTTGTGAAATACTCTCCTGCAAGCGCTCCTGATCATAGCCTGCCACTGGCTGCTGCCGGGCTAACTGTTCCACGCGTTTTACCCAAGCCACTTTTGCCGCTTCCTCCGGGCCGCGTTTCTCTGAAAGACGGTAGCTTGCATATGCTTGGGGAGGTTCAAACGGCGATAAAATTTCCAAAAAGCTACAAACCTGGCATTCCAGTTCGTCGATATCCCCGGAACCCTGAATCCAACCGCGCTTAACCAATTCGGCAATTGGCGCTAGTGTGTAAATCCGGCTGCGTCGCTCGATCTCTCTTTCTTTATCCTCCTGTTCAGCCATGAAGAGTCGGTAATTGGATTCAAGATTCATCCAGAAATCCATCGATGTGCCAAAAGCCATCGCCAGTTCGCGGGCTGTGTCCGGTGTAATCTGCTTTAAGCCATTGACTATCTCGCTGATTGCCTGATATGGCCGGCCCATAATGACTGCCAGGTCCCGCTGCGTCCAGCCGCGCGCCTCCAGTTCCTTGGCGATGACCTGCCCAGGCGATACGACCCGGGCGGGTCTGCGTGTGGTGGTCATTGCAGCTCCCTTCTATAGTTAATCGTGATAGTCTTCAATATCCAGGATGAGCAGATAATTCTCTTCCTCATCCTTTTCAAGCCTCATCGTCAGTCGGTATTGTTTATTCAGTCGCACCGAGCGATCATCCTTTCGCTCACCTTTCAGCCTTTCAAAGTGGAGACTCTTAAGATGATAGAGGTCGCGAATGTCCGGTACGGCCTCAATGATTGACATAACACGGAAGAAGGCATCTACCACACCCGGTGGATATTTCTGTGCGCCCATTTCCTCGTAATACAGATCTCAAGCTTCTTCCTCTTGAACCGAAAACGCAATCTTGCTCTCCACATTCATGTATAAATTCACCCTTAGGGTGAACTTGAAATAGTATATCATATATTT
>CAZGIX010000469.1:0-1592 GCA_964525785.1 uncultured Anaerolineaceae bacterium
AGGAGTAATACATCATCAGGTGCCAAAGAATAGGCCGTCCCCCGATCTCGATCATTGGTTTGGGTTTGAGCTCAACATCATCTGCCAGTCGCGAACCATACCCGCCAGCAAGTAAAACTACTTTCATATATTACCTACCTGTTCCGAACCTGTTCGTCTTCCTGATGGCGCTCATTCGGAAGCGTTGCCCGGTGTCCACGGAATGCTCTGCTGACAGCTTGCAATTGGGTCCAGGTCCAAGACAACGGCGCTTTCATGGGTTTGGGCAACCGCTTAGCGCGATCGGCAGCTGAGCCCAGCAGTTCATTACCCAGATACCTGCGCCGCCAAATTCCCCATCTTGCGACTTCCCAATAACAGCGCAATTTATTTGTGGTGCTCAACCCAGATTGAACATTGTGAATTGAACGTAAGTATTCGATAAAAATCGTCCAATAAAAATTCTGATATTTATTTCGATTATTCGGATCAAACCAAGCTACTCGCTCTCCCTTCGAGTACGCTCGCATAGAAGACTGCGGGTGATCCCGTCGGTAGAATAGGAACTCCGGAAGCTCGTAAAACTTCCCCAGGAGGGCCAGTTCCGCTAATAAAATCATGTCAGAAGCGCGAAAGCTGCCAATCAATCTCGTTTTTCTTAATGCTTCGATTCGAATCAAGCCAAAGATAGAATTACACTTTTCCAATGTGCGAAAGCGCAGATGGAATTTTGTATAGCGCCGGTACGCGCTGGGATCAGTTAGATGGAGATCATCCGGATAGGGCGCTAACAAGGAATTATTCTCATCGATGATCGTTGTCTTCGGATAGCAAAGGACAGTCTCTCTTTCCTGATCTAATACCTCGATACATCGCTGCAGAAATTGGGGTGCACAAACATCATCCGCAGCCTGCCATTTGAAATACTCTCCACTTGCTGCATGTACCAGTCGGTTGTAATTATTCGCTGCGCCTAGATTTTCGGAATTGCGTAGATATTCAATGCGCGTCTCTCTGGAAGCGTAGTCCAGGCAAATCTCTTGGGTGTTGTCGGTAGATGCGTTATCAGAGATAATTAGCTCGAAATCTGGATAAGTTTGTCCTAGCAGTGAATCTAAGGCCTGGCCAAGAAAGGCTTCTCCATTATATACAGGCAAACCAATACTCACGCGAGGGGAGCTCTTTGCATTCATGGAGGAGTTTGACCTGGAGAATAATAAGTCGTCTCCCACTGAAGCAGTGGGCGGACAACCCCCGGGAACTGCCCTGGATGATCGATACGAGCACTCAGACCGCCCGGATTCTCGATTACCTGGAATGACGCGGCTTCCCTTTCGTAGAAATGTAATCTTTGTGGGTCCTCAGTACGGATCGATGCGCCGACGAACATGGTCCCTTCTGCTAGAAAATTACCCGGGATCCAACCTGTGCTCACAAAATATCCGACCGGTCGAGGCTTACGCAACCATTCAGGATTTGTTTCGAGTGAGGCAAACAACCAGATTTCTTCTTCGTTGTGTATAGTAAAACCCGGGTACAACACGTAGCCCGGCCTCATAACTTCATACCCCAATTCAACCGCCACCATCTCGCGAATATCCACTGTATCGACC
>CAZGIX010000470.1:0-1555 GCA_964525785.1 uncultured Anaerolineaceae bacterium
CACGGATCGACACGGATGATACGGAAATAGGCAGAGTGACGGTGTAACCCTGAGACTACATGGATAACATCTTGCATCCAGCTGGTTTGTTAATGAAATCATATGCTCTCCTTGAGTACTGCTATCCAGCTTAAAGAAGCCGGGCTGAAATGGACACCCGGCCTGCTCGACTACTTCGCCATTCCTGAGCGCGGTATGGACGAGAAGGTGTTTGTAATCAGCGACCTGCTGGTCACGGTAGAGATGCTGAGCGGTTCGCAGATCGTCAGCTTCCAGGGGGCATCCGAGTGGGCGCTGGACTATCTGGTTACCAGCGAAGCTGTGTGGGTGCCGCGCGAAGACCAGCTGCGCCAGCTCTTGCAGAATGCGCTGCTGATGCAGGGCAATCCTGGGTGCAGGCTGATCAGCGGGTTGAAGGGGTGCACCTGCACGATCGAGCTCCGAGGTGCAAAGCTCGAATTCACTCACCCCGATGCCAGCGAGGCTTACGCCCAGGCCCTGCTGACCCTGCTCCAGGCCGGGGAGACACTCCATCTGCCGGACACCACCGGCAACTGAAACGGAGAAGGCTGGCGAGAGGATGGCGGATATAGAAGTCCCGGAGGCGTGGGCTACGCTGGACCTGGAGGGCAGGACAGGCGTGCTGATGATCGTTGGCTCGACGGACACCGGTAAGACCACCTTCGCGCGATACCTGTACGAACGACTCGGCGAGGTAGTGAATCAGGCGGCATTCCTGGATGGTGATCCGGGTCAAAGCCAGCTTGGCCCGCCCTGCACGATGACCCTGACCCTGGGCAAACCCGGACCGGACAGCCTCCTACCAGCCGGTGGGACCTGGCGCAAGTTCACCGAGTCGACCACGCCGAGCGGGCACATGCTGCCCACACTATCTGCGGCAAGCCGGTTAGCAGCGAAAGGGCGTGAAGCAGGGTCGGCGGTGATCGTGTACGATACCTCGGGGCTTGTCGATCCACAGCAGGGCGGACTGGCGCTCAAGTATGCCAAATTCGAGGTACTCCGGCCGAGTATGATCTTCGCCATCCAGCGTGAGAACGAGCTGGCACCGCTTCTGCAGCCGATCCAACGCAGCGGTCGCAGCGAGGTGGTGGTATTGAGACCGGCTGGGGCGGTGAAATCTCGGGACACAGACCAGCGGCAGCGACACCGGACCCACCAGTTCAAGGAGTATTTCTGTAATGCCGTCCCAATCTGGGTCAAGTGGTCTGAATACGGCATCTATCCTGCGTCACGCTTCGCCCTGCAGCGCCTGGTGGCGATGGAAGATAAAGAAGGTTTTACGGTGGCGCTGGGGATCATCCTGGAGGTCAACCGGTCAAGCAGGATGATCTCACTATTCGTGCCCCCGGTGGACCTGTCGCTGGTGAAGGTGCTGCACCTGGGGGACGTGCTGGTCGATCCGGGTACGTTCCAAGACCGACGGATGGATTAAGGAGGTCTATGGGACACGGATACACAAGGGATTCCTCGCCCTTCGGGCTCGGAATGACAAACTAGCCGTAGAAGAAAAATTATCCCGTATGGACGGTTTTTA